>DATBDB010000213.1:0-9276 GCA_036270155.1 Gaiellaceae bacterium
TGTCGAGAGTCACAGCCCCGTTACGCGCGAGCACCCGGCCGTCGACGGTGACACCGGTCGTGACGGTGACGCTCTGTAACGCGATCAGCGTTCCGCGGAACGTCGAGCCGGTGCCGAGCGTTGCGGAGCTCGTGATCTGCCAGAAGACGTTGCAGGCCTGGGCGCCGTTGATCAGCACGACCGAGCTCGCGGATGCGGTGGTGAGTGCGGAGCCCGCCTGGAAGACGAAGACCGCGTTCGGGTCACCGCCACCATTGAGTGTCAGCGCCCCCGTCAGGCCGATCGACGACGCCGAGTTGTAGACACCCGGAGTCAACGACTGCCCGCCGAGATCAGCGACGATCGGGTTGGTCGGCCCCTGCGCTGCGGCGTTGTTGTAGGCGCCCACGAGATCCGCCTGGGCCTGCTGCGTCACACCGTCCGACGCGTGGTTCGTGCCGTTGACCGTCATCGAGCTGGTCCCGGTCATCGTGATCGTCGGGTAAGTACCGACGTCACCGTTGACCGTGGTCGGCCCGGTATTCGAAATGCCTGCTCCTGCAAGGACGGCGAACGAGCCCGCTGTCCCGAGCGGAACGGTTGTTGCCGCCGCCCCGGACGCGCGCGCGAGTGTCAAAGCAAGAAGCGATGCAAGGACGAGTAGTCCGAGCGCCGTCGTTGGGTTTCGACGCAGGCGTTTCGCACGTGGTCCGCGATCAAAGAAGTTCATAAGGTCCTTCCCTCTAGCCGAGCGTGGAACCGGTCACGACGATTGCCCGTCGCCCGGTTTGCTCCGACCTCTCTGCTTGAGGAAGGGCTTCAGAGGCACCGCGTCATTTGCGGCGCCATGGCTACAACGCCGGCGCTGCCTATTCGGATACTGGCGTGGGCGGCACGAGCAACAGGTGGCTGTCGACGATCGCCGCGGCCACGTCCGCGAGTCGCTGGCCGCTGCGCTGGGAATGCTCGCGCAGCATCTCGAACGCTTTGTCGGCGTTCAGCGAATGGCGGGCCATCAGGATGCCCTTGGCCTGTTCGATCACCGCACGGCGCCCAAATGCGCCTTGCAAGTTGTGGTACTCGGTGAAGCGCTGGAGCGTCACGTCGATCGCACTCTGCAGCTCTTCAGGGGTCGTATCGACGATGTACGCGAAGACGCCACGCTTCGCGGCTTCCCTGACGTACGCGGGATCCTTCGCCGAAAGCAGAGCAATGACGGGGCAATGCGCCTCGTGGACGATCTCCGCAATCAGCGTCAACGCATGGTCAGATGAGAGACCAAGCCCGACCAGCGCGACATCGGGGCGCTCGCGCGCGGTCACCGCGCCGACTTCCCTGACGTCGATCGAGCGCGCAATCACCTCGTGCCCCAGGCCGGAAACGACCTGAGCGAGCAATTCGAGCCGGTCGCGGCGCTCGTTCGCGATCAGGACGCGTAGGTGGAGAATTTCGTCAGCCAAATGTCCCTAAGGCTATGCTTATCTCTGCGACGCCTCAACCAGAGGCAGCAGCAACTCCCCCGCAGCCCTAGAAAACTGGTTGCGAAACCGTCCGTCCTCAGCAGCGCAGGTCGGAGCGATCGATTGGCCAGAACGTGTTGGTCGGCGTGACGCTCGAGAATGAGGGAGGACGACGATGACTACCAAGTCCCCGCGCGTACTGGTCGTGGACGACGACTCCAACTCACGCGCGCTCTGCTCGATCAATCTGCTCCTCGAGGGACTCGAGGTCCTGGAGGCCGAAGACGGACACCGGGGGCTCGCCCGCGCCCGCCTCGAGACCCCGGATCTCGTGGTGACCGATGTTGCGATGCCCGGGCTGAACGGGTTCGAGCTCGCCGCGGCGCTCCGCCGCGACGAGAGCACGGCTCGAATCCCGCTCATCTTCCTCAGCGGGGAGCACGACGCCACCAACGAGGCCTGCGCTCGTTCGCTCGGCGCACTCGCGTACGTGACGAAGCCGTTCGACCCACCCGCGTTCGCCAAGCTCGTCGCGGAGGCCCTCGCTCGTCGCGGAACGCGTCGGCCCGACCTCGACTGAGCGTTACGCGGCGACGGCCCCGGTCATGATCGCGACCGCTTCTTGCATCGTGTGCGACTGCGGTGTGACGACCGCTGCGCGCTTGCCGAGGCGCATGATGTGGATGCGGTCAGCAAGCTCGAACACGTGTGGCATGTCGTGGCTGATCAGGATCACCGGCAAGCCGCGTTGGCGCACCCGCTTGATCAACTCGACGACCTGAGCCGTTTCCTTGACACCGAGCGCGGCGGTGGGCTCGTCCATGATCACGACACGCCTTCCCCACGCCGCGGCGCGCGCGACGGCCACCCCCTGGCGCTGGCCGCCCGAGAGGTCCTGCACCGCGGCGCGAACCGATTGCACGCCGATGTTCAGCTCGGCAAGCGCGCGCGTCGCTTCCTTGCGCATCCCGCGCTTGTCGAGCATGCGCAACACCTGCCCGAGCGGACCGGTGCGGCGGAGCTCGCGGCCGAGGAAGAGGTTCGACGCGATGTCGAGCGCGGGCGCGACCGCGAGATCCTGGTACACGGTCTCGATGCCTGCGCGCCGCGCGTCGAGCGGCGTCTTGAACGTCACCACCTCGCCGTCGAGGCGGATCTCACCCTCGTCCGGCTGGAGCGCGCCCGACAGCACCTTGATCAGCGTCGACTTGCCGGCGCCGTTGTCGCCGATCACGGCGAGCACCTCGCCCGGGTAGAGCTCGAAGTCCGTGCCCGACAGCGCCGTCACGTGCCCGAAGCGCTTCACGATCCCCGTCGCCTGAAACAGCGGCACTGTGCTCGACGGCTCGGTCGAGCCTACGCCGACCACGGTCCTCATCCGCTCTCCTTCCGGTGCGTCAACTGATCGACCGAAACGGCCAGGATGACGAGGATTCCCGTGATCAGGATCTGGTAGACGGACGAGACGCCCATCAGCACGAGCCCGTTGCGGAACACGCCGACGATCAGCGCGCCGAAGAGGGTGCCGATCACGTTGCCCCGCCCGCCGAAGAGGCTCGTCCCGCCGAGGACGACGGCGGTGATGCTGTCGAGGTTGTCGGTCTGGCCCGCGTTCGGATCGCCGACCTGCGTGCGCGCGACCAGCAGCAGCGCCGCGACACCGTAGATCGTGCCGGCCACGACGTAGACGGAGATCAGCAGCCGGTCGGTGCGAATGCCGGAGAGCCGTGTCGCCTCCGGGTTGTCGCCGACGGCGTAGATGTGATTGCCCCACCTGGTCTGCGTGAGCACGAACCAGAAGAACCCGTAGAGCGCGAGCATCACGACGACCGCATACGTGATGTCGGTGCCGGCGATCGAGAACGTGCGCCCGAAGAACGTCATCGCGGACGGCGGGTTGGCAATCGTCTCTTCGTTCGAATAGATGTGGACGAGCGCCATCGCGATGTTGAAGGTGCCGAGCGTGACGATGAACGCAGGCAGGCGGACCTTCGTGACGAAGAGGCCGTTCACGAGGCCGAAGGCCGTGCACGCGAGGATGCCGAGGAGGATCGCGGGGATCGCGGGCACGCCGCTGTGCACTGCGAGCTTCGTCATCACGATCATCCCGAACGCCATCACCGCGCCGCAGGACAGATCGATGCCCGCGGTCAGGATGATCAGCGTCTGTCCGATCGCGAGCACGCCGACCTCGACGACCTGCTGCAGGATCAGTGAGAGATTCGGGCCTTGGAGGAACTGACTGGACTCGAACGTGAAGAACACCATCGCCAGCAGCAACGCGCCCAACGGCCCAACAATCGGGTAGCTCGCCACGGCCCGGCCGGCGTGCAGCACGCGCTCGAGCGGGGCGTTGCCTGCGGTGGCGGTTGTCGTCTCCAAGCTGCCCGTCCTGATCGTCAAGAGTCGGAGCCGGGGCGGTCAAGCCGCCCCGACTCCGGAGGGAGGAACGCCTACTACCCCCAGCAGTTGGCGAGGCCGAAGGCGACACCCTTCGACGGCACGCCTGCCACAGGCTTGGCGGTGATCAGGTTGACGCCGGTGTCCGTGTAGCCGGACACCTTCTTGCCGGTCTTGGCGTAGGCGACGACGGCTTTGACGCCGAGCGAAGCCATCTTCAGCGGGTATTGCTGCGATGTTGCGGCAATCGCGCCGGCCTGCACGTTGCGGACACCCGCGCAGCCGCCGTCGATCGAGACGACGGTGACATTCCCGGCCTTGCCTGCGTTCTTCAGCGCCGTGTAGGCGCCGGCGGCGGCCGGCTCGTTGATCGTGTAGACGAGGTTGATGTCAGGGCTCTTCTGGAGACATGTCTCCATCGCCGTCTGACCCTTTGCCTGGTCGCCCGAGGTATCGGCGCTGCAGACGACCTGTGGCGAGGTCTTGTACGACGTCGAGTCCTGCTGGGTGATGTCCGGCACGCCGAAGCCGCTCAGGAACCCGTTGTGGCGCAGGTACCCGACCGACGGGCCTGGGAAGAGGTCGAGCATCGCGATCTTCGGCGTCTTCCCCTGGAAGAGCACCTTTGCGTACTTCCCGATCAGCACGCCCGCGGTGAAGTTGTTCGTCGCGAAGAGGGCGTTGACTGCGGAAGCGGGGTTGGGCGCCGTGTCGAGCGCGATCACGAGCACGCCCTTCGCGCGCGCCTTCTTGATCGCGGGCACCACCGAGTCGTTGCTGGGCGTGATCAGGATGCCCTTGACGCCGGCACTGGTCATGTTCTCGATCGCCGTGATCTGCGTTGCGGCATCGCCGTCGATCTTGCCGGCGGCGGTGAGCAGAGTGACGCCGAGCGCCTTCGCCTGCTTCTGGGCGCCCTGCTTCATCTTCACGAAGAAGGGGTTCGTGTCGGTCTTCGTGATCAGGCCGACCTTGATCGCCGCGGTGTTCTGGGCCGGCGCATTCGAGCGGGCACTGCTCAAACCGGCGAGGAGCGCGAGGCTGACCGTCAGCACCCCCATGAGACTCAAGAGCCAACGAGAAGAACGCATTTCTCTCCCTTCTGAGTGTGGGGGGTGGTGACGTCGTACCCACACGCATCGCGCTTAAGCCTGTGCATTTGTGGTAACGGTAACTCGATCTCGATCAGCACTAACAGAGCCAGTTACCACTGTCAAGAGGCTTGCTGAGGGGAAATCCCCCGCTATAGTCCAGTAACTGTGGTATCGGTACCACGCACTCCGGCGAAGGGCACACGACGTATGCGGGTGACAATGCGGCAGGTGGCGGAACGGGCCGGCGTCTCGGCGATGACCGTCTCGCGCGTGATCAACGACAGCCCCCGGGTCAGCGAGGAGGCTCGGACGCGCGTCGATGCGGCGATCGCAGACCTCGGCTACGTGCCGAACCGGCTCGCGAGCGGCCTCATCCGCCGCAAGACCGGCGCGATCGGCGTGATCGTCCCCGACGTCGCGAACCCGTTCTTCACGCTCGTCGTCCGCGGCGCCGAGGAAGTCGCCTGGCGCGCCGGCTACCACGTGATCCTCTGCAACACGCAGGGCGACCTCGAGCGCGAGCGGGGCTACCTCGAGGACATGCTCGCCTTCCAGGTCGAGGGCCTCCTGATCGTCCCGGCCGGCGACCGGTCGCGACCGAGCCTCCGCGTGCTCAAGAAGAACGACGTCCCGTTCGTGATCATCGACCGGTCGATTTCCGGGCACGACGGCGACCTGGTGCAGGGCGACAGCGTCGGCGGTGCGCGGCGACTGATCGAGCATCTGATCGCGCTCGGGCACCGGCACATCGGAATGGTCACCGAGACGAGTGAGGTCTCGACCGCGCGCGACCGCCTGCAGGGTTACAAGGAAGCGCTCGCAGCGGCGCACATCCAGTTCCGTCCCGAGTTGATCCTCGAAGCCAGCGCGATCGACGTCCGCGCCGCGCACGACGCGACGCTGAAACTGCTCGATCTGGTCGACCCACCGACTGCGATCTTCTCGGTCAACAACATCGCCGTGGTCGGCGTCGCCGAAGCGGCGCGCGAGCGCGGCCTCGACATCCCGCGTGAGCTCGCCATCGTCTGCTTCGACGACATCGAGCACGCATCGCGCTTTCTTCCCTTCCTCACCGTGATGGCGCAGCCGGCGGAGACGTTCGGGACGATCGCGACCCAACTGCTGCTCGACCGCCTCGCCGGGCGAGTGCCCGAGCGCCGCCGCATCGTCGTGCTTCCCGCCGACTTCATCATGCGCGAGTCCTGCGGCAGGCAAGTGCCCGTCGGCGACACCGCGGCATGAGCTATGGCGGCGTCGAGGCGGGCGGCACCAAGTGGGTGTGCGGTATCGGCACAGGCCCCGACGACCTGCACGCGCTCGAGACGTTCCCGACGACGACGCCGACGGAGACTCTCGCGCGCACCGCCGAGTTCTTCAAGCAGCACGGCGTCTCAGCGGTGGGAGTCGGCTCGTTCGGGCCGATCGACCTGCGCGCAGGCCGCATCACGACGACGCCCAAGCCCGGCTGGACGAACACCGACGTCGTCTCGGTTTTGCGCGACGCGCTCGGCGTCCCCGTCGCCTTCGACACCGACGTGAACGCGGCTGCGCTCGGCGAGGGCCGCTGGGGCGCCGCGGTCGGGCTCGAGACGTTCTGTTACTTCACCGTCGGCACCGGCATCGGCGGCGGCGTGATGGCGGGCGGGCGACTCGTGCACGGTCTCCTCCACCCCGAGGTCGGCCACATGCTGATCCCGCACGATCGGGCGCGCGACCCGTTCACCGGCGGCTGCCCGTACCACGGCGACTGCTTCGAGGGCCTCGCATCGGGGAGCGCGGTTGCACAGCGGTGGGGCAAGCGGAGCGAAGAGCTCGGCGACCGGCCCGAGGTCTGGGAGCTGGAGGCGGAATACCTCGCGCTCGGCGTCGTCAACGTGATCTGCGTCGTCTCGCCGCAGCGGGTGATCCTCGGCGGCGGTGTGATGAAGCAGCCGTCGCTCCTCCCCCTCGTCCGCGCCCGCACCTGCGAGCTCTTGAACGGCTATATCGCCAGGCCGGAGCTCTCGGACGGGCTCGACGAGTACATCGTCGGCCCCGCCCTCGGCGACCGGGCCGGCGTCCTCGGCGCGATCGAGCTGGCCCGGCTCGCTGCCCAGGCGTGAAAACGGCTCCAGACCTGGCTCTGCGGCACACCCTGGCCGGGGAATACACTGGTCACTTCGAAAGTTGTAGTTACTACAACACTTAGATCGAAGGAGACCAGCGTGTCGAACCTCTTGCTCATCCCCCTGGAAGACAACATCGTCTTCCCCAACATGTCGGTGACGCTCACCGTGGACGTGGGTGACGACGATCGCGTCTTCCTCGTGCCGGTGCACGAGGGTGAGTACGCGGCAGTCGGCACCGTGGCCGAGGTCACCGGGTCAATGAGACTGCCCGGCGGCGCTGTCGCCGTGACCGTCTCCGGCCTGCATCGCGGCATCGCGGGCGCGGCCCACACGGGCTCTGACGGCCGCCTGCGCGTCGAGGTCGATGAACGGCCCGACGAGCAGCCCCCGCGCGTCCAGACCGCCGAGCTCGAGCGCGAGTACCGCGCAGTAGTCGAGGAGATTCTCGATCTCCGTGACGCGGACGCACGCGTTCACGACTTCGTCCGGTCGATCACCGAAGCCGGCGCGCTGGCGGACACCTCCGCATATGCGCCGGACATCAACTTCGCTGAAAAGGTCGAGCTGCTCGAGACGGTCGACATCGTCGAGCGCCTCGAGCTTTCGCTGAGGCTGCAGCGCGAGCGGCTCGCTGAGCTGCAGATCCGTCGCCGCATCCGTGAGGACGTGGAGTCGGGCGCCCAGAAGCAGCAGCGGGAGTACATCCTCCGTCGCCAGATGGACTCGATCCGCAAGGAGCTCGGCGAGGACGACGGCTCCGCCGGCGAGGACTACCGCACGAAGATCGCCGAGGCCGGCATGCCCGACGACGTCCGCGAACAGGCCGAGCGCGAAGTCGCCCGGCTCGAGCGGATGGGCGACCAGAACGGCGAGTCGCAGATGATCCGCACGTACCTCGACTGGCTGTTGTCGGTGCCGTGGGGCAAGACGTCCGAGGAGCGCCTCGACCCGGCCCACGCACGCGAAGTCCTGGACGCGGATCACGCAGGGCTCTCCGACGTCAAGGACCGGATCGTCGAGTACCTGGCCGTGCGCAAGCTCCGCCAGGAGCGGGGCATCGAAGAGGACAAGCGCTCCGGCGCCATCCTCACCCTGATCGGCCCTCCGGGGACCGGCAAGACCTCGATCGGCGAGTCGATCGCACGTGCACTGAACCGCGAGTTCGTTCGCATGTCACTCGGCGGGATCAGAGACGAAGCGGAGATCCGCGGCCATCGCCGCACCTACATCGGCGCTTTGCCGGGCCGGCTCGTGCGCGCACTGCGTGATGCGAGGACGATGAACCCGGTGATCCTGCTCGACGAGGTCGACAAGGTCGGCGCCGACTGGCGCGGCGACCCGTCGGCGGCGTTGCTCGAGGTGCTCGACCCGGCGCAGAACCACTCGTTCCGCGACCACTACCTCGACGTCGAGCTCGACCTCTCGCAGGTCGTGTTCATCGCCACCGCGAACGTCGCCGACACGATCCCCGGCCCGCTGCTCGACCGCATGGAGGTCATTCGCTTCGACGGCTACACCGTCGACGAGAAGGTCGCCATCGGCCGCGACTACCTGTGGCCGCGGCAGCGCGCGCGCAACGGCCTGAACGAGGACGAGGTCGAGGTGACCGACGCGGTGCTGCAGACGATCGTCTCCGAGTACACCCGCGAAGCGGGCGTCCGGCAACTCGAGCGCGAGCTCGGAAAGCTCCTGCGCAAGACGGCGACAAGCATCGTCTCCGGCAAGCGCGAGGCGCCCGTGACCGTCGACATCGAGGTCGTCCGCGACGCACTCGGCCGGCAGCGCTTCTACCAGGAGTCGGCGGAACGCACCGCCGTCCCGGGTGTCGCAACCGGCCTCGCGGTCACCGGAACGGGCGGCGATGTGCTGTTCGTCGAGGCGACCTCGATGAAGGGCAAGCACGAGCTCGTGCTCACCGGCCAGTTGGGCGACGTGATGAAGGAGTCGGCGCGCATCGCGCTCTCCTACATCCGCTCACACGCCGACGAGCTTGGGATCGACGAGGACTCGTTCGACGATCGCTCGTTCCACGTGCACGTCCCGGCGGGAGCAATCCCGAAGGACGGCCCCAGCGCAGGGATCACGATGTCGACCGCGATCGCGTCGCTGCTCTCCGGCCGCCCGGTGAAGCACACTGTCGGCATGACCGGCGAGGTGACGCTGCAAGGCCGCGTGCTGCCGATCGGCGGTCTGAAGCAGAAGGTGCTCGCGGCACACGCCGCCGGCCTCACCGAC
>DATBDB010000214.1:0-76208 GCA_036270155.1 Gaiellaceae bacterium
CGAGCTCGACCGCCTGCAGGAGGCGGCGCTCTTCGACGGCGAGTATGACGCCGGCGACGCGGTCGTGACGCTGCAGTCGGGCACCGGGGGGACGGACGCCCAGGACTGGGCCGAGATGATGCTGCGGATGTACGAGCGCTGGGGCGCGAACCGCGGCTTCAAGGTCGAACTGCTCGAGGCGAGCCCGGGGGAGGAGGCCGGCCTCAAGTCCGCCACGTTCACCGTCGGCGGCGAAAATGCGTACGGCATCTTGAAAGCGGAGCGCGGCAAGCACCGTCTCGTCCGCCAGAGCCCCTTCGACCAGGCGCACCGCCGCCACACCGCGTTCTCGACGGTGATCGTCGCGCCGCTCCTGCCGGAGGACGCCGACGTCGAGATCCTGGACGACGACCTGCGGATCGACACCTACCGCGCCCAGGGCGCAGGCGGCCAGCACGTGAACAAGACCGACAGCGCGATCCGGATCACGCACCTGCCGACCGGGATCGTCGTCCAGTGCCAGAACGAGCGGTCACAGGCGGCCAACAAGCAGACCGCGATGCGCGTCCTCAAGGCCCGGCTGGTGGAGAAGAACGAGGAGGAGCGGGAGGCCTTGATGGCGAAGGAGCGTGGTGGCGCGGCGGACACCGGCTTCGGCGGGGAGTCCGTTCGGTCGTACGTGCTTCACCCCTATCAGCTCGTAAAAGACTCTCGGACGGGGTACGAAATGGGCAATGCGCAGGCGGTCTTGGACGGCGAGCTCGACCCGTTCATCCGGGAATTCCTCCTGGCGAAGGCCGCCGGGAGGGTCGTCTAGGGGGTCGGGTACACTTGCCCGACTCTTCGCACCAGGGCGCGACGGTAGGCGACGCCCACGGAAACACCGTGCAGGAACCTGATTTCACATCCGTCCAAGGAACTGCCGTCGTCGACGCGCCGGTCCTAGAAGCACCGCCGCCGAGCGCGGCGTCGATGATCGTGTTCGACCAGGTGACGAAGGTCTACGAGCCGGACGTCGTCGCGCTGCGCGACGTCTCGTTCCACATCGACAAGGGCGAGTTCGTCTTCATCGTCGGCGCCTCCGGCTCCGGCAAGTCGACGCTCGTGCGCCTGCTGCTCAAGGAGCTCGACCCGAGCGAGGGGAAGATCGTGATCGGCGGGCGTGACCTCTCCCGGCTGAAGAACTCGAAGGTCCCGATGCTGCGCCGGAACATCGGCTGCGTGTTCCAGGACTTCAAGCTGCTGCCGAACCGTACGGCGGCCGAGAACGTCGCCTATGCGTTGAAGGTGCAGGGCGAGAGCAACTCGTCGATCCGCAAGAAGGTGCCCGAGGTGCTCGCGATGGTGGGCCTCTCCCACAAGATGGGCTCAGCGCCCGACGAGCTCTCCGGCGGCGAGCAGCAGCGCGTCTCGATCGCGCGCGCGTTCGTCAACCACCCGCCGCTCCTCGTCTGCGACGAGCCGACAGGCAACCTCGACCCCGATACCTCCGTCGGGATCATGCAGCTTCTCTATCGCATCAACCGCAGCGGCACGACGATCCTGATGGTGACCCACGACCGCGAGATGGTCGACAAGATGCGCAAGCGCGTCATCCAGCTCGAAGGCGGCCGGCTCGCGCGCGACGAGCGCCGCGGCGGGTACGAATGAGCGAAGGCTCGACGGAGCGGAGAGGGCATTGAGCGGGCGGTTCAAGCTCCTCGTCTCGGAAGCCTGGCGCTCCCTCGGCGCGAACCTCTCGACGACCGTTGCGGCGACGATGACGGTGCTGATCGGGATGTTCCTCCTCGGACTGTTCATCGCGCTCGGCACGTGGACGGTCTCGTGGTCGAACCACGTCAAGAAGCAGCTCGTCGTGAAGGTCTACTTCCTGCCGAGCGCGACGACACCGCAGAAGAACGCTGTTGCAAAGACGCTCAACCAGAGCCCCTACGTTGCAACAGGCGGCGTCAAGTACATCTCCAAGGAGCAGGCGTTTTCCCAGATGAAGGTCCGGTACCCGGAGCTCGTGAAGAACCTGACGTCGAATCCGCTGCCGGACTCGCTCGACGTGACGCCCAACACCGCCGAGAACGTGGACAAGCTCTACAACTCGATCGTCAAGCCCCACAAGCCGGCCGGCGTGGGGAAGGTGAACGACGGCAAGCGCATCTCCCATCGGATCCTCCAGGTCGCGCACGTGATCGAGATCGTGTTCACGGTCGCGACGTTAGTCCTGCTGATCGCGTCGATCCTGCTGATCTCGAACACGATCCGGCTCTCGATCTTCTCGCGTCGACGTGAGATCGAGGTGATGAAGCTCGTCGGGGCGACGAACTGGTTCGTCCGGGGGCCGTTCATGCTCGAGGGCCTGATCTGCGGCTTCTTCGGCTCGCTGCTCGCGGTGTTCTTCCTCGTGCTCGGCAAGGCGATCGCTCTCCCGTCGATCCTCCCACACCTCTCCGGAGACAGTGACGTGAAGGCCCTCAGCTTCCCGCTGGTGGCCCTGATTCTCATCGGGATAGGCCTCGGGCTCGGCGCGATCGGCTCCGGCTTGACGATCCGCCGCTTCCTCCAGGTCTAGCAGCCCTACCGATCCGGGACCGGATCGCTTAGGCTCCGCTCCATCGTGCGGCGGACGGTTGTCCTCGCTGTGGCGCTTGCGGCGCTCGTGGCCTTCGGGATCGGCCTTGCGCTGCGCCCGCTGACCCACGCTCCGCGGCGGCACGCCGAAGTCGAGGAGGTGCGGGCCGAGTTGGCCTCGCACTACTACCGCAACCTGCCGAAGCAGGTGCTCGGGAAGCCGACGGTTCCCGGGTTGATCAAGGCGCTGCACGACCGCTACACGACGTATCTCTCGCCCCCGGAGTACCGCGTTGCGCGCCGGACCACCTCCGGCGGCTACGGCGGGATCGGCGTCTTCGTCCTGCCGGCCCCCGGCGGGCTGCTCGTGCGCAGCACGATGGTCGGGCCCGCGCGCGTCGCAGGCGTGCGCAGCGGCGACACGATCATGGCGGTCGACGGTTCGTCGACCGCGGCGCTGTCCTTCCAGGAGGCGATGGGACGGATCCTCGGGCAGCCGGGGAGCAAAGTGACCCTGCGCGTCTTGCGTCACGGGCGCGTGATGCAGTTCGACCTCGTGCGTCGGAAGTTCGCGTTGCACCCGGTGCACACGCAGCTCGATCACCGCGTCGGCGTGCTTCGTCTCGATGCGTTCTCGCGCGGAACCGCCGCCGCGATCGCCACGGGCGTTCAGCGCCTGACGCGGAAGGGCGCAGATGCGATCGTGCTCGACCTGCGCGGAAATCCCGGCGGCCTGCTCGACGAGGCGGTCGGCGTCGCCTCACTGTTCCTGCGATCCGGCTCGAGCGTCGTCTCACTGGCCGGCGCGCACACGCCGCTGCGAATCCTCTACTCGCACGGCGGCACCGCATCCACGATCCCGCTGGCGGTGCTCGTCGACGGCGGGAGCGCGAGCGCCTCGGAGGTCGTCGCGGGCGCGCTCAAGGATCACGGCCGCGCGTCGATCATCGGCGAGCCGACCTACGGCAAGTCGCTCGTCCAGGAGGTCGTCCAGCTGCCCTCCGGGGCGGCGTTGAAGCTGACCGTCGCCCGCTACCTGACGCCTGCCGGCGTCGACATCTCACGCAACGGCGTGCAGCCTGACATACGCTCGCGGCACGCCCTTGACGCAGCTCTCCGACTCTTCACGGCTCGTCGTCGAAGTTAGCCGCCGCGGGCGGCTGATCGTCGGCGACCCGTATTTCACCCCCGGCGTCCAGGTCGTACTCGACGCGAAGGGGATCGGGGACGTCGAGACCGGCGATCTCGCCGTCGTCCGCACCGGGCGCGGCCGCGCGAAGCTCGAGGAGCGGATCGGTCCGGCCGATCGCATCGAGAACGTGCTCGAGGCGCTGCTCGTCGAGCGCGGCGCGCGCCAGCCGTTCGAGCCGCACGGCATTCCGCCGATGGACGACCCGAACCGGGTCGATCTGCGCGACCTGCTCACGTACACGATCGACCCCGACACCGCGAAGGATTTCGACGACGCGCTCTCGTTCCGCCGCGAGGCGGACGGCATCCGTGCGTGGGTGCACATCGCTGACGTGTCGTGGTTTGTCAGCGCGGGCACGCCGCTCGACCGTGGCGCAGCACGCCGTGCGCTCTCGACCTACGTACCGGGCACCGTCGCGCCGATGCTCCCGCACGAGCTCGCTGACGAGCTCTGCTCGCTGCGTCCCCACGAGGACCGGCTGTGTGTGACCGTGGAGATCCCGCCGAAGGGTGAGCCGCTCTTCTACCGCTCGACGATCCGCTCGGACGCGCGGCTGACCTACGGCGAGGCGGAGCGGCGCGAGGCGCCGCCGGAGATCGTGGAGGCGCTCGCGCTGAACGACGAGATGGCGCAGAGGCTGCGGGCGGCGCGCTTTGCGCGCGGAGCGCTCCAGGTGGAGACGCCGGAGGTCGTGTTCCGGTTCGACGGCAACGGCGGGGTGGCCGACGCCTGGCTCGAGTCGGAGCCGCATGCGCACGTCCTCGTCGAGGAACTGATGATCCTCGCCAACGAGCACGTCGGCGCATTCCTCTCCTCGCGGAACCGCGAGGCGCTCTACCGCGTGCACGAGAAACCCGATCCGATGTCGGTCGAGCACCTGCTCGCGAAGCTCGCGAACCTCAAGGTGCCGACGCCGCCCGCGCCCAAGCGGCTCTCGCCGCAGCAGGCGGCGACCCTTGCCGGGGAGATCTCGATGCGCGTCGCGGACTACGTCGCGCATTCGGGGCGCGGGCGGTGGGCGTTCCCGTCGCTCGTCCTGCGTGCGCTCAAGCAGGCGCGCTACGACCCACAGAACCTCGGCCACTCCGGACTTGCGAGCACGGCCTACTGCCATTTCACGTCACCGATCCGCCGCTACCCCGACCTGGTGGTGCACCGATCGCTCCTGCACGAGCTCGGCCTGTCCGACGAGCGCGTGCCGAAGGATCTCCAGTTGCTCGCCGAGCACACCTCGGAGCGCGAGCGGGAAGCGGGGAAGATCGAGTACCTCGCCGACGACATCTGTCTCGCCTGGCTGCTCGACCGCCGGCTCTTCGAGCGCGGGTGGGAGGAGCCGTGGGAGGGGGAGATCGCAGGTGTGATCGGCTCCGGGCTCTTCATCCGCTTCGGTGATGTCTTCGAGGGCTTCCTGCCCGCGCGGCGCCTGCCGGGCGAGTACTTCGAGCTCAACACGCTCGGGACCGCCCTCGAGGGCCGCCAGACCCGGCGCACCTACCGTCTCGGCGATCCGATCGACGTGCGCGTCCAGTCGATTGCCCGCAACGAGGGCAAGGTCGAGCTGGCGCTGGCTTAGATCTAGAGGTTCAGATGAGGCGGCGTTCGTGGGCCCAGCGCGTCAGCTCGGCGCGCGATGAGAGCTGCAGCTTGCGCAGCACGCTCGACACGTGCGCCTCGACGGTCTTCACCGACAGGTGGAGGCGAGCGGCGATCTCCTTGTACTTGTAGCCGCGTGCGATCAGCTGCAGCACCTCGCGCTCGCGCGCGGTGAGCGTCTCGAGCTCTGCGTCGTCGCCGACACGCGCGCCATCGCGGAACGCGTCGAGCACGAACCCGGCCAGGCGCGGGGAGAAGACGGCGTCACCGTCGGAGACGCGCGCGATCGCATCGTTGAGCTCGTCGCTGGAGATCGTCTTCGTCACGTAGCCGCGCGCGCCCGCGCGGATCACGCCGATCACGTCCTCCGCCGCATCGGAGACCGACAGTGCGAGGAACTTCACGCCGGGCCGCTCCTGTGCGATCGCCGCGATCACGCCTTCGCCGCCTCCGTCCGGGAGATGGACGTCGAGGAGCACGACGTCCGGATCGAGCTCGCGAATCAGCGGCACCGCCTCGGCGACGCTGCCCGCCTCGCCCACCACCTCCACGGCCGTGCCGAGCTCGCCGCGCACGCCTGCGCGGAAGAGCACATGGTCGTCGACGAGCACGACGCGGATCACTGCGCCGCCCTCGGGAGGGTCAGCTCGACCTCGGTGCCGGAGCCTGGCGTCGACACGATCGCGGACGTGCCGCCCGCGCGCCGCATGCGCCCTTCGATCGACTCGGCGACCCCGCGCCGGTCGGCCGGGATCGCGGCACGGTCGAACCCGATCCCGCGGTCACGCACGAAGACGGCGACCTGATCGCCGTTCGCCTCGAGATACACCGAGATCTCCTCCGCGGTCGAAAACTTGGCGGCGTTCGTCATCGCCTCGCGTGCCGCGAGCACGAGCTGCTGCAGCGACTCGTCCAGCGTGAGGTCGCCCGCACTCGCAAGCTCGATGCGTACGCCGTGCAGCTCCTCGACCTCGGTTGCCGCCTCGACGAGCGCGTCGGCCAGCGTCACCGCGTCGCCGGCGCCGCTGCCGTACAGCCAGCGGCGAAGCTCACGTTCCTGTCGGCGCGCGATCGCGGAGACGCGCGGGGCGTCGTGCGCATGGCGCTGCACGAGTGCGAGCGTCTGCAGCACCGAGTCATGGATGCGCGCCGCAACCTCGGCCCGCTCCTCGAGGCGGACCCGCTCGAGGTGCTCGCGCGACAGCTGCCATGTCCACGGCCCGAGCACGAGCAGCAACGTGCCGGCGACCACGCCAGGGCCGATGAATGAGTTCGACGCGCCGACGTGATCGAGGAGCGTGGCCGCGCCGATCACCATCAGGGCGATCACGGGGAGCGGGAGCGCCCCGCCGCGCCTGATCGAGCCGCCGCGCACGATCAGCAAGCCGAGCCCGGCGACGATCAGCCCGGCGCCCAGCACGCCGCCGCTCGAAAGGCCGAGTGCCAGCAGGAGCGAGCAGGCGGCCGCGGCGATCAGGACGATGGCGGGCCAGGTGCGTTTGCCCCCGTCGTAGACCCAGAGGCCGAAGTAGAGGAGGATTCCGGCGCCGCCCGCCAGCGAGAGCAGTGCGAACACGAGGCGGACGAGGGTCGCGTCGACGCCGAGCGTCGACGCGATCCCTCCGCACACGCCCGCGATCACGCGGTCGTCGTGTGCACTCCGTTCGAACGGCAGCACCGGGATGTGATTCATCCTGCGCGTACCACGTCGATGCGACCCGCACCGACCTGTGCGTCGATCACGAGCGGCCCCTGCCCGACACGAACTGCCGCGTCGCGCCCGCTGTCATGGCGGCGAAGGATGAACATCTCGCCGGCTTTGGCACGTGCGTTCACCGCGACCGCCGCGTTGCGCGGGACGACGATGTGCAGCTCGCCGACTCCGACCGACGCGTCGACGTGCGTCGTCGTGGTGACGGGGCCGATGTTCGAGAGGTCGATGCGCAGGTCGCCGACGCCCAGCTTGTACTGCGGCCTGACGGCCGAGATGGATGTGGGCTCGTAGACGTGGTTGCCGACACCGTCGCCGAGGCTCACGTTGAACCAGGCGAACGCGACAACCGTGGCGGTGGCGATCGCCGCGACGATGACACCGGTGAGCGCGACCACTGCGATCACGATGCCGCGGCCCTTCTTCTCGCGCCGGCTCATCCAGAGGACGATGAGGCCGGCGATCAGGACGAGAACCCAACCGGCGCCCGCCGCAGCGTGGGCGAGCAGGACGGCGATGGCGACGCCGACCAGGCCGAGGCCGATGAGCGGCCAGGGCCGGTCGCGGCGCTCGGAGAGCACCCTCTCCGCGAACGACTGGTCGGCCCCTTCCTCGGGGATGACCAGCACGGCGGCGAGGTAGACGAGGATCCCCGCGCCGCCGAGCAGCGTGAGGACGACGAGCCCGAGCCGGAAGACGGCGGGGCTGAGGCCGAAGTACCTACCGAGACCGCCGCAGACGCCGGCGATCATCCGCGGCGACTTCGTGCGTTCGAGGCGCTTGACCTGGGGTGGGTGTGCGATGTGTGTGTTCATGTCTACGAGGCTGCCTGGAGGAGGCGTCGGTGGCTATCCGGCATCACCCTGGTCCGACCCTCAACGCTACTCTCGAGTTTCCATGGCCGAGAAGCTGATCGCCGAGAATCGCCGTGCGCGGTTCGACTATGACCTGCTGGAACGGGTGGAGGCGGGCATCGTGCTCACCGGCACCGAGGTGAAGTCGCTGCGCGACGGCCGGACGACGATGGCCCAGGCTTTCGCCGACATTCGCGACGGCGAAGCCTGGCTGAACGGCCTGGAGATCTCGATCTACGACCAGGGCGGCCGCGCGAACCACGAGCCGGTCCGGCCGCGCAAGCTCCTCCTGCACCGGCGCGAGATCGACTCCCTGTACGGCAAGGTCCGCGAGAAAGGCCTGACGATCGTCCCGACCAAGATCTACTTCAAGGACAGCCGCGTGAAGGTCGAGCTCGCCGTCGCGAAGGGCAAGGAGCAGCGCGACAAGCGGCGCGACGTCGCTGACCGCGACGCGAAGCGGCAGATGGAGCGCGCCTTGAAAAATCGCCGGTAGGCGAAGAGTCGGCGCTACAGTCGAAGGACGCAACCTAGGGGGGTCTGGGTATGGCAGGCACGTGCGCGAAGGCTCTGAGCGTCTTGATCGCCGCGCTCCTGATCGTTGCCGGCGCGACGGCAGCCTCGCCGGATGTTGCGGCGATGAACCTGCAGGCATCCGACGTGCCGGGGGCGAAGGTCGTCGGTCAGCGCGCCGTGAATGAGAAGGGCTACCTCGCGGCGTATGTCCGGAGCTTCATGTTCGCGGCGCCGAACGGCAGCGCGCGTCTCGTCAGCATCCAGTCCGAGACGAAGCTCGCGGCCAGCCCGGCGACGGCGAAGGCCGATGTTGCGGCCGTGGACAAGGCCTTCCGCACCAAGGCCGGCCGCCAGGCGTTCGTCAGGGGCGTAGCGCAGCAGCTCAACGTGAAACCGAGTGCCGTGATGGTCGGCAAGCTGCGGAAGGTTGCCGGGTACGACCAGACCGTCGAACTGCCGACGAGCATCACCGTCAAGGGCGTCCGCCTCTACGAGAACCTCGCCTTCCTCTCGCTGGACCGGGTCGCGGCGCTCGTCGTCGAGACGGGGTTGCGACCGATCGGTGCAGCGGTGACGGCGAAGTACGCAAACGCGATCGCGGGCCACATCGCAGCCCAGCTCACGCCCGCGATCGTCACGCAGCCGACCGTCACGGGCACCGCGCAGCAGGGACAGACGCTCACGGCGACGCCCGGCACGTGGACCGCCCCCGAGGCGACGTTCGGGTACCAGTGGCAGCACTGTGACGCCGCGGGCGCCAACTGCACCGATCTCCCCGGCGCGACGACGTCGACGTATGCCGTTGCGCCCGCAGACGTGGGGAGCACGTTGCGCGTCGTCGTGACGGGGAAGAATCGCTTCGGCGCGGCGCCCGCGACATCGAGTCAGACCGCCGTCGTCGCGTAACAGCTTGCAGCTTCTGCGGTAGTTCTCGCGGGCGCCCAGATAGGACCCCCGGCCCCTGGCGGCGACGGGCCGGCGCAAGTACCGTCCGTCCAATGAGGTGGGGAGTGGTCGGGGTGGTACTGGCGTGCGCGCTGATCGGCGCATCGCCGGCGTTCGCGGATTCGTGGCTGCCCCACAACGCGGACGCAACCTGGACGTACCAGTGGACGGACAGCGTTTACAACACGTCGCCGACCACCGAGAAGGTGAGCGTCAAGAGCACGAACGGCAACGCGTTCACGCTCGCGTGGACGACGAAGGACCAGGGCAACGCGGACAGCGCCGTCAGTAGCACGGGGACGATCTCGCTGCTCGACTCGAGCGGCGGCCTCGATGTGGTCTCGCCCTACTGGCAGTCGGATGCGCCGCCCGCATCGTTCCCCGTGTTGTGCGCCCTGACGGGCCCGTGCCCCAACAGCCTCGTCTCGACCTACTACAACGTGATCTGGGGGAGCATCTCGCATGTGCTCGCCGAGCCGCTGCTCCGCGGCACGACGTGGACGGGGACCGGTGGCGACAACACGATCCAGTCGACCTCGACCTACCTCGGCACGGAGCGTGTCACCGTGCCCGCGTTCACCGGGCCGGTCGTCGCGGCGAAGGTCCGCACCGACGTCGCGCAGGCAGGTGCTCTCGGCGATCCGTACGGCAGTGGCGTGAAGACTGTCTGGTGGGTGTACGGCGTCGGCCCAGTGAAGGTCGTCTTCCAGCACAACGGCGGCTCCGGGGCGCCGCTGACGACGTTCGAACTCAAGTCGACGAACCTGACGCCGAAGCCGTCGCCGTCGGACGCCAACTGGTTCCCGATGGAAAAGGGGCTCAAGGGCACCTACAGCTGGACGAACCCGAAGTATCTGAAGACGCCGGCGATCTCGTCGTACGTGATCGACCAGGTGGCGAACGGATCGGCACGGGTCAACATGAGCTGTCCGAAGGGACCGATCCGCTGCTCGGGCCTGTATTTCCTGACGCAGCGCACGGACGGGCTGTCGAGCATCGAGTCGATCGTCAAGGCGCAGTCGCTGGTGCAGTTCCCCGCGCTCGGCCCGAAGGCGCTGCCGGCGTCGAAGCGCCGTCACTTCTTCACGCCGTTCGACCTGCTCCTCTACGGCGTCAACCCGGTGATCGGCCCGTACGCGGTCGCGGGGGACACGTGGTCGGTCGATCCGAACGGTCGCGATTTCGCGGTGTACGGCGCCTCCGGCACGACAAAGGTGCTCGGCGTGCAGAAGGTGAAGGTCCCGGCAGGGACGTTCAATGCTCTCGCGGTCCGCACGACCCTGAAGCAGGCGGGCTTCCCGTTCGGCAGCGGGGTGCGCACGTCCTGGTTCGCCCAGAGCCGTGGGCTCGTCAAGCTCGTCTTCCAGCACGGCGACGGCAGCACCTCGGTCGTCCAGCTGACGAAATAGCCGCGATCGTGCGCCGCGCGTCCGTGCTCGTGGCATTGCTCGCCCTTACGGGCTGCGGCGGGAGTGGCGGCAACAAAACGAGGGACGATGTCAGCGCGTACATCACACGTGTCGACTCGATTCAGCTCGCGCAGCGGCAGTCGATCGCGTTGATGCAGCAGGCGGTCGTCGACTTCTCGCATGGGAAGAATGTGCCGCTTGTGATCAAGCAGCTCACGTCCGCGCACGCGACCTTGAAAAAGCTGCATGCGCGCATCGCCGCTGTCGCAGCGCCGCCGCCGGCGCAGAAGCTCCACCGGCTCGTCCTCGAGCTCTTCAGCCGTGAGGCGGCCCTGACAACGGAGCTGCGCGACCTCGCGGCCTTCTCGCCGCGGTTTGCGGACGCGTTACGGCCGATCGCCAAGGCGAACGCGGCTGCCAAGGCGTCGATTACCGCGACGAAGGATCCTCAGGCCGTCGCCGGCGCCGTTCAGCACTACCGCACAGCGGTCCGTAGCTCGCTTGCGGCAGCCCAGGAGCTGCACCCACCGGCTGTCGAGCGGCCGCTGTATGACGCCCAGGTGGCCCGCCTCGTTGCACTGGACCGCTCGCTTGCGCAGCTCATCGAAGCGCTCCAAGCACGCGACCTCAACGCCGTTGCGCGAGCCGAACATGCGACCAGCGTGGCGTCGGTTTCCTCCGACACCCTCGTCGCCCAACAAGCGCAGAGGGCGGCCGTTGTGGCCTACAACCGCCGCGCGGCGAGCGTGAGCTCACTAGCGCGCCGCGTCCAGCTCGAGGTGAATCGCCTGCAAGTTGCCCTCGGGTGACAGTGTGGTGAATGGGCCACTAGACCTATTGACAGGTGGGCCTCGCCGTACGTAGGGTCGCGAACGTTGCTCGGGGGAGCAACTCGTGCCGGGGGCACGAGCACCGGGGGAAGGGGAAAGCGGTTCAATCGACGTACGTAGTTGGGCGGTACGACAACGCCTTCAGCCTGGCCGCCTTGCGGACGCGCGGCATCAGGTACTGGCTTGCGGCGGTCGGCGCACTCAGCGTCGCGATGCTGTACGTCAATCCCGCCCTGTCCGCCGCGCTGCGGCCCGCCCCTGCTGCCGCACCTGTCGCGCTTCCCCACCTGACGGTCCCCGTTCCCGCCTTCCCAGCGCTCGCGGTGCCGAAGCTGCATCGCCCGGCGCAGGCGACGGCCTATCGCGCACCCGCCGGCACGTCGTCCGCTCCTGTCTCGCCGGGTGCTGCCGCCCGGCGCACCGCGACGCACCGCGCGGTGCGCGTTCCCGTCGTGACGTACTCGTACCCGCTTGCACCGCAGGCGCCGAAGGCGAAGTCCACGACGACGAAGACGCAGCCGGATCCGTTCGCCAACGCTCCGGTCGTGACCGATTCGACGGGAGCACCGTCACCGGCGGTCGGCACGGCGACCACGAACGTCACGCCCGCCGTCGCAGTCGACGGCGTCGGCACGTCAGCGGTCGCATCGACTGACCCGACGGTCACCGACGGAACCGACGCCACGACGGAGGTCGACGGCTACGGCCTCGACCCGGCGACAGCCGAAACGCCGGCGCCCGCGCCGACGAAGACGTACAACGACACCAACATTCCTCCGCCGGCGCCCGCCGACCCGGCGACGGCTCAGCCGCCGGTCGACCCGGCGGCGGCCCAGCCGCCCGCCGACCCGGCGCCCGCCACGCCGCCCGCGACCACGCCGCCGGTCACCACGCCGCCGACGCCGGCCACTCCGGCCGCGTGGGTAATGACGCTTCCAACCGACGGGGCGTCCCACACCGTCTCGGTCACCGCCTCGGGCTCGGACATCACGATCACCGTCGACGGAACGTCGACGAAGAAGCCCGCCGCCGAGGTCTCGGGCATCACGATCACCGGCGGCTCGGGCAACGACCACTTCAGCGTCGACCTGGGGTCGCTCTCGATCCCGGTGTCGATCGACGGCGGCGGCGGTGACGACACGCTCACCGGTCCCGCCGCCAACAGCACCTGGCACGTCACGGGCGCCGGCAGCGGCTCTGTCGGCGCGGTCACCTTCGGCGGTTTCGAGCACCTCGTGGGCGCCGCCAACAACGACGACACCTTCGCCTTCTCGGCCGGCGGTTCGGTCACGAGCGTCGAGGGCGGCGACGCCGGCTTCGACACGATCACGCTGACCGGCTTCACCTCAGTCGGGTCCGCGGGTATCGACCACAGCTCCGGCACGCTGAACCTGGACGGGACGACGGTCTCGTATTCCGGCTTCGAGCCGATCAACGTGAACGGCTCCGGATCCGTCACCGTCACCGGCTCGCTGCCGCTCGTCACGCTCACCGTGACGCAGAGCGGCACCACGGTCACGGTTGCGAGCAGCGGCATCGAGACCAACAACGTCTCGACGATCGGCCTGACGACGCTGACGATCGGCGACGACACCCTCGGGCAGACGATCGACCTCGCGAGCGATCTGACGCTCCCGGGAATCAACCTGATCCTCAAGGCGCCGACGATCACGGTGACGGGCCACACGATCAACACCGGTTCCGGCGACATCACGATGACGGCGACCAACCGTGGCAACGGCCAGTCGGCCGGCGGCGCCACGTCGACCCTCCTCGGCGTCAACGCTTCGATCACCCTGGACGGCGCGACGCTGACCGGCCACACGATCAGCCTTCAGGCGATCGCCGGCAACCTCGAGACGACTGTGAACGGGAACCAGACGCTCGGCACGACGCTCGCCGTCGCCGACGCCGGCAAGTTCGACTCCGGCGGCGGGCTCTTCGAGATCGCGGGCGTCTCCGGGACGTGCACCTACACCGGCAAGTCGGGCAACACCCTGAACGGGGTGGCCGGCTGCACCGGCGCCGTCACGAACGGCGCCAAGGTCCAGATCTTCGTCGTCGAGAACGGCAGCACCGTCGGCGGCCTCCAGTACGCCGCCGTTCAGTTGCTCTACAACGCCTCCGTCACGGTGGGCGGCGCCTCGTCGATCGGCGCGTCAGGCGATGTCAGCCTTGGGAGCACCGTCGACGTCGGCGCGCTCGGCAAGGCCGCCTCGACCGGCACCAGCACGAACAGCTCGAAGGACGCCGCGGCGTCCGCCACGGTTCTCGTCGCCTCGGCGGTGAGCAAGCTGACGGGGACCGCGTCCATCTCCACGACCGGCGACGTCCACATCACGTCGAACCTGACCTCGAACGTCACGACCACGGCCGACGGGAGCCCCGGGGGCTCCGGCGCGAGCATTGCCGTCGGCGTCGTCGTCGGCGATTCCGAGGCGTACGTCGACAGCAACAACGCGACGCCGATCAGCGCCCACAACCTGACGATCTCTGCCGACAGCGACAACACAGCCCCGACGACCGGCATCTCGAGCCCGGGCGGCGCGGACAAGAGTGGGACGAAGGACAAGAACGGCAACACGACCGACCCGAACGCCCCGGCGAACGCCGATCAGCAGTCCGCGCTCAGCGGAGCCGGCAAGTCGGGCGCGGCCGACAACCAGTCGAAGACGACCGACGGCAACCAGAGCGTGACCGCGGGTCTCGCCGTCACCGTGCTCGTGGCCACGACGAAGGCCTTCTTTGCGCCCTCCGACGCCTCGACGGTTCACGCGATCACGACGACGGGCACCCAGCTGATCCACGCGGGCTCGAAGAACGCCGCCAGCGCGACTGCCGACAGCGGCAACGTCAAGTTCACGCCTGACAAGCCGACGTTCACCGGCGCAGCCTCGATCGGCGGCTTCCTCAGCGGCGGGACGGACTACTACTACCGCGTCAGCGCCGTCTTCGGCAGCGACGTGAGCGCCGCAAGCGAAGAGGCCAAGTACACGACTCCGAGCGTCACGAACACCAACCAGATCACCGTCAACTGGAACGCCATCAGCGGGGCGACGGGCTACAAGATCTATCGCGGCACCGCCTCCGGCGGCGAGCTGCTTCTCGCCACTGTCGGCGCGGTCACCCACTACGACGACACGACGAACGCGACGCCCGCCGGTGCGCTGCCGAACAATGACGACCCGAACTCGGGCATCGCTGTCGCCGTCGCGGTCAACGTCGTCGACCTGACGACGAGCGCGTACCTCTCAGGCAATGCGAACCTCACGTCCACCGGCGTCACGGTCGAGTCGAACGGTCCCGGCTCCGGCACGTCCGCCTTCTCGGCGCATGCGATTTCCGGCGCCGGCGGCAGCAGCGTCGGCGTTGCCGGCTCGATCGCCGTCAACGTCGTGACGAGCCGCACGAAGGCCGACGTCGAGGCTCCGGCGCCCGTCGCCGTCCACGGCGACCTCACGCTGAGCGCGCTCTCGAACATCTCGAGCGACGCAACCGCCGAGGCGAAGCAGGCGGCGGACGGCAGCGCGAGCGGCATCGGCGCCTCAGTCGCCGTGAACGTCGTCAACGACACGACGACCGCCGGCCTCGCGGACAGCTCGAATCTGACCGACGCTCACAACCTGACGGTCAACGCGACGAGCACCGACGCAATGACGACGACCGCGAACGGCGGCGCCTCAGCAGGCAGCGGCAGCCTTGCGCTCTCTGCACAGGTCGCGATCGGGATCTCGAACGTCACGACCACAGCCTCCATCGGCACCGGCGCGAACACGCTCACCCTGACCGGTGCGCTCCTCTCGCACGCGACGCAGACGGCATCGACGACGACGAAGGCGAGCGGCTCGACCAAGGGCGGCAACGCGAGCATCGGCCTCTCGCTGGCGCTCGTCGTCGCGAACCACCATGTCGAGGCTGAGCTGAAGCGGAACCTGAGCGCCACGGGGGCCGTCACCTTCACCGCCGACGGTCACTCCTCGAACGACACCGAGGCCGTCGCGAGCTCGGCAGGCTCCGAGGGCAAGAGCGGCAGCGGAGATACGACGGCCGACAGTTCCGGCAAGACGCCGAACGACAAGGCCGACGACCAGCTCGGGATGGCAAACACGAAGTCGACGAATGCGTCCGGCAAGGACTCGGGCACGTCGACGACGCCGAAGGCGAAGAGCGGCGAAAACGGCGGCACCACCGTCAGCGTCGCGGCGGCCGTCGGCATCGCCGTCATCGATGTGCACGCGCTCGCGAAGGTCAACGACAATCTCGACGTCACCACCGGCGGCAACCTCGGCTTGAGCACGTCCGAGGACGCCGACTCGAAGGTCACGGCGAACGGCAGCGCGGTCAAGGGCTCGACCGCCAGCATCGGCGCCGCCGTCGCGATCAACCTCGTCACGGTGACGAACGCCGCGACACTCGGCGCCAACGACCTCGTCTCGAGCCACGGCTTCACCGGCTCCGCCGGCATGAACTCCTCGGGTGGAGCGGACGGCAAGAACACGCTCGACACCGAGGCCACTTCGGGCGCGGGCGGCGGCAAGGTCGGCGTCGCCGGTTCGCTCGCGCTCACGATCGCAGACATCGAGACCAGCGCCGAAATCAGCTCGAACTCGGGCCGCGGTCCTCCAGCGTTCGATCTGAACAACAGCAACGTCTCCCTGTCCGCCACGTCTTCCACCGATTCGACGGCGAAGGCGAAGGCCAAGGACGATGACGCGGGGACGGTCGGCATCGGTGCGGGCGCGGCGATCA
Organism: Gaiellaceae bacterium; assembly: GCA_036270155.1. GTDB lineage: Bacteria > Actinomycetota > Thermoleophilia > Gaiellales > Gaiellaceae > PALSA-600. Next base: position 16,341 of record DATBDB010000214.1, read on the forward strand.
ACATCGTCGACGACAACACCACTGCCGTCATTGACAGCGGCGCGACCCTCACCAACGCGCACAACGTCACCCTCTCAGCCACCGACACCGACGCGATGACGACGTCGGCAGAGGCCGGTACGGCCGGCGCGTCGGGCTCCACTCTCGCTCTCACGGCCAACGCGGCGATCACGCTGCAGAACGTCACCACGACTGCGCTGCTCGACGGCGCCGGCACGGACACGTTGACGCTCACAGCGGGCGGCACCTTCTCCGCCACTGCGACGACGAACGCGACCGCGAACACGAAGGCGAACAGCGACACGAGCGGCTCCGACGTGAACATCGGCCTCGCCGTCGCGGTCTCTGTCAACGACATCGAGAGCATCGCGACCACGAAGCGGAACCTCGTCGCGCCCGGCGGCGCCTCGTTCGCCGCCAACACGATCGTCTCGGTCACGACCGAGGGCGACGCGAGCGCCAAGGGCGCGAAGGGCGACAACGGCTCTGGCGGGGACGGCTCCGGCAAGGACGTCAACGCCAAGTCCGACGACCAGCTGAAGACGGCCAACGACCAGCGCACCGCCGAAACGTCGAAGACCGCGAAGACCGATCAGCAGGCCACCCCGAAGGCCAAGACCGGTGAGAACGGCGGCTCGACCGTCACCGTCGCCGGGGCGGTCGCCGTCAACGTCATCACCTCGATCAGCTCCGCGACGATCCCCGAAGGTCTGTCGATCGCCTCCTCGGGCGGCGCGCTCAGCATGGTCACGACGAATCAGACCGACGCGACGGCGAAGACGAGCGGCAAGGCGACCGAGGCCGGCTCGGTCGGCATCGGCGTCGGCGTCTCGATCAACCTCGTCAAGGTCACCAACGACGCCTCGATCGGCGCGGGCTCGACGATCAACACGCACGGCCTCACGCTGAGCGCGACGATGGCCTCGAGCGGCAACGGCACCTCGAACCTCGATACCGAGTCCGTCGGCGGCGCCGGCGGCGCGGGCAAGGTCGGCATCGCGGGCTCGGTTTCACTGACCTACGCGACCTTCACGACGACCGCCCTCATCCGGGTCAACGGCTCGCGCGGGCCTCCCGGGACGATCGTGAATGCCAATGGCGGCGCGGTGAGCATCACCGCTGCCGCGAAGGTCGACTCGACGGTCAAGGCGATGGCCACCGAGAGCGGCGGCACCGTCGGCATCGGCGCCGGCGTCGCCCTCAACTTCGTCGACCAGGCGACGACCGCGGGTGTCGAGGACATCGACCTGTCGCTCCACCCGGGCCGCGACGCCATCCTCACGAACGCGAGCACGATCACCGTCAACGCGACCGACGACTCGACCAACACCACCTACGCTGAGGCCGGCGCCGAGGGCGGCTCGACCCTCACCCTCGTTCCCGACGTCGCGATCACGCTGTCGAACGTCACGACGACCGTGCTGCTCGGCAGCGGCACGACGACCACCACTGCGACCGGCGCCGTCTCGCTGCACGCGACCCAGCATGCACAGGCGACGACGACCGCCAAGGGCAACGCGGTCAGCGACGGCTCGGTGACGATCGGCATCACCCTCGCCCTCGCCGTCATCAACAACATCGTCAGCGCCGAGATCGACCGCAGCGTCACCGCCGGTGGCGCGATCTCCGCGCTCGCCGACGGCACCTCGATCACCACCACCGAGTCCGACGCGTCGACCAAGGGCGGCAAGGGCGACGACGGCTCCGGCGGCGACGGGTCGAGCAAGGACGTCAACGGTAAAGCCGACGACCAGCTGAAGTTCGGCAACGACAGCGCCAAGACGAACACCGGCAAGGACACGAAGAAGGATGGGACGGCCGGCAAGGACGGCACGACCCCGAAGGCCGCAACCGGTGACACCGGCGAGAGCGGCAGCGGCTCGACGAGCGTCCAGGTCGCCGCCGCCGTCGCGATCAACATCGTCACGACCCACTCGCTCGCGAGCTTCAAGGACGGCATCACGATCCACTCCACGGGATCGGGCGCGAACGGCGTCGTCTCCGTGAAGACGACGGCGCAGGACATCGCGATCGCGATCGCCCGCGGCGACTCGGTCGGCAAGGGCGGGGACAGCACGAGCAGCGTCGGCATCGCCGCCGCCGTCACGGTCTCCGTCATCGACATCACGAACCGCGCGACCACCGGCGCAGCCACCGTCACCGCCACGGGCATCGACGTCGAGGCGACGATGGCCGACACGAATGCCGGCCTGATCCGCGTCTGGAACACCGCCGAGCACGCCTGGCTGATCGTCGACCAGGGTGCGAAGCTGCCCGGCACCGAGGACGCGAACGACGGCGACTACTTCCAGCTCACGGCGCAGGACGGCGTGCACGCCGCGGGCGTCTACAAGTTCCAGACCTCCGATCACCAGTGGCACACCGTCGCCACGGCCATCGGCCACGGCGCGACCCTGCCCGGCTCGCCGAGCAACGGCGACCTCTTCCGGCTCTCCGAGCACGAGGTCGTCGGGATCACGGAGTCCGGCGCGGGCAAGTCGAACACCGGCATCGCCGGCTCCGTCGCGATCAACATCGTGACGAGCACGACCGAGGCGTTCGCCAAGACCGGCGCGACGCTGACCGCCTCGACGCAGCCCGTGACGTTCAAGGCGCAGAGCCTCGAACTCGATCTCGCCGATGCGAAGGTCAAGGTCGACACAACCGGCTCGAGCAGCGTCGGTGTCGGCGCATCGGTCGCACTGAACGTCCTCACCTCGCGCCTCACCCGCGCCGAGATCGAGAACGGCGCGTCGCTCACGGGCGGCACGAACATCACGGTCGAGGCCGACTCGCGCCGCCAGGCCGAGGCGAAGGCTGTCGCAGGCGCCGGCGGCGGCACCGCCGTTGCGCCGGGCGTGGCCTTCACGCTCGAGCTTGGCGATCAGACGACGGCCCGGATCGGCACCTCCGGCACGACGCTCGCGAACTCCGGCGATGTCTCGGTCAAGGCCGAGCACGACGCCGAGTACACGGCCGACACGAAGGCCGAGGCAGCAGGCGACAGCACCGCCGTCGGCGCCGATGTCTCGCTGAACATCGTGCTCGGGGTCGTCACGCTCGCGGAGGTCGCACGCAACATCACCGCCGGCGGCGCCATCGACATCGAGGCGACGTCTTCGACCCAGAGCTCCGCACACGCGGAGGCGACGGCAAAGGGCGGCGACAGCAGCAAGAACAGCGACGCCGACTCGACGTCGAAGGGCCAGGTCGAGAACAACCCGAACACGAAGGACGCGACGAGCAAGGAATCGGCGACGAACGACAAGGTCTCCGCCGACCTGCCGAACGCGAAGTCGAACACCGATAGCGCGAACGGCCAGACGAGCAGCCAGACCGGCAACTCGGACAGCGGCGGCGTCGGCGTCGCGGCCGCCGTCAGCGTCAACTGGGTCAACACCCACAACACGGCCTCGGTCGCGTCCGGCGTGCACCTGAGCGCGGGCGGGCACGTGCACGTGAGCGCGGGCAACACCTCCGACGCGACCGCCCAGGCGATGGGCTTCTCGACCAACCTCCAGTCCGACACGAGCGTCGGCGCGGCGGTCAGCCTGAACGTCGAGCTCGTCGAGAACACCGCGATCGTCCACACGAATGCCCAGATCAGCGGCGCCGAGATCACCGTCGAGGCGACGGCGCCCGGTCAGAGCCAGTTCATCGTCTGGGGCATCGCAGCCGCCGGCGGCAAGAACACCGCCAGCGTCGCAGCCTCCGTCGGCGTCCAGGTGCTCGAGTACCGCAGCCACGCGACGATCGAGGCCGGCGTCACGCTCGACTCGACCGGCGACACCTCGATCACGGCGCGCTCCGACATCGGCCTGCTGAACCTCGTCGTCTCGGGCGGCCTCTCGACCGGCGGCACCGCGGTCGGCGGCTCCATCGCCGTCAACGTCCTCGAGCCCATCGAGACGATCGCCTACGTCGACTCCTCGGCGCTGCACCCGACGCACATCGACGCCGGCGGCAACCTGCTCGTGAAGGCGCAGGGCTCCCTCGTGCCGCTCGTCCCGCAGCTTCCCGCGAGCGCGAGCCGCCTCCAGAATCTGATGCCGGCCGTCTCCTCGATCGCGATCGGCGGCGCGGCGGGAGGCAGCAGCGATCCGGCCGTCACCGGCTCGGTCGTCGTCGACGTGATCAACATCAAGACGAACGCCGAGGTCACGGGCCACGTCACGATCAACGGCACCCGCGGCCTGGCCTCGGGCGACGTCGAGGTCACGGCCAAGGACGACACGCACCTCGTCAACGCGGCCGGCGCGCTCTCGCTGAGCATGAGCGGCGCAGGCGTTGCCGTGTCGATCATCGTCGACGTCATCGACAAGGCCGTCACCGCCTCGATCGACAGCGGCGCGAGCGTCACCGCGGGCGGCGACCTCACGGTGCAGGCGCTCTCGACTGAACAGCTCTTCGAGCTCGCGATCGGCGGCGCGGCCTCGGGCGGCTCGGCCGCCGTGACCGGCAGCTTCGTCGTCGTGGTGCTGAACGCGCTCAGCTCGAGCAAGACGGTCGCCTCGATTGGCGGGGCGACGATCCACTCGGGCGGCCAGACCCACGTCAAGGCGAGCGACGTCGCGAACAAGCTCGAGCTCTACGCCGGCAACGTCGCGATCAGCACGTCGAGCGCGGGCGTCGGCGTCTCCGTCGTCGTCCTCGTGCGCAGCGGCACGGTCGACGCGCACATCTCGAGCGGTGCGAACCTGACGGTCGGCTCGGCCCTCGTCGAGGCGATCCAGGACGGCAACCTCATCCTTGTTGCAGGCGCCGGCGCCGGTGGCAGCAGCGTAGGCGTCGCCGGCTCGGTCGTCGTGAACGTCTACACCGACGTCACGAGCGCGACCCTCGCCGGCACGACGAACGCGAGCGGCACCGTCGCCGTGGCCGCCACCGACACGACCGAGCTGATCGGCGTCGCCGGACAGATCGCGGTCGGCGGGAGCGCGGGTGTGGGCGTCGGCGCCGACGTCGAGGTCATCAACAAGACGACGACCGCGACGATCGCCCCGAGCGCGCACGTGACGACCAGCGGCGGCGGCAACGTCACGGTCGACGCCACCTCGTCCGAGGATGCGCTCTCGATCGCGGCAGGCGTGAGCGTCGGCGGCTCGGCGGCGGTCAACGTGAACGCCGGCGTCTCGGTCTACAACATCACGACGAGCGCCACGATCGGGGACCACGCCCAGGTCACGGCGGACGGCTCGGTCCGCGTCCAGGCGGACGAGAAGCTGACGATGAACATCATCGCGGGCAACATCTCCGCCGGCGGCGGGGCAGGCGTCGGCGTCGCAGCGGTCGTGCCGGTGCTGACGAAGACGACGAGCGCCACGATCGACGACTTCGCGAACGTGATCGGCAAGGGCAACGCCGCTTTGACCGTGAAGTCGGGCTCCTACACCGTCTCGGCCACCGACCCGCGCTTCAACGGCTCCTCGGTCAGCGGCAACACGATCAACCTCGGCCAGGATCTCGGCTTCCAGACCGGCGACACCGTCACCTACGACCCGGGCGACGGCACGGCGATCGGCGGGCTCGCGAAGGACACCGTCTACTGGATCATCCGCGTTGACGCGACGCACGTGAAGCTCGCGGACTCGAAGGCGCACGCCGACGCCGCTGTTGCGATCGCGATCACGCCGGGCGCGGGCGAGTCGCACCGCCTCGTGGGCACGAACCAGGCGCAGCCGCACAGCGACGACCAGCATCGCTTCGACCCGGCCGCCGACGTCAACACGGGCGCCGACACGATCACGCTGCCCTACAACCTCGGTCTCCACACCGGCGACCCGGTGGTCTACAGCGCCGGCGGCGGGACGCCGATCGGCGGGCTCCAGGACGGCGCTACCTACTACGTGATCGGCAACACCGACGGCTCGCCGTTCAAGCTCGCGACCTCGAAGGACGAGGCGAACGCGAACCACGCGATCAACCTCACCGGTGGCGCGACGGGCCGCTCGCACAGCCTCGTCAAGCAGGGCACGATGCCCGGCTCCGACGCCTCCGAGTCCGGCCCGCACACGATCACCGCCGGTACGACGAGCGGCTTCCGCGGCGTCGCGGTCACCGCGACGAACAGCGACGACGTGAACTCCGTGGGCGTGGCAGTCGCCTTCGGCGGTAGCGCAGGCGTCGGCGTGGGCGGCACGGTGAACGTGATCACGGCGGACACGAACGCGACGATCGGCGCCGGCGCACACGTCAACGACCCGGCCGCCGGCGTCAACGCGAACCAGTCCGTGCTCGTCGTTGCCGCGAACCAGCTCCATCTGCTGCTCGTCTCCGCGTCACTGTCGATCGGCGGCGGCGCAGGCGTCGGCGTGGGCGTGGGCGTCGCGGTTCTCCACGAATACGCAACGGCGCTGATCGACGACAGCGCGAGCGTCCGCGCCGCGAACAACGTGGTCGTCAACGCGGTTCAGCTCGAGTCGCTGACCGCCATCACCGCTGCGGGCGCGGGTGGCACCGTCGGTGTGGCCGGCGCCCTCGGCGTCATCGTCCTCGACGCGCAGGCCTGGTCGAGGATCGGTAGCGCCACAGTCGTTGCCGGCAACAACGTCGGCGTCCTCTCCCAGGACGACACCAACGTGATCGGGGTCACCGGTGGCGCTGCCGGCGGCTTCGTCGGCGTCGGGGTCGGCATCTACGTGCTGTCGTTGACGAAACACACGAAGTCGGAGATCACCTCGGGCGCGAACGTCACCGCCAACGCCGCCGGCGCGGGTCTCTCCGGCATCAGCGACGGCAGCGTCAGCGACACCGGGTTCTCCTTCGCGACCTTCAGGGGCGCCGCCGTTCAGGCCAACTCGAGCGAGGACATCTTCGGCCTCGTTCTCGCGCTCGGCGCGGGCTTCGTCGGCGTGGCCGTCCCGGTCGGCGTCAGCGTCCTCCACATCACGACTCTCGCGACGGTCGCCGGCTCCGTCACGAGCGCGCAGGACGTGACGATCTCCGCGCTCGACAAGATCAAGACGCTGACCATCGCCGGCGGCGTGGGCGTGGGCTTCGTCGGTGTCGGCGCCGGTGTCGACATCGGTGTCGTCGACGCCAACACGACCGCGATCGTCGCGAGCACCGGCTACGTCAACGCGACGCACGACGCCTCCGTGAACGCGGTCACCTGGAAGCGCATCACGACCTACACGATCGCCGTCGGCGGCGGGGCGGTCGGTGTCGGTGGCGCGGTTGACGTCTGGGCGATCGGAACGAACGGCTCCGGTTCCTACGACGACGGCCAGGGCGATTCCGGCAACGGCCTGAACGAGCTCGGGCAGCCCGGCTCGACCTCGCCGAACCCGACCAGCTCGACCGACTCGCAGGCGTCGGGCAGCGGCACCTACCAGAACATCCTCGACGGCACGCACGGCACCGGCGGCCCGAGCGACGCGACGAGCACGAAGACCCAGTCCCGCGTCGACAGCAACACCGCGAACTCGAAGTCGACGCTCGTCGCGAAGGGCAACAGCGTCGGTTCGCCGACGGCGAGCGCCTTCACGCCGATCACGCCGGGCACGGGCGCCGAGGTCTTCGGCACGATCACCGCCGGCCACAACGTCAACATTCGCGCGGCGGACAACATCGGCTTCGGTGGGCTCGTCGGCGCCGCAGCAGGCGGCGCGGTCGGCGTCGGCGCCTCCGTCCTGGTCGCATCGATCGACGCCGAGACCACTGCATGGATCGGCAGCACGGCCGTCATCTCGGCGACCGGCGCGGGTGGCTCGATCACGGTCTACGCCGGGCTGGCCGAGCACACGAGCACGATCGCGTTCGCCGGTGCGGGCGGCGCGGTGGGCGTGGGCGCACAGGTCACCGTGCTGAACGACTCGAGCAAGCAGTGGGCGCGGGTCGACAGCGGCGCCACCTTCGGCCGCGCATCCGGCGGCATCGACATCAAGGCCGAAAACAGCCGCAACGTCGAGGCGCTGACGATCGGCGGCGCAATCGGCGGCGTCGCAGCGGGCGTCTCGATCGGCGTCGTCAACCTGACCGGCTCAACAAGGGCGACCGTCGGCAACGTCACCGTCGGCAACCTCGGCACCGTCTCGAGCTTCACGGTCGAGGCGCACGACAACAGCTTCGGCCACACCGAGGCGATCGCCGTCGCCGCCGGCATCGGCGTCGCGCTCAACGGCGCAGTCGCCTACACCCACGTGCACCCGAGCGAGGTGACCGCGTCCCTCGGTGGCGGCTCCTCGATCACCGTCACCGGCGCCGTCACCGTCAACGCCTCCGCGCAGCCGAAGGTCGTCTCTCAGGCGATCGGCGTCGGCGTCGCCGGCGGCGCGAGCCTCGGCGTCTCCTACGCGGGCGCCGACGCGGACGTCAACGTCAACGCTTCGATCGGCTCCGGCTCACACTTCAGCGCCGGCTCGATCCTCGTCGCCGCCTCGCTCGACGTCCCGAACGACGGCAGCCCGCACCCGAAGAACGCCTACGCCAACGCGATCGCGGGCGGCGGCGGCATCCTCCTCGGCGTCCAGGGCGCATTCGCGACCGCGAACACGCACGGCTCGGTCACCGCGACGCTCGGCGACAACGCGACTCTGCCGAACGGCGCCGTGAGCGTGACCGGCTTCAGCCGCTCGCAGACCCAGGCCGACGCAACGGGCGTGGGGATCGGGTTCATCGGGATCGGCGCGGCGTTCGCGAGCGCGGACAGCAACGTGGACACGAGCGCCTCCATCGGGCTCAACCTGAACACCGCGTCGAACCGCACCGGCGCTCTGACGATCAGCGCACGCGGCATCGCGACGACCGTCGCCGCGAGCACCGCCGGCAGCGGCGGCGTCATCTCCGGCAACGCCTCCGTGGCCAACGCCAGCGACGAGGGCAGCTCGAGCGCCTCGATCGGCGCGACGGGCCATGTGATCCACGCCGCCGACGTGACGATCGGCTCGCTGAACGAGTCCAACTACTACAAGCACTCCGACTCGACGAATGCGGCCGTCGTCGGCGCGGCAGGCGCGTTCGCAGACTTCACCGGTAACACGTCAGGGACGACGACGCTCCCGAGCAACCTCACCATCAGCTCGACAGGCGTCGTCGAGATCTCGGCCGGCGTCAACTTCTTCTCGGTCGCCGGCGGCAGCGTCGACGAGGCGACCGACAACGTCGACGCGGCAGGCGGCGGTGGCATCAGCCTGACGGCCGCCTCGAGCACCGCGACGATCACCGGGCACGCGACCGTGAACATCGGCAACAACCTGAACATCTCTGCGATCAACGAGCCGGAAACGAACAAGGCCTCGATCGGCATCGACGCCGGCACGCAGCTGCTCGCGAGCGACACCGTCGATCTCGAGACCGGCGGCGCGATCGACGGCGCCGGCGTCAACTCGAGCCTGACGGCGCACCTCTTCAACGCGATCAACATCGGCACCGGCCTCAACCTCTATTCGACGCAGAACGTCGGGATGGGCACGTACACGATCGTCGTCGGCCACCTGGATGCCGAGTCGTCGACCTGGGGCCTCGCCGCCGTCGGCTTCGCGGACGCGAGCCTCGACGTCGACTCGCACGAGTCGATCACCGTCGGCTCCGGCGCAACGATCACGGCGCTCGGCGACGTCAACCTGCGCGCCGGCGACGACTCAACCGGCCACAAGCAGACGAGCCTGACGGGCAACGTCAGCGCGCAGTCCTACGTGCGCGGCCTGATCGCCATCCCGTCCGCCGACGCCGAGACGCACTTCGACACGACGCAGTCCGTGACGCTCTCCGGCGTGACGATCCACAGCGGCCGGAACACCACGGTCGGCGCGAACCCGCACGACCCGATCGCGAACGCCGACGGCACCGGCCACGGCTACGAGCTCGGCTTCATCCCGGTGACCGACGGCTCGAGCGACCCGCAGGTGAACGTGACGGCGAACGTCACGGTGACGGGCACGATCATCGCCGGCTACTACGCGACGCTCGTCCTCACGATCAACAGCACGGGCTCCGCCGGCGGTGGCTTCACGGGCGCCACGCAGGGCAGCGACTGGACGCAGAACGCGACCTCCGTGCCGGTCGCGGTCACCTACGACCCGAACTTCAACCCGCGCAATTACGTCACCGCGGCGCCGGGCCAGGATCAGGAGAACGTCAACATCCTGCTCCAGTACATCCAGCAGGGCGTCATCCCGGCGATCCACCTCGGCGACGTCTTCGCGGCGGCCGGCAACGTGATCATCGACGCGAAGAACGCGTTCGGCACGGCATCGCTGACCGCGAACGGCGGCCCCTCGATCACCATCAACAACCACAGCAAGGACTACCTCGTTCTTGACGGCACCGTGATCATCCCGTTCACGACCGGCGGCCACGTGGTCTTCCAGGGTGGCGCGACGCAGCCCGGCTCGATGTCGAAGAGCGAGAACAACGTCGACGTCGGCGGCACGATCGAGATCCACAACTCCTACAACGGCGCCGACTACGGCTCACCGGCGAGCGGCCCGGGCCTGATCATCGGCGGCGAGGTGTCGAACCTCGGCGGCGTCGTCTCCCTGATCGCCGACACCGGCTCGATCATCCAGACGGCGCCGATGTACGCCGCGCAGATCTCGATCAGCGCTCCGAACGGCGCGTTCGCGCTCAGCGTCCTCGGCACGGTCGTCCTGGGCTCGGCCCCGATGAGCGAGTGGGACAACGTCGTCGTCTATCCGGGCGGGAACCCGCACGACGTGATCAGCGCGGCCGATTTCCACGCGAACGACGCGATCGCTTACGTCGCGAGCAGCGAGCACCCGGGCTTCACCATGGCGGGGCTGCTCGGGACGGCCGGCGACACGGGTCGCTACTACATCAACCCGTCGATCGTCTATCTCGGCGACTGCATCCCGAACTGGAGCGGTAACTGCGATCAGGGCGCCAACGCGAACATGAGCGCCTCCAACTCCGGCGCGTACGGCTGGGGCGGCTCGGGTGATGCCTGGTACCCGGCGATGCCGAACATGACGCTGACCGTCACGCGCAGCGCGGGCAACTACTCGGGCTCCTCGACGAGCGGCCTGGGCGACCCGCTGGGCAACGGCCAGTTCCAGAACGGCATCGTTGCCGGCAGCGCCGTCCTGATCAGCGCGAGCGCCGTCGACCTGAACACGCACATCACCGTCGGCCCGCCGACGGACTGGTCGGCCCTGTTGCCGAGCAACCTCGTCGTCCCGATCTTCGGCGGTTTCGCCCTGGTCGACCTCGCCACGTACCGCGCCTACTACCTCGCCGGCCTGATCGCCAACCCGGTCGTGAACCTCCCGGTCGCGGTCGTCAATCCGGGCGACTCGGCGATCACCGCGAGTTATGACGCGCGCACCGACCAGATCACGATCAACAACGTCCGCGCGTCGGGCGGCTCGGGCATCGTCCGGATCAAGGGCAACCTGACGAACACGAACGACCAGGGCCTGATCCAGGTGAACGGCGGGCTCGGTCACGTCCAGGTCGACAACCAGACCGGACATGCGCTTGCCGTCCAGGACATCTACGCCGGCAGCACCGCTTCGACTGACGCGTCGACGAGCATCGTCGACCTGCTCGACACGAAGAGCGGCGTCCAGACGATGTACAGCTTCCGCCCGGGCCAGGGCATCACCGTCTACACGGGCAACAACTCGCAGACGATGGATCAGCTGCGCGCCGCCGGCCCGAGCTCGTCGGTTGCCGGGAACACCACTACGTTCGATCCGGTGGCGGGCCAGCGCCTCGAGTGGCAGCTCCAGGCGACCCTGACGCGCACGGTCGACACGACCAACCGCCTCCACGCCGACAACTGGGCATTCGTGTTCCCGGACAACCCGACCAATCCGTGGCAGTTCAAGAACTGGACGACCGGCCTCTTCCAGGGCGCCGACCTGCCGGACAGCCACATCATCATGCGCCCGGGTGACACGAACCAGTTCGAGGAGACGATCTCGGGCTCGTCCGGCAACGACGTCGCTTACGCCATCTGCTACTTCGGCTACAGCGGCTACGGCGAAAACACCTTCCGGGGCGGCGACCGCCTCGGCTGCGACTACAACGGCGTCAATCACGACTCCGGCTCGCGCCACGACTGGCTGCTCCCGCAGTCGGCGACGATCACGCTGACGATGTCCGTCCGCGCCGACAACCCGGTCGGGATCTACTTCGCCGGCCACGACCGCGGCCTCGTCACGATCAACTCGAACGCGGACGTCTACCTCGACGGGAACATCACGAACCCCGACGGCGACACGACGATCCACTCGACGGGGAAGATCTACGAGAGCGCCGGCCAGCAGATCGTCTCGAACAACCTGACGCTGAACGCCGACTCGGGCTACGTCGGTACCTCGTCGCGGCCGATCAACGCGACGATCACCCCGAACGGCGTCGTCAACGGGCACTCGGGCACGAGCTTCTACCTCGACCTCGCGACGGGCGCGACGATCGGGACGATCAGCGCCGGCGGCGGCTCGAGCTGGGGCGACATCCGGATCCGTGCGAACGGCTCGCTGCTCGGCCAGAACGTCGCCACCAACGTCAGCGGCCGCGACCTGACCCTGACGAGCTCGGTCGGCACGATCGGCACCAGCAGCCACGCGCTGCAGATCACGGCGCACACGACGGCGCTCTCCGGCGGCGGGTTCACGCACGGCACGCTCTACGCAACGGCGCCGGGCGACATCTACGTGCACCAGACGAGCGGCAACCTCGTCCTCGACCAGATCGTCTCGACCGGCGGCGACGTGAACATCAACGTCACCGGCGGCGGCATCTTCGACCTCCGCGGCCAGACCCCGGCGCAGTCGCTTTCCGACGAGGACGCGCAGGCGGCGTGGGCGAAGCTGCAGCTGACCGACGCCCTGGGCGCGACCACCCGCCTCCAGGCGACCATCACCGCCTATGAGACCCAAGTCGACCGCGGCTACTTCACCTACTACAACCTGCTCGCAGTCGGATCCGTCGTCGGCGGCCACTACGTGCTCGACCCGACGAAGCGCGGCCTCTTCCGCGCCCAGTCCGCGGCCGACCCGAACTACGGCTCGAGCGACGCGGCGGTCGACCAGTACGCCTCCGACCTGTACGACAACACCGTCGCGCTGCTGCAGGACGCGCTCGGCGCCGGCTACGCCGCGGCGATCGCCGGCCCGGTGAACGCGAGCTTCGCCTTCCATGTCACGCCTGGCTCGCAGAAGGATCAGGACCTCCGGAAGAACGGCGTCTGGACGGAGAACGAGCTCCGCTACGCGATCAACCGCCGCGCTCTGACGGCTGCAACGGGCGGCGGCAGCGGCAACCTGACCACCACCGTCTCCGGCCACAACATCACCCTGACGGCGACCGGCAGCGTCGGGCGTGCTGCTGCCTCGGTCGTGATCACGATCGCGCAGCTCAACAACGGCACGCTCACCGACGAGCAGATCGGCGCACTGTCGACCGCGGTCGCGCCTGGCTCGATCACGATCCACGCCCTGGTCAACGGCGTCGACACCCACTTCAACCTGGCCACGGCGCCGATCGACTGCGCCGCGCAGCCGCTGAACCCGAGCTGCAAGACGATCATCGCGCTCGACGTCTCGATCGCCGAGAACGCGCCGATCTTCTTCGCGATGACCCCGGGCGGCGCGCTGACCGTCAACGCGGGAGGCAACGCGTACCTCTACAGCTCGGCCCCCGACGCGAAGATCAAGCAGATCGTCGCGGGTGGGGAGGCCTCGCTGACCGTTCCGCAGAACATCACCGCCGTCGGCTCGCCGAGCCCGCAGGTTCAGACCGGCGGCGACCTGACGATCGCGGCCGTCAACGGTGACCTCGTTGGCTCCTCCAGCTTCTCGCCGCTCGTGATCCGCGTCGGCGGCATCCTCCGGGGCGCGGTCGCGGGCGGGACGCTCCGCATCCGCCAGGATCAGGGCAACCTCACCTACGACTTGATCAGCGCGGGCGCCGACGCCTCGGTCGCCGTCTCGAACGGGAACCTGATCCAGCACTCGACCGGCACCGGCATCGTCGCCGCGACGCTGACGCTCAACGCCTCCGGCAGCATGGGCAGCCTCGCCACTCCGATCGGGGTCGAGATCGACCCGGCCGGCACCCTGACCGCGACCGCGGGCAACAGCCTCTGGATCCATGAGATCAACGGCGACATGCACGTTCAGCACGTGACCTCGACGAGCGGTGACGTCTGGCTCGAGTCCGACGACTCGCTGCTCGACACCGGCTCCGGCGCGCCGAACGTCGTCGGCCACAACCTGAAGCTGATCGCGCTGAACGGCGAGATCGGGACGCTGGGCAACGACCTCGACATCAACTCGAGCGGCGTCGTCGACGCGAGCGCGGTCGGCGGCGACGTGCGGCTGATCGCGACCTCCGGCGACCTCTCGATCGGCAACGTCGCGGCCTCCGGCGGCCTCGGCACCGAAACCGTCTACCTGAAGGTGCTCTCCGGCAACCTCCTGAACGGCAACCTCGCCGTCACCAACGTGACCGCCCCGAACTTCTGGTTCCAGGCGAGCGGATCGGTGGGCTCGGCCGCGCACTCCTTGACGACGTCGGTCGGCCACATCGTGGGTCGCGCCGTAGGCGGCAGCATCTGGATCGACCAGTTCGGCGCCGTGACGATCGGCGGCGTCCTCGACAACGCCGGCAACGCCGTCCCGAACGGCCTGCAGGCGGCCGGCTCGATCACGTTCACCGCGCACAGCCCGATCACGATCAACGCGAACGTGATCGCCGGCGGCGCGATCCTGATCACGTCGATCGACGGCGCCGGCAACGACTCGATCCTCGTCTCCACGCCGGTCACGGTTCAGGGCGCGTCGGTCTCGATCCTCGCGGGCGACAACATCACGCTCCAGCCGAGCACGCACGTGACGGCGACGAGCGGCGCGGTCGTCCTCACCGCCGATTACAACAAGGCTGACGGCCCGGCCGCGACGATCCTCGTCGACCACGCGACGATCAGCGCCGGGACGACCGTCACCCTGACCGCGACCGGCGCGATCACGATCACGAGCTCGACCGCGACGGCAGGCTCGGGCGCAATGGCCCTGACCTCGAGTGGCGCCGGCATCAACGTCACCCTGAGCGCGCTCACCGCCGGCACCTCGCTCAATGCGACGGCCGCGGCGGACGTCATCTTCGACACCTCCGGCACCGACTCGGGCACCTCGACGACGCTCAGCGCAGGCGGCAGCGTCAGCGCAAGCGCCTCGCAGATCTCCGCTGGCACCTCCGTGACGATCAACGCCACGAACGGCGACATCACCCTTCTCTCGACCTCCGTCGACGCAGGCAGCTGGGTCAGCGGCTTCGCGCGCGGCACGATCGTCATCCGCGGCTCACCGGTCACCGCTCATGCGTTCATCTTCTTCTCCGCCGCGGTCAACGACGTGCTCGTCGAAAACGGCTCGAGCCTCACCGCGGCGACCGGCAGCATCACCCTCAACGCCGGGCGCAACATCCACACCGATCCGAGCATCACCCTCTCCGCCGCGACGACGATCACGATCCACGGCGACACCGACGGCGCGGCCGACCTGGCAGGCACGACGATCCTCGTCGACGGCAGCACCGTCACGGCGCCCACCGTCTACGTGAACGGCGACGCGAGCGACGACTCGATCATCTGGCGCCAGGTGCAACTCGACGGGCACGCGATCATCAGCGGCTGGGACGGCCTCGACTACATCGAGATCGACCGCGCGCCGAACCTCGACCTCGCGCACAAGCTCGATCCGTCGCAGAGCGGCGCCGCTGCGCTCGTCACGGGCCACACCGCCTTCCGCAACACGATCGACGTCGACGGCGGGCTCAAGGCCGACCAGATCGTCGTCAACACCACCGGCTCGAGCGACTACATCGTCAACGTCACCGACTCTGGCCTGCTCGGCGACGGCGCAGACGTCCTGACGATCAACGGCACGAGCGGTGACGATGTCTTCCTGATGCGGGCCGGGTTCGTCTCGCGCCTGACGCAGACCGGCAGCGACCCGCTGACGCTGTCCTCCAATTACGAGCGGATCAACTACGACCGCACGATCAACGTCCTGCGGGTGAACGGCGCCGACGGGAACGACAGCTTCTACGTCGACGACAACAGCGCGCTCACGACCCTCGACGGCGGGGCCGGCAACGACACCTTCCAGTTCGGCCAGATGTTCGGTGCCGCCCGCGACGTGCCCGACGTCGCTCCTGGCGACGAGATCGCGACCGTCGAGACGACGCTCGGCTTCCTCACCCGCGGCATCAGCTTCGCGACGACCGCGTACGGCGGCGACGGCGAGGACACGTTCACCGTCTACTCCAACAAGGCCCCGCTGAAGCTCTTCGGCGAGGCCGGCAACGACGAGTTCGTCGTCCGCGCCTTCATCATCAAGAACACGAGCCAGGTCGCCACCAGCGACACGCTGGTCAACGGCGGCAGCGGCGTCGACCACATCGAGTACAACATCAACGCGCCGGTCTCGATCGACGGCGGCGAGGGCGTCGACTCGGTCGTGATCATCGGCACCGAGGGCGACGACTCCTTCGTGATCACGAAGGACGGCGTCCGTGGCGCCGGCCTGAACGTGAGCTTCACGAACGTCGAGAAGCTCGAGGTCGACGGCATGGAGGGCAACGACCACTTCTACGTCCTCAGCACGGATCCGCATCTCGTCACGACGCTCATCGGCGGCCTCGGCAGCGACACGTTCGACGTCGGCGGCGACGTCGTCACCCAGGTCGTCGCGCTCTCCGTCGAAGGCACGACCGGCTACATCAACCACAGCGTGTCGAGCAACGACCCGGCCTACGACGGGATCTACGCCGAGGGCATCCAACTGAACGTCGCCAACGGCAGCGCCGGCCAGGTCCTCGTGACGCAGTCCGGCGGCAGCAGCGTCGTCCATGAGGGCACGGGGGACACCGACAGCTACACCGTCCAGCTCGCCGCCGGCACGTTCGTCGCCGGCGCCACGGCCTACCTGACCGTCTCCGCCGCGCTCTCCTCGGCGAGCGACGGCGCGAACGCCCGCTCGATCGAGATCCGCGTCGATGGCGGCCCGTGGGTCAACTCGACGGTCATCACCTTCAGCGGCGCCAACTGGTACGCGTCGCACACGATCGAGCTGCGCGCGATCGACGATTCGGCCCTGGAAGGGACGAAGGTCGCGATCATCAGCTCCTCGCTCGAGGTCGTCGACGGCAGCGGCGCGCACCTCGCGCTCGACCGCGCCCCGGTCGCCAACGTCGAGGTTACGGTCTACGACGACGACAAGCCCGGCATCGTCCTGGCGCCGACCGGGACGGGCACGCAGGTCGTCGAGGGTGGCGCGAGCGACACGTACACGATCTCGCTCACGACGCCGCCGAGCGCCGGCGAGAGCGTCTATGTGACGCTTGGCTACGACGCAACTCAGGTGACGCTGTCCGCGGACGATCCGGCCCAGGCCTCGCGCCTCGTCGGCAACGTCGTCAGCTTCTCGGACGGCGACTGGACGCCCTTCACGGTCCACGTGGCCGCGGTCGACGACGGCACGCCGGAGAACCAGCTCTTCACGACCATCACGCACACGATCTCGAGCTCGGGCGGCAGCTACGACCTCGTCGCCGGCTCGGTCAGCGAGCTCGACGCGGATGTCCGCGACAACGACGCCGGCAACGTGATCGTCACGCAGAGCGGCGGCTCGACGCTCATCGACGCGACCCACACCGACACGTACACGCTCCGCCTCTCGAAGCAGCCGACGGCCGAGGTGACGATCCAGATCCTGACCGACGGGAAGACCCTGGTCTCCTCGGCGGACCCGCGCTTCCACGCCGCGGTCGGCTCCGCCGCGCCGTACGTGGTCTTCGATGCCACGAACTGGTTCGCGCCGATCACGATCACGGTCAGCATCAACCCGGCAGCCTCGATCGGCGGCGGCGGCCAGCCGGTCCAGGCCTTCCCGAGCTCGCCGCACGTGACGAACCCGATCGCCGGCCCGCTCGTGATCGAGGGTGGCCAGATCAAGGACCGCACGATCAAGCCGGGCGTCAAGCTTCCGACCGAGCTCGACTCGCCACTGCCGGTGATCGCCGTGCTGACAAACGAATCGCAGCAGACGGACACGCTGAACGTGTTCGACGACGCGAGCGTCCTTGCCGAGACCGGAACGCTCGCCCAGGTCGCAACCGGCTCGGACGAGGCGGCGGCGCTGAACGAGATCTACGGGAGCCCGGCAGGCGGGATCTCGGCGCCGAGCTTCGGGCTGATCACCGGCCTGAGCATGAGCGGCAGCCCGCTCTTGCTCGACTTCGGCCCGGGCCACGGCGTCCATGGCTTCCAGCGCGGCATCGTCTACCACGGTGTCGAGGTCGTCGACGTGCTCCTCGGCCGCGCCAACGACACCTTCACCGTCAACTCGACCGTCGACGACTCGATCACCGTCATCCAGGGCGGCGGCGGCGACGACACGCTGGTCGCGAACGTGGGGAGCGACGGCACCACGTCGGCGCCGCTGATCCTCTTCGGCGACACGTCCCAGGACGGCTCGTTCTACGACGCCACCACGGCTGCCCCGACGGGCCGCGCGCGGCAGTTCAACGGCTTCGGCAACGACACGATCGACGCGCGCAACTCGACCCGCTCGGTGACGATCTACGGCGGCCAGGGCGACGACACCATCTGGGGCGGCCAGGCCGGCGACCAGATCGCGGGCGGCTCGGGCAACGACACGATCGACGCTCAGGCCGGCAACGATCACGTCTATGGCGACGACGGCTTCAACCTCGATCTGTCAAAGCGGATCAGCCTCTCGACGCAGATTCTGGTCGTCGCAACGAGCAACGCGAGCTCGCTGTTCGACCGCGACCCGCTGGCGACGCCGGGCAACGACACGATCAACGCCGGCGACGGCAGCGACATCGTGCTCGGCGACTACGGCGTGATCGCCCAGACGCCGGGAACGAACCGCATCTTCACGACCGGCAACGTGATGAGTGTCTCGACCGTCCGGCCGACCGAGGGTGGGGCGGACACCATCAACGGCCAGAACGACGCCGACACGATCCTCGGCGGCTTCGGCGGCGACACGATCGACGGGAACGCGGGCGACGACATCGTGATCGGCGACAACGGCAGCGTGGACTGGGGCAGCGACGGCAACCTCGCGACCGTCGACACCGCCACGACGAGCGCGTTCGGCAACGGCTCCGGCGACACGATCCACGGGAGCGCCGGCAACGACTGGATCCTCGGCGGCTTCGGCGCCGACACGATCACCGGCGACGGCGGCAACGACATCGTGATCGGCGACAACGGCTCGCTCTCGCTGACGGCCGGCATCGTCCGCACGATCACCACGCTCGACGGGGCGAACGCGACCGGCGGCGACGACACCATCGGCGGCGGCACGGGCGACGACGTCATCCTCGGCGGCGTCGGCAGCGACACGATCGTGGGCAACGAGGGCAACGACACGATCGTCGGCGACGACGGCGTTCTCTCCTACAACGCCGCGGGAGTCCTCCAGACGGTCACCACCATCGACTTCACCCTCGGCGCCGGAGACGTGATCAACGGCAACGACGGCAACGACTGGATCCTGGGTGGCTTCGGCGGCGACGTGATCGGCGCAGGCGCTGGGAACGACGTCGTGCTCGGTGACCAGGGCACGCTGACGCTGACGGGCGGCGCGCTGACGCAGATCGTCACGACCGACACGGTCGCCTCGAGCGGCGGGCCCGACACGATCTACGGCGGCAGCGAGAACGACCTGATCATGGGCGGTGTCGGCAACGACTGGATCGACGCCGGAACCGGCGACGACATCGCGCTCGGCGACAACGGCACGATCACGATCGCCGGCGGCATCGTCATGACCGTCACGACGCAGCAGGACACCTTCGGCGGTGCCGACACGATGTACGGCAACGACGGCGAGGACGTCCTCGCGGGCGGCGCCTACGCCGACAACATCGACGGCGGCACAGGGCGCGATCTGATCTTCGGCGACAACGTCTCGCTGACCCGCGTCGGCTCGCTCGGCAACTTCACCGATCCGCGCTTCCGCAACCTGACGGGCTCCACGCTGTACGACGGCTCCCTCAACCCGGCGGTCGGCGCGGCCTGGCAGCTCAACCCGGACGGCTACGGCGTCTGGGCGGACTTCCGGATCACGCTGAACGACATGGATCCCGCGACGGCGCCTGCAGGCAGCTACGGGAACGACTTCATCGCGGGCGGCGCCGGCGACGACCGGATCTTCGGCCAGCTCGGCGACGACGTCCTCCAGGGCGACGGCGCGATCGACGCGATCTACACCGAGGCCGGCATCTCCTACCGCGTCGGCGACGCAGCCCCGGGCGGCGGCATCGTCGGGTCGTTCGACGGCGTCGGCGACGGCAACGACTACATCGAGGGCAACGGCGGCAGCGACGTCATCTTCGGCAACCAGGGCCAGGACGACATCGTGGGTGGCAGCTCCGACTTCTTCAGCCTCGGCACGGCCAACCTCCGCTCCGACGGCTCCGACATCATCTTCGGCGGCTCCGGCAGCGCGATCGGGCTGAACGACGCGGGCGACGCCAGCGCCGCAGGCCATGCGGGCGACGCCGACGTGATCGTGGGCGACAACGGCGACATCTACCGCGCGCTCCTTGCCGGTGCCTACCCGACCTTCAACTACGACAACTACAGCCCGACGGCGAAGGTCCGGCCGCGCGCCGTCACGCTGCTCGACTACTCGCCGACCGGTGACGCCTACTACATCCAGAACAACGCGAGCAGCCAGGCGCTGAACACGAAGGTGACCGGGACGAAGACGAACATCGGCGGCGCCGACATCCTGCACGGCGAGTCCGGCGACGACGTCGTCTACGGCGGCACGGGCAACGACATGGTCTTCGGTGACGGTCAGAACGACCAGCTCTACGGCAACTCCGGCGGCGACTGGATCTCCGGCGGCACCGGCGACGACGCGGTCCTCGGCGACGACGGCCTGATCATGGTCGAGCGGAACGGGCTCGCCGAGCCGCTCTACGGGCTCGCGGCCACGGTCCAGGGCGCGATCTCGGTGCCGGGCGCGGGTGGCGGCATCGACTGGGTCACGAACCCGGTCGGGACGCTGCTCTACGTCACCGACCTCCAGCCGTACAACGTCGGCGGCAACGACATCATCTACGGCGGTCTCGGCAACGACGCGCTGCACGGCGGCGGCGGCGACGACGCGATCTCGGGCGCCGAGGCCCTGCCGAACTACTACGACAACGGCCGCAACCCGCTCGCCTACCTCCAGACGCTGATCAACGCGGGCTACTACACGCAGGACGACGTACTCGGCTACAACCCGACGACGACGCTGTTCCGCTACTACAACCCGAACAGCCCGTTCGCGAAGCCGATGCTGGCGAACGGCACCGACTTCCTGCTCAACTTCACGGCGACGGCCGCCGGCCAGGTGCTGAACGACGGCGCCGACACCATCTTCGGCGACGTCGGCAACGACTGGATCGTCGGCGGCACGAACCGCGACCTGCTCTTCGGCGGCTACGGCGACGACTACCTGCAGGCGGACGACAACCTCGACACGCCGGGCTCGGCCACGACCGACGCCCGCAGCGACTCATTCTTCGCCGACATCGCCTACGGTGGCGCCGGGCGCGACGTGCTGATCGCGAACACCGCCCAGGATCGCCTGATCGACTGGGCCGGCGAGTTCAACTCCTTCTGGGTCTCGTTCAATCCGTACGGCGAGCCGACGGTCTACCGCCAGATCTCTCCTGCGATCAAGGCCTTCGTGACCACGCTCGCGACGGTCGCGGGCGAGGATCCGACACGCGGCGCGAACGAATGGGATCAGGAAATGGGCATGGTCGCGCAGGGCGATCCGGACTGGGGTGCCCAGACCGGCGGCCCGCGCGATCCGCAGAACATCAAGGGCGGCGGCTCGCGCGACTCCACCAGCGTGCTCGCCCTCTACACCGGCGTCACCGCCATCCCCGCGACCTCACCCCTCGTCAAGCGCGTCACGCCGGCGCCGGCGCTGCACGTGGCGATGACGACCTTTATGCGGCTGGCCGCGGGCACGATCCCGCCGATCACGTTCACGCCGTAGTAAACGGGCTACAATCCCCCTACAAAACATAGGGGGGCGCCATGGCTTCGACGTGGTCGGTTCTCCGGATGAGCTGCAAGCGGAGGTCTCCGGTCGGCCTCCTTAAACAACCGGAACAAAACGCAAGTGCGGAAAACAACCTCGCACTCGCTGCCTAAGTTCTTTAGGACTTAGACCAGCGTGTCATCCCGGGCAAGCCTGCGTCCCGGGAATGGCATCAACTAGCAGGCTCGGCGCCAAAGAAGAGCCACTCGTCGGAGGCGCGACATTTCAGGAGGGCTAGTTCGTCGGTAGGTCGGTCGCCAACCGGCCGTCGAGCGAAATTCAACGGCGACCTATGCTTGTAGACGCTCATTCCGGTGCGTCCGCGGACGCGGGTTCGATTCCCGCCGCCTCCACTCCAGTATTCAAGCCAAATCTGATTGGTGCGGAATGACACGTCGCGGGGGTAATCGTTTTTCACCGATCACTCCGCACGACGCGCTGCGGTACAACGAGCACCCGGACCAGCTGCTCCGCGAGGTGCCGCCGGAGGAATGGGGGAGGACGCTCCGGGCGATTGAGCGCGAGGTTAAGTGCTGGCAGGCGCAGCGGTCGACGGCGCAGGTCGTGTGGCGGGCACATCGGCGCGGGCCGTATCGAACGACGATCGGCGCAGTCGCGGCGATCCTCGCTGCGCGGCACGATTAGCGGCCGCTGCTTCCTTTAGTCTCCGATTTGATGACAATTGGTGCAGTGGCCGGGGTCGATTGCCACACGGGGACGAACGAGGCGGCAGGGCTTTTAAGTAGGGGGCGGCGGCCCCCGTTGGCGTGCGCTTGGCGCCTGCGACGCGTGCGGCTCAGGATTTGTCGCTGATGGACGTCTTCGATCTTCGCGAACGGCTCGTCAAGGACTACGCCGACTTCACCCGCAGCTTCGTGAACATCGGCGATCGCCGAATTTCCGAGCACGTTGACCGCGAGCTCGAGGACGGACTCCTCTGGCCCGAGCCGATCGTGCAGCTGAACCCTTCGTTCGAGCCGGGCGGAACTGTCGACGAGCTCGTGGCCGCCGGCATCCTGCATGACCGCTGCGCACCTATCTTTCGTCGCGGAAAGACCGACGAGCACCCTCAAGGCGAGCCTCTCCTCCTCCACCATCATCAGCGGGAGGCGATCGAGACCGCAGCGACCGGCCAGAACTACGTGCTTACGACTGGCACGGGCTCCGGCAAGAGCCTCACCTACATCATCCCGATCGTCGACCACGTGCTTCGCCGCGGCTCCGGTCGCGGTATCCAGGCGATCGTCGTGTACCCGATGAACGCCCTCGCCAACAGCCAGCTGGGTGAGCTCGAGAAGTTCCTGTCCGTCGGCCCTCTGGGATCGACAGGCCTCGTACGCGTCGGTCGCTACACGGGCCAGGAGAAGGACGAGGAACGGCAAGCGCTCTTGGCTCATCCGCCGGACATCCTGCTGACGAACTACGTGATGCTCGAGCTGATCCTGACGCGGCCGCAGGAGCGCAAGATCGTCGACGCGGCGCGGGGGCTGCGGTTCCTCGTCCTCGACGAGCTTCACACCTACCGCGGAAGACAAGGAGCGGACGTGGGCCTGCTCTGCCGGCGTGTTCGCGAGGCTTGCTATGCGAGCGAGCTCCAGTGCGTCGGCACGTCGGCCACGCTCGCAGGGCCAGGCACCCTCGATGAGCAGCGCGCAGAGGTTGCCCGCGTCGCGGCCTTGCTCTTCGGCGCGAGCGTTGACCCCTCGAACGTGATCGGCGAGAAGCTGCGCCGCGCGACTGCGCCTGCCCAGCCCGAGAACGCGTCGTTCCGTGAAGCGCTGGCCCGCCGGGTCAGCCAACCGGCGCCTGAGGACGTCCGCTCGTTCCTTGACGATCCGCTGGCCTCATGGATCGAGACGACAGTTGGGCTCGAGGAGGAGCCGGAGACGCGACGGTTGCGGCGCGCCCGACCGCGTATGGTCGGTGGCGAGGACGGCGCGGCAGCCGAGCTTGCGCGCCTCGTCGGCAGCGACCCTGTGGTGTGCGCGGACGCGATCCGCACGACACTCATGCGCGGCTACGACCTTCGCAATCCGGAGAATGGATTTCCGCTTTTCGCGTTCCGGCTTCACCAGCTGTTCACGCGCGGCGAGACCGTGTTCGCGACCGTCGAGCCCGAGGACAGCCGTTTCGTCACTACTCAGGAGCAGCAGTTCGCACCCGAAGACCGCTCGAAGATTCTGTTGCCGCTCGCGTTCTGCCGCGAATGCGGTCAGGAGTACTACACCGTTCGCGTCGCGACGGGGGACAACGGTCCAGAAGTTCGCGCCCGACGGCTGAACGACACGACCGGAAACGACGAGGACGAGGAGACCGGATTCCTCTTCGCAAACAGCGAGAAACCGTGGCCGGACGAAAGCGAAGAGTTGCTCGGTCGCGTCCCTGACGACTGGCTCGAGACCTACGCCGGCGGCGAGCGGGTGAAGAGCTCGTTCCGCAAGCACCTCCCAGCGCCCATCACCGTCCGCACCGACGGGCGCATCGCAGAGGACGGCATGCGCTTCCACTTCGTCCACACACCGTTTCGCTTCTGCCTCAACTGCGGCGTCGCGCACGGGGGCAGGCAGCCAAAGGACTTCGGCAAGCTGATGACGCTCGGCGCCGGCGGACGCTCGAGCGCGACGACGATCCTTGGCCTCGCCGCGATCCGCAGCCTCCGGTCCGACGAATCGCTTGACCCGGTAGCGCGCAAGCTGTTGAGCTTCACCGACAACCGCCAGGACGCGTCGCTGCAGGCCGGGCACTTCAACGACTTTGTGGAGGTAGGCCTTATCCGCTCTGCGCTCTTCCGTGCGGCCGACGCCGCAGGCAGTGAGGGCCTGCGGCATGACGAGCTCGCCCTCCGGGTCTTCGATGCGCTCGCCCTCCCGATCGAGGACTACGCGGTAGACCCGGCCGTGAGGTTCGGCGCACGCGAAGACACCGAGCGGGCTTTCCGCGACGTCCTCGCTTACCGGATCTACCGCGACCTCGAACGCGGCTGGCGAATCACTGCGCCGAACCTCGAGCAGTCCGGCCTGCTCGAGATCGCCTACGGATCGCTCGCGGAGGTCTGCGCCGCGGAGGACGTCTGGGAGACGAAGCATGCGGCGCTCGCGGGGGCGAAGCCGGAACGTCGTGCGCACATCGCGAAGGTGCTGCTCGACCTGCTCCGGCGCGAACTCGCGATCCGCGTCGACTACCTGCGCCGCGACTGGCAGGAGGCGCTCCAACAGCGCTCGAGCCAGTACCTGATCGAGCCGTGGGCGCTCGACGAGGACGAGGAGCTCGTCCATGCGCGAGTCGCGTATCCGCGACCGCGGGCAGGGCAGGACTATCGCGGCGACCTGTACGTCGGCACACGCGGCATGTTCGGGCAGTTCCTCCGCCGACCGACGACGTTCGGCCCGCAGACCAAGCTGTCGACAGCCGAAACGGAGACTGTGATCGCCGACCTCTTCGAAGCGCTGCGCGAGGCAGGTCTGCTCGTGGTCGTGCGAGAGAGCGACGACGGAGTCTCGGGGTACCAGGTCGCTGCCGCGCAGCTCCTCTGGCAGGCTGGGGACGGGACGAAGCCCTACCACGATCCGATCCGTGTTCCGCAGCTGCCGGAGAGCGGCGGCAAGACGAACCCGTTCTTCGTCAACTTCTACCGCCGGGTCGCCGCCGACGGGCAGGGCCTGCAGGCGCGCGAGCATACGGCCCAGGTGCCGGCCGAGGAGCGGGAGAAGCGGGAGAAACTCTTCCGCGAGGCGAAGCTGCCCGTGCTCTTCTGCTCCCCGACGATGGAGCTCGGCGTCGACATCGCCGATCTGAACGTCGTCAACATGCGCAACATCCCGCCGACCCCCGCGAACTACGCACAGCGGTCGGGGCGCGCGGGCCGCAGCGGGCAGCCGGCGCTCGTCTTCGACTATGCCGCAGCCGGCAACTCGCATGACCAGTACTACTTCCGCCGCCCGACCGACATGGTTGCGGGCCAGGTCAAGCCGCCCAGGCTCGACCTCGCGAACGAGGATCTCGTCCGTGCGCATGTGCACGCGGTCTGGCTTGCTGAGACAGGCAAGTCGCTCGGAAGCTCGCTCGCGACCGTCCTCGACCTGAGCGACGAGGAGAACAGGTACTTCCCGGTCATGAACGACCTTCGGGACGCGTTCGACGATCCGGCACTTAGCGAGCGCGCGCGTCCAGCTGCGCAGGCGTTGCTCGCGAGCATCCCGACGCTCGACGAGGCGGAGTGGATGCACGACGGCTGGCTCGACGAGGCGTTGCGGGAGGCGCCGAAAGCATTTGACCGCGCCTGTGACCGGTGGCGCGAGCTCTACACGGCGGCGCTCGACGCCCGCGACACGCAGACGAAGGCTGCCAATGATTTCTCGAAGACAAGAAAGGAGCGCGACCTCGCCGAGCGTCTCCGCCGCGAGGCGCGCGCGCAGCTCGAGCTGCTCCGAGGCGACGATCAGCAGAGACCGCTCCAGTCTGACTTCTACAGCTACCGCTACTTCGCAAGCGAAGGGTTTCTGCCCGGCTACAGCTTCCCACGGCTGCCGCTCTCGGCGTTCATCCCGGCGCGCCGCGGCCGCAAGGGGCGCGACGAGTACGTGCAGCGGCCGCGATTCCTTGCGATCTCGGAGTTCGGGCCGCGCTCGATCGTCTACCACGAGGGCGCGCGCTACGTGATCAACCGGGTCTTCCTGCCGGCCGACCGCGACGAAGAGAACCGACTGCCAACGAGTGTTGTCAAGCAGTGCTCGAGCTGCGGGTACTTGCACCCGGTCGATCCCGACGAACCCGGCCTCGACATGTGCGAATCGTGCGGCGCTCCGCTCGAGCCGCCACTGACGCGTCTGTTCCGGCTACAGAACGTCGGTACGAAACGGCGCGACCGAATCAATTCGGACGAGGAGGAGCGCGTCCGGCAGGGCTTCGAAATCCGCACCGGCGTCCGCTTCGCCGAGCGCGACGGGCGCGGCCAGCGGCACACCGACATTGTCAACGAAGGCGTGAAGTGGGGGACGCTCACCTACGGCGGTGCCGCGACCCTCTGGCGGATCAACGTGGGCTGGACACGACGGAAGAACAAGGAGCTGCTGGGGTTTGTGCTCGACACGCAGAACGGCTACTGGGCCACCAACCCGGAGGCTGCCGCGGACGACAAGGAGGACGCGATGAGCAACAGTCGTGACCGCGTCGTTCCATACGTCGAGGACCGTCGCAACACCCTTCTCTTCCAGCCCTCAAGGCCGCTGCCGGCGAACGTAATGGCGTCGCTCGCGGCTGCTCTGAAGAGCGCAATCCAGGTCACGTACGACCTCGAGGACTCCGAGCTGGCTGCAGAACCGTTGCCCAACCGCGACTTCCGCAACCTGCTCCTCCTCTACGAGGCGGCGGAGGGCGGCGCCGGCGTCCTGCGCCAGCTCGCCTCCGACCCGACAGCGCTCCCGCGCGTCGCGACCCAGGCGCTCCGGCTCTGCCACTTCGACCCCGATACCGGCGCCGACATCGGCTCCGCGCCCGGCGCTCGCGAGCGCTGTTCGGCCGCCTGTTACGACTGCCTGCTCTCCTACTCGAACCAGTGGGATCACCGGCAGCTCGACCGATTCGAGGTGCGTGACACGCTGTTGCTCCTGAAGAACGCGGAGGTCGCCGTCTCGCCCCTCTCCATGTCGCGTGCCCAGCTGCACGGGGAGCTCGAAGCGGGTTGTGACAGCCAGCTCGAACGAGACTTCCTCTCCTTCCTGTTCGACAACGGCTACGAGCTGCCGACGCACGGGCAGCGGGTCGTAGACGGCCTGAAAGCCCGTCCTGACTTCACCTACGACCACCACTTCGCGCTCGTGTTCGTCGACGGGCCGCACCACGACACCGACGATCGACGGCGGATCGACAACGACCAGACCAAACGTCTCGTCGACGAAGGTTTCCGTGTCATCCGCGTCGACGAGGACAAGTCGGGCTGGCCGGCTGCGCTCGCGCAGCATCCAGACGTGTTCGGGAAGGGTGCATGAGCTTCGCCCCCGGCTCGCTGGTCGCGACGCGTGGACGCGAGTGGGTCGTCCTCCCGGACTCGACCGACGACCTGCTCGTGCTGCGCCCACTCGGCGGCACCGACGACGAGGTCGCCGGCGTGTTGACCGCGCTCGAGGAAGTGAAGCCCGCGCAGTTCGACCTTCCCGATCCGAACCGGCTCGGTGATGCGACCTCGGCGAGGCTGCTGCGCGATGCGCTCCGCCTGAGCTCGCGCGCCGGCGCCGGCCCGTTCCGCAGTTTCGCCAGGATCGCAGTCGAGCCGCGGCCTTACCAACTCGTGCCGCTGCTGATGGCGTTGAAGCTCGATCCCGTCCGTCTGCTGGTCGCGGACGACGTCGGTATCGGCAAGACGGTCGAAGCGCTGCTTGTGGCGCGCGAGCTCCTCGACCAGGGAGACGCAAACGGTCTCACGGTCATCTGCCCTCCGCACCTCGCTGAGCAGTGGCAGGCAGAGATGGCCGACAAGTTCCATCTCGACGCAGAGCTCGTGCTCGCAGGCACCGCCGCACGGCTGGAGCGCGGCCTCCGCGTCGGCGAGTCGCTATTCGAGCGTCACCCGATCACCGTCGTCTCGCTCGACTACATCAAATCCGACCGGCGCCGCGACGACTTCATTCGCGCGTGCCCGAACCTCGTAATCGTCGACGAGGCGCATACCTGCGCAGACGCGCAAGCTGGCCGCGGGCACCGGCACCAGCGCTACGAGCTCGTCTCGAAGCTCGCCGCGAACGAGGACCGGCACCTGCTGCTGGTGACGGCGACGCCGCACTCAGGCAACGACGACGCCTTCCAGTCGCTCGTCTCATTCCTCGACCCGACATTCCGTCTCGTAGACGACGAACTCGACCGCGACCAGTACGCCGCCGAGCGGCGCCGGCTCTCCCACCACCTGGTGCAGCGACGGCGCGGCGACATCCTCCACTACCTCGGCGAAACGAGCTTCCCGAACCGGGAGGTGCGCGAAGAGACCTACGAGCTGCCCGAGGCGCACCGCCGGCTGTTCAAGCAAATCTTCGAATACGGCCGCGAGAAAGTCGGGGAGCGTGCGGACGGGAGCGAGCAGAACTGGCGGATGCGCTGGTGGTCGATCCTCGGGATCATGCGCGCGCTCTCCTCGAGCCCGGCCGCAGCCGCCGCGACCCTTGACACCCGCGCCGACCTTGTCGAAGAGGACGCAGGCGTCGACCTAGATGAGCTCGCGCGCAGGATCTTCGACGCAACCGACGACGAGAGCGCCGAGGGCGGCGATCTGCCTCCGTCGGCTGCGCTGTACGCGTCGGCGGCGGACCGGCGCGCGCTGAAGACGTTGCGCGAAGCGGCCCAGGCGCTCACTGGCGACGACGACCCGAAGGTGCAGCAAGCGACGAAGCACGTCCGCAAGCTACTCGACGACGGCTTCAACCCGATCGTCTTCTGCGCATACGTCCCGACGGCCGAGTACGTCGCCGAGCACCTGCGCGCGAAGCTGCCGAAGGACGTCGAGGTCATCGCGGTAACAGGCCGCATTCCGGCGGCCGAGCGCGAGCAACGCGTGCTCAGCCTCGAGGGGGCGCCGCGCCGCGTCCTCGTGGCGACCGACTGCCTCAGCGAAGGTGTCAACATGCAGCGGCTCTTCGACGCCGTCGTCCACTACGACCTCGCCTGGAACCCCACACGACACGAACAGCGCGAAGGCCGCGTCGACCGCTACGGGCAGCCGTCGGAGACGGTGCGCGTACTCACCTACTTCGGCCGCAGCAACGCGGTCGACGGCGTGGTCCTGGACGTCCTCCAGCGAAAGAATCGCACGATCCACGACCGTCTGGGCATCTCTGTCCCCGTGCCAGTCGGAACCCGCGAGGTGCTCGACGCGATCTTCGAAGGGCTCGTACTGCGCGGCCGCACCGAGCAGCTCTCCCTGTTCGACATGCCCGAACTCGTCGACAAGCGCGACGCCCTGCACGACGAATGGGACGCTGCCGCCGACCGCGAGAAGCGCTCGAGGACAATCTTTGCCCAGCAGACGATCGAGGTCGATGAAGTCGCGCGTGAACTCGACGCGACGCGTGCCGCAATCGGGTCTGCGACCGATGTCGCTCGCTTCGTCACCACCGCGCTGCGCGCCGCCGGCGCCACTGTTTCCGGAGATGGCGAGATTCACGTCGACCTCCGCGACACACCGCTCGCGCTCCGCGACGCTGTTGGACGGCAAGACGACGAGTTTCGCGCACGGTTCGAGCTGCCTGTTCCGGACGAGGTCGAGTACCTGTCGCGTACGCACCCACTCGTCGATGCCCTTGCCGGCTACATAGCCGACACATCCCTTGATCCGCTCGCCGAGGCCCTCGCTGCTCGCTGCGGCGTCATGCGCACTGACGCCGTCGCAACGCGCACAACGCTCCTGCTCGTCCGAATGCGCTTCGACGTGATCACACGACGCGGCGGCGAAGAAGGACGCCAACTCGCTGAAGAGACACGCCTGCTCGCGTTCGTGGGCGACCCGACCTCGCCGACGTGGCTCGACGACGAGGAGGCGGCACAGCTGCTCGGCGCCGATCCGTCGGGGAATGTCGCACCCGAGCAGGCGCGCGAGCTTGTCGCCGAAGTCGTCGGAGCATACGACATGTGCGCGCCTGCACTCGGCGCCGCGGCGGAATCACGCGCGCAGGCATTGCTCGATGCTCACGAGCGTGTTCGCGAAGGCGCACGCATGAAGGGCGTCCGCTACCTCGTCGAACCGCAGCCGCCGGTCGACCTGCTCGGATCCTACGTGCTGCTGCCGAGGCCGTCGCTGTGAGCCGCCGCGACCAATTCGAAACGATCCGTACGGAAGGTGCGCTACTGCCGGCAGATCTACTGCAGCGGGTACGCGAGCGGGACAAGGAGCTCGGCGGCCTGCGCGGCGAGGACTACGGCCTGCCGCCGAACGAGCCGCTGAACGAGGCGATCGTTCGCTCATACAACCGTCTTGTCGGTGCGTGGGCGAGCTTCCGGGAAGCACGCTCTCGTCTGCCCGAGGACGAGCCGGGCACGACCATCACGCGGGATCGCTGGCTGCTCGTGCTCCTGCAGGAGCTCGGTTACGGCCGCGTCCAGACAGCGCCTGCGGTCGAGATCGACGGGAAGGCATACCCGGTTTCGCATGCGTGGGGCAACAACTCGATCCACCTGGTTGGCTGCAACATCAAGCTCGACCGCCGCACCCGCGGTGTCGCGGGCGCCGCCACGCAGACTCCGCACGGCACGGTGCAGGAGTTGCTCAACCGCTCCGACGAGCGGCTTTGGGGCGTCGTCTCGAACGGGCTGCAGTTCCGGCTCCTGCGCGACAACTCGTCGCTGACCCGGCAAGCGTACGTTGAGTTCGACCTCGAGCAGATGATGGACGGCGAGGCCTACGCCGACTTCGTGCTCCTCTGGATGGTCTGCCACGCCTCGCGTGTCGAGGGTGCGAAGCCGCACGAGTGCTGGCTCGAGCGCTGGTCGCAGGAAGCGGCGAAGCAGGGCACACGCGCGCTCGACGGACTACGCAAGGGAGTCGAGGCGGCAATTACCGCGCTCGGCAGTGGCTTCCTTACGCCTGGCCGCAACCCCGAGCTGAAGACGGCACTACGCCACGGAGAGCTCTCGACGCAGGACTATTACCGAGAGCTGCTCCGGCTCGTGTACCGGCTGCTCTTCCTGTTCGTCGCAGAGGATCGTGGTCTGCTGCACCATCCGGGCGCGCCCGAGGAGGCGCGTACGCGATACGCGCGCTGGTACTCGACTCGGCGGCTCCGCGACTTGGCGGAGAGGCGTCGCGGCACGAAGCATGGCGACCTCTGGGCGGGCATCGAGCTCGTCATGCACGGCCTCAGCGACGACGACGGCTGCAGGCCGCTAGGACTGCCGGCTCTCGGTAGCTTTCTCTGGTCCGAGCGGGCGCTGCTGCACCTCGACGGCGCGCATCTCCCAAACCGGTCGCTCCTCGAGGCGGTGCGCGCGCTCGCGACCGTACGAGAAGGCAACGCGCTGCGCGCCGTCGACTACAAGAACCTCGGCGCGGAGGAACTCGGCTCGGTCTACGAGTCCCTGCTCGAGCTGCACCCGCGGCTCGACGCCGACGCCGGCACCTTCACCCTCGACACCGCCGCGGGCAACGAGCGTAAGACCACCGGCTCCTACTACACGCCGACGAGCCTTATCAGCACGCTGCTCGACTCGGCGCTCGACCCGGTCCTTGACGCGGCCGCGGCAAAGGGGGAGGAGGCGATCCTCGACCTTAAAATCGTCGATCCTGCGTGCGGTTCGGGGCACTTCCTCGTAGCGGCCGCGCACCGCATCGCAAAGCGGCTCGCCAGCGCACGCACGGGCGACGAGGAGCCGTCGCCCGAGGCGACGAGGAAGGCGCTTCGCGACGTCGTCAGCCGCTGCATCTACGGCGTCGACATCAACCCGATGGCGGTTGAGCTCTGCAAGGTCAGTCTCTGGGTCGAAGCGCTCGACCCCGGCCGGCCGCTCAGCTTCCTCGATGCACACATCAAGTGCGGCAACAGCCTCCTCGGCGCGACGCCGGCGCTCGTCGCCTCCGGCATCGCCGACGATGCCTTCAAGACGTTTGAAGGCGACGATAAGGCCGTAACGACCGAGCTGCGCAAGCGCAACCGGCGCGAGCAGGCGGGGCAGCTCACGCTCGAGGACGAGGTCGCGCAGCTCGAGACGGAGCTCCACGATCTTGCACTCGAACTGGAGCAGGGCGACGACACTTCACCCGAGAAGCTTCATGCGAAAGAGGAGCGGTATCGACAGCTGATCGAGTCGAATGCTTATGAGAGGCAGAAGCTCCTGGCCGACGCGTGGTGTTCGGCGTTCGTCCAACACAAGCAGGCGGGCAGGCCGCAGATCACAGAGGGTACGCTGCGGGTGGTCGCGGACGATCCGGCGAAGCTCGCGACGGAGACGCGCGCCGCCATCGAGGCGCTTACCGACGAGTACGCCTTTTTCCACTGGCACGTCGAGTTCCCCCAGATGTTCGGCGTGCCGGAGCCGGGCGAAGTGCCGGAGAACGACCAGACCGGCTGGTCAGGCGGCTTCGACTGCGTGCTCGGCAACCCGCCGTGGGAGCGGCTAAAGCTGCAGGAGAA
The DNA here is from genome assembly GCA_036270155.1 of Gaiellaceae bacterium. Classification (GTDB taxonomy): domain Bacteria; phylum Actinomycetota; class Thermoleophilia; order Gaiellales; family Gaiellaceae; genus PALSA-600. Next base: position 49,501 of record DATBDB010000214.1, read on the forward strand.
GGAGTTCTTCGCGGAACGGAGCCCGCAGATCGCCGCGGCCCCGAACAAGGCGGCCCGCGAGCGGATGATAAAACGCCTGAAGGAAGAAGATCCGACTCTCGACCAGGCGTTCCGGGATGCGCTGCGTCGCTCGGATGGCGAGAGTCATCTCGTGCGAGTCAGCGGCCGCTACCCGCTCGCGGGCCGCGGCGACGTCAACACCTACGCGATTTTCGCCGAGCTCATGCGGAGCACAATTTCCACGACGGGTCGCGTCGGCTGCATCCTGCCGCTCGGCGTGGCGACCGACGACACGACCAAGCATTTCTTCGGCGACCTCGTTCAGCGGTGCTCGCTCGTCAGTCTGTACGGATTCGAGAACGAGGAGTTCATCTTCCCGGCCGTGCACCACGCGACGAAGTTCTGCCTGCTCACGCTGACCGGGAGCGCGCGACCGGCGGGTGCCGCGGAGTTTGTGTTCTTCGCGCGTCAGGTAACCGCCCTCGACAAGCCGGAGCGGAGATTCACGCTAGCGCCTGACGACTTCGCGCTGCTCAACCCGAACACCCGGACGTGCCCAATCTTCAGATCGCGACGTGACGCCGAGCTCACGAAGGCCATCTACCGGCGCGTACCGGTGCTCGTCGACGAGAGCCGCAGCGATGGCGGTAACCCGTGGGGCGTCACGTTCATGGCGATGTTCCACATGGCGAACGACTCCGGGCTGTTCCATACGCAGGAGCAACTCGAGAGCGACGGCTGGCGTCTCGACGGCAACGTCTTCCGCCGCGGCACGGACGCATACATGCCGCTGTACGAAGCGAAAATGATCTACCACTTCGACCACCGGTTTGGGACGTATCGCGGGCAGACAGAGGCCCAGGCGAACCAGGGGAAGCTGCCTGAGCTGACCGACGAGCAGCACGCCGATCCAGCTTTCTTGACGCTTCCGCGCTACTGGGTCGCCGAGCGCGAGATCGACGCCAAACTGGGTGGAAAGTGGTCCGCGCGGTGGCTGCTTGGCTGGCGAAACATCACCGGCGTCGAGAACGCCCGCACGATCATCGCCACAGTCCTCCCGCGGGTTGCGGTCGGGCACAGCATGCCGCTTGTGTGCATGACACGGCATTCACTCGCTGCACCGCTCCTGGCTAACTTCGACACCTTCATTCTCGACTACGTGGCGCGGCAGAAGCTAGGCGGAAAGAACCTGACCTTCTTCATCATCAATCAGCTCGCGGTCATTCCACCAGGCAGCGGTAACGGCGTCGTCACCGAGAATTGGATCGCTGCACGAGTGCTCGAGCTGACCTACACGGCGTCAGACATGCGGCCGTTTGCGTGCGACCTCGGCTACGAAGGCCCGCCGTTTCGGTGGGACGCCGACCGTCGGTTCCTGCTGCGCCGTGAGCTCGATGCAGCGTTCTTCCACCTCTACGGGCTCGCCCGCGACGACGTCGACCACGTAATGAACACGTTCCCGATCGTCCGCGACCGCGACGTCAAAGCGCACGGTGAATACCGCACGAAGCGCGTCATCCTTGAGATCTACGACGAGCTCGCGGACGCGATCGATCGCGGCGTCCCGTACGAGACGCGCCTCGATCCGCCACCGGCCGACCCGCGCGTGGCCCAAGCGCCTCGCGCCGAGTCGGTCGAAGTCCCCGTGTAGGGGAGAAGCAGATCGTGGCAAGCGCGCGCCCCTCGACGTCGTTCGAGCCGAGTGGCGTTGCCGTCTGGTGTCGAGGTGCTGTAGCGGTATCGAGCCCTCCGAGTCGCGGCTGCCGAAGACAGGCGACCCGGAGGGCTCGTTGAAGCTGCATGGTCGTGCGGCTGCTCAGTAGCGTCAGCGCCAGCGCCTCAAGGATTCGCGCGCCTTGCCGCCACGATCAGGTTCGCCGCAGCGAGCGTGTTCGTCGGGCGCCGAACGAGGTTCAGGTAGCTGTTGACGTCCGCGAGGTAGCGTTCGGTAACGTCGAGACGGGTGTGGCCCATCGCCTCCTTGAGGCTGTACAGGTCGAGCCCGCCCTGGCCGATCTCGTGGAGCACGAGCTGCGTGCATGCGAACGTGCTCCGCGCAACCTTCGGCGTGAGCGAGAACTCGGGCACGAGGCTCGCGTCGAGTTCCTCCTCGGCGAGACGCGCGACCTTCTTCATGAACGTACGGAGCATTTTCGGCGTCGCCGGCAGGGACTTGTCCACGATCACCTCTGTTGCACCAACGGCTCCGCCGATCGCTCGGCGGGCGCGCCAGAACAGCATCCAGCCGTTCGGCTTGATGTCGTAGCGTTTGATGTGGGCGCGCCACATCTCGATGAAGGCGTCGTCGACGGGGATCTCGCGCTCCTTGCCGTCGCCGCTTCCCTTGCCGACGGCACGCACGACTTTCGCGATTGCGTCGAGCGACTTCGGCTTGAGGCCGACGGTCTCGGAGACACGGGTACCGAGGGCGAACTCGACCGCCCATGCGAAGCGGTCGTAGTCGTCGATGACCTCGCTCTCGTTCAGCAGAGAGGTGATCGCGACGAGCCGCTCCGGGTAGAGCCAAGCGCGCGCCGCCGGGGACTCCGACACGCGCACGTCTGCGAGCCCGGCGAGAACGCGCTCATCCATGTACCCCTGGCTGATCGAGTACTTCGTGTACCCGCGCAGCGAGGACATTCCACGCTTCGTTGTGCTGGCGGCGAGGCCATCGTGACGGCCGGCGAACCAGTCCAGGAAGTCGACCGCGCTGACCTTGTCCGCGCGAACGCCGCCGTACTGCGACTTCGCTAGCGCAGAGCCTGCTGCTCTTCTACCGACGACGCGGTCGGTTCCCTGGAGGACGGAGACGTGGTCTTTGACGGACTTCCTGCCGATCGAGCGCTCCCGGCGGATGAACTCGTCGATGCTCTTGCTGACGGTCGGGATGTTGATCTTGTCGGTACGGACGGGCATGGTTTCACTCCTTCGCGTTGGTTGGTGCCATCGCGAGCGAAGGTAGGACCGTGTTGGGTGATCGACCGACCATGCGGACGCCTATAAAGAAAACAGGGTGACGGCAGCGAGGTCATAGACGACCCGCGCGCAGCGCGAATCGCCGTGGCTCTGAAAGTCGAAGTCCGTTGCCATCTCGACGGCCGGCGTTAGGAGCAGCACGCTTAACGTCCGCTCTCGCTTTCGGAGTCATCAAAGAAGACCGCGTCGCGCGCTGACTGTTCGTGGAGTGCATCTGCCATCGCGCACGCAAGGTTCAGGAATGCGGCAGGGTCACGGGCGCCCGTGAGGAGGGCGAGTTGCCTTGCGGCCGCGAGCAGCTCGTCGCCCCAGGCGAATGCGGTGAGATAACCGTGCGCGACGCCGCGGAAGTAGGCGTCTTCCTCATCGGGGTGAGGTCGAGCGGGGTGTGGCGCGCGGCGCTCGATCGTTTTTACGGTCTCGAGGAACAGGTCTGAGAGGTGCAGAGTCGCCACGACCGCGTAACCAAGCACAATCGGCCGCGCATGCCAAGGTGGCGTCCGCGGCGCCGGGATCTGTGGAATGGAGAACGAGACGGCCGCAGGGGCGTTGTCGGCGGGAACCGTCGGTGACTCGGCGTGGCCGTTCTTACCGAGCCGCGGGGACGGCCAGAATCGTCTTCATTCGCGCGATTTGGTCTGGGTGGTAGCGGGTCAAGTCCAGGTTTGTGAACACGATGAAGCGCGTTCGTTCGCCGTGGACTTCGATGACTTCCTCGATCGGCTGGAAGAACGGCTGTCGCGAGTTCGATGCGCCGCCGCGGAACGCGAACCCGTCAAGCGATTCGAGCGCGCTCTTGATCTGCCGGTTGAGCGACGATACGGGAATACCCATCGCGTCGGCGTACTCGGCGACCGACAGCTTGTCGCGGAGGGGTGTTGGGCTGACCAAATCTGGCTCAGAGGGAACAGCTGCGCGGCCAAGGATCTCCTGCAGACGCTGCTCAGGTTCGGGATACGCGCTGCCGTCGTCGGGAAGCGGGATTCGCGCAGCGCATGCAGCGGTGAAGTCTTGCTCTGCCAATGTCACCCGCGCGTCCGCTTCGGCCACGCGGGCTGTATCCGTTCGAAGATCGGCGTTAAGGCGGCGTTCCGCGAGTACCAGCCGCTCGCGGACGTCATCGAGTTCATCATCGATCCGCGCACGCTCGAGCTCGAGCCGGCGGTGGGTCGACCTGTGGGGCTGCGCGCGGTCGAGGCTTTCGACGAGCTGCTTGTGCAAAGACGACCGGCGTTGCCGAAGCCGGTCAGCCTCGCGTTGCAGTGAGTGCGCACCTGTCTCGACTGCGGTGAGCTTTGCTTCGGTTTCTGCGATCCGGGCGCGGGCGGTACGGATTTCGGCTTGCGCCTCGTCGCGTCTAGTGATTGCGGCGATGACGCGTTCTTCGTCGAGTCCCAGCCGGGCGCCGACATCCCCGACGAGAAGTTCCCAGATCCCTGCTGTAGCGACGCCCGACCATCGCGTCTTCGATTCCGGCGTGTTGAGGCGGTCGTACACGTCGGAGATCGTCCCGAAGGCGTGCGCTTGTAGTGACTTGACGATCACGTCACTTGTGATCTCATCGGACGTTTCGGGATGCGCTTCGAGGTATCGACGTGCAGCGTCCCGTCCGAGTCCGCGCCCGAAATAACGAGCAGAGTGGGCAGTCCGCTTTCTCGTGGAGTTCCTCGAGAGCAAAACCGAGAGTCGGCTCTTAGCGCACGAAGCGTGGTGTGTGGCTGCTTGCTCTGGCAGTCGCCTGTCCCAGCCGGGTTTGTTGAGCATCTCGGCGCCAAGGGTTCCGGAGACGCGGTTGCCTTCGGGATCGAAGTACGCCCACTCCGATTGCCAGAGCACATGGTCGGCGTCGTCGTCTCCGATCCCCGCGTGCTCAATGTATTCGTTGAAATGGTCGTACACCGCTTGAGGGATCGGGATGATGTGTTCATCGAAGCGATTGCCTTTCAGTTGCTTCAATCGCACACACGGCTGTCCGAGGTCAGAGTCGATGTAGACGTCTGTCGCTCTCAGCCAATGAGTGAGTGGTTCTGCTCGCGTGGCGAGGATGACTGCGAGTTCGAGCAGGCTGCGGTCTCGGAGTAAGGGAAGGAGACGCCGCCGGCCCTTCGCAGTTCGGTAGCTCTCGACGATCCGGCGCTCAAGATCGAAATGCGTCCGTCGCACCTCGCTCAGTTCCGGCGGTGCGTTTTTCCCACTAGGTGCCTTCTCGGCATGAATCGTCTTGAGATTCACCGCCGGAGGCAGCGTCGCCCACTGTTCGAACTCCTCGAGCTCGCTCAGACCGGAAAGCGTAGTCATGAACGCCCGGAAGTGGCCGTGCTCTGGTTTGAGGCTATCCCTCAGCAGTCTCCCTCGGCCGGGTGCTTCCCCGACGGCGAGTAGGCGAAGGTACGCCTCGGCGTAACGCGCGAACTTGGCTGGTCCCCACTCGATCACTTCGGCGATCGCGACCCACACGGGAGGTCGAAAGATCTGGACGAGCCATAGGTCGTCGAGCGTCGCGTTCGGCCCTCCAAGGCTCAGCCTCGTCGCCCACGCCCGATCCACGTCCTTCGGCGTGACCAGAAGGTCGCGGAGCATGACGGACTTCGTATCCGGCCAGCCGACCAGAGGCACATCGATCCAGGGGGGTGGGACGGTGCGGCCGTTGCGGTCGAGGAGGTCGAGGTGACCGATTCCGGCGATTGCGCGTGATAGCGCGCCGCAGCCCGCACGCCAGCCGGTGAGTCGGCCCAGATGTCGTGAGAGCGCGATCCGCACGAGCCGCAGTTGCTGATCATCAACGCCGAGCAGATCACTGAGCGAGGACGCAAGAAGCCCCGCCTGGACATCGTCCGGGCTTTCGCCTGCATGGAAAACCGGGATCCGGCTGTTCCGCGCTGGAGGACGACGGCGGGCGGTACCGGTGGTTGCTTTGAGTGATGTGGTCAACGGCGTAGTGATCAGAACTGTCAGTAACTACCACACTTGCCTGGTAAAGCAGATAGAACGACGCGCAAGGAGACCGTTAGTGCTCATTCATCAATCAGAGTGAGCTATGAGCTCGCACAAGCGGGGCTGGAGAGGCCGTTGGCGACGTCGGGCGAGGTGCGCAGACGAGTCCGCGCTGTAGCTTCCAGAGCTGGTGAACGGCGAGCGGCGACGTCACCAGGCGGCGAACAGAGGAGACTGAAACCTGGATGCGCCCGCCGGTGCCGGGCATCCGCTCGAGTGGAGCATCGCTCCAGTCGGTCATGCGGCGCGCCGCGCGCACCGGGCGCTGCAGGATCCACGCCGCCTCATAGAGGTGGAGCGACTGCCGTGCGGGAGTCATCGACAGAAGCTACGACTGCCGGCAGCAGGGCCGCTGGATTTTGCCGACATCGAACGTGTTGTCGCTAGACCCGCCGCCTGGTCGAGGCACCTGAGGCGTCCGTCCCCAGTTCCCAGCTTTGGCGGGATCCGCCCGCCGTCGCCTTCGTCGTCGGGTTCGGGGCGCGCCAGAACCGCTGCAGTCGTCATTCGTTCGTGCCCTTTCGCTTGCAGTTAGCCGAGCGCGAACGCAGAAACGCGTCGAGCTCGGAAGTGCAACCAGCGAACAGGCGGACGCCGCAAGACGCCGTACCTCAAACGGGGGATGACCCTAGTGCAAAGCGCTCGATTTTCCGCGCGCGTCGTGTGGATCGAGGATGCGGCATCCCCAGAAAGGGGTACAGCCACCAGAAGGCGCGGGTCTCCCTCGCGCCTGTTGTGGTCACAGCGCGTGGGCGCGGAAGCGCGCGTCACGCCCTCTACGTCGCGGCACGAACAGCTCGATCAAGTCACTGCACGGAACGCTGTAGCCGAGCGGCTGCGCCGCCTCCCGCGCGGCGCGTTGTTCGCGCAGTTCATCGGTGAACACCGTTCGGCCGAACCGCGCACGTTGCGCGATAACGAAAACAGCGCGCGCCGCTCGAGCATAGAAACGGATCGAGCCGACCGAGCAGCGCAGATGGTCGGCGCGTGTTCCTTGCCGCCGACAACATCTACGAGGGCGACGCGCGTGACCTGCTTCCGCTGGTCGCCGCCGATTCCGTGGCGCTGGCACTGTGGTCGCCGCCCTACCACGTCGGCAAACGCTACGAGGAAAGCGTGACTGTCGGAGAGTGGGAGGGGCTGATGCGCGACGTGATCGCTCTCCACGAGCGCATCCTCAAGCCGGGCGGGTTCCTCGTGATCAACATCAACGACATCCTCGCCTTCCCCGACCCGACGATGCCGCGGATCCAGGCTGACAACGTCAGCCACCGCCGCCAGACGGTGACCCGCGAGCAGATCGAGCAGACGATGGCCGAGCATCCGGACGCGAACAGGCGCCAGCTTGCAGCGTTGCTCGGCTGCAGCGAGCAGACGGTCGACCGGCGGCTGAACGGCAACAACGCACGCGGCGGCAAGTATCAGCCGCAGACGCGCGTCAAGCTCGCCGGGCCGCTCCTAGAAGAAGCCGCCTCCGCCGCCAGGCTCCACCTGTACGACCGGCGCGTCTGGCTTAAGGATCCCGCCTGGGCGAACAGCCGTTGGACATCGAGCTCCTACCGCTCCGTCGACGACTTCGAGTACCTGTACGTGTTCTGGAAGCCGGGCGTCACCAAGGTCGACCGCGGTCGGCTCGAGCAGTCGGAGTGGGGCGAGTGGGGCTCACGCGGCGTCTGGATGATTCCATCCGTGCGCGCCAACAACGAGCACGAAGCGATGTTCCCGCCCGAACTGCCGCGCCGCTGCATCCGCCTGCTCACCGACCCCGGCGAGATCGTGCTCGACTGCTTCGCCGGTAGCGGCACCACCGCTGCCGTCGCGCGTGAGCTTAAGCGGCACTACATCGCGATCGAGCTCGACCCCACATACGCGCGGCTCGCCCGCCGGCGGCTCTCGCTCACCGCGTAGCTCATCCAGGCAGACGGTGGGCGCGCAGCTTCCCAGATGTCGCCTTCGCCACCGCAGGAGAAGTGGACGCAAACGGCGGTTAGATGCCCGTCCTCCGCCGGGGCGTGTGATCCGATCCAGTCGGAGGTCGCCGGGTAGATTCACGCGCCGGCAGGGAAAAGCCGATGCGTCGATCATGACCGAAGCCGAGCGGGAACGGGCCATCCGAACTCTGCGGGAGAGGTACGCCCGCGGGTCGCTGACGCATGACGAGTTCGACGATGCGCTGGGCCGCGTCATGGCGGCCGACAGTTCCGAGGAGCTAGACGAGCTGCTCCCGGCGCGAAACGGATTCGACGATCCCGCCCCGCCGAGTACCGCTACTGGGGCGGATATGGACGCCGTCGAGCGGCACCTGTCGGCCGGTGAACGGGTCGAGTGGGTCGGGCGGCCGGATCCAACCAGGCACTTCACCCGCGGCGATGTCTTCCTGATCCCGTTCAGCATCATGTGGGGCGGCTTCGCGATGTTCTGGGAAGGGAGCGTGCTCAGCGGCGGCGCTGGGCCGTTCTTCGTCCTGTGGGGGATCCCGTTCGTGGTCATCGGTCTCTACTTCATGTTCGGGCGGTTCATCTACAAGGCGACCCGGAAGCGCCGCACGATCTACGCGGTGTCCAACAAGCGGGTCATGACGATCGTGCGTGGTCGCTGCGGTGAGTCGGTCGATGCCACGTACTTGCGGTCGATCCCGAACATCTCGACGAGCGCCGTTTCCAACGGTCGGGGGAGTGTCGAGTTCGGCCTCTCCTCGCCGATGGCCGGCTGTTACGCGAACAGCGGCATGGAGTTCTTCGCACGCGGTCAGATGGCGAGTTCTGGGATCACCTTCTACGACATCGAAGATCCGCGCGGCGTCGCCGATCTCGTCGAGCGATTTCGCGACGAAGATCGCATCCGCTGAGCAGGTTCTTGACCTGACCCATTTCCTTGACCCGTGAGGTCAGGCGTTGGACGTGCGCCGAAGACTGGACGGCGGGCCGAGAATCGCGAAGAGCGGGGGCGGTGCATGGTGTGCACCTCGCTAGAAGTTCAGTGGGCGCTTTTGTCCTCGCCCGCCTCGATCCGCTCTACACGCAGTGCCTTGAGCTCGACGAGCTGCGTGTCCTCAAGTCCGGGCACTGCCGACGCCACCTCCTCGATGACGTCTGCAACCCGCTGAGCGGCGAGGCGAGCGTCTGCATGGCGATGCACACCCACCGGCTCAAGCTCGAGCGTGATTCGAAACCGCGGAAAGTTGCCTTGAAAGACCATTTGGTCACGCTACATCGACGTCACGACGGCATCGTCTTTGAGATTTGCCCCCGGATCTCTCAGTGACTCAGTGTCCGCGCCATGCGCTCGTTCGGGCGGTGCCGGGGCATGGTGTAGCCGCGCAGGTCAGCCCCGGCACGACGCCCTACGTTCAGGCTGATGGACGACAAGGCGTCGCGTCGCGGGATACGGCCAGATATGCATGAGCCGAACCGTTTATGGCCGTGGGTGTTCGCGCAACACCAGGTTTGGGTGGACGTGCACGGAGCTGAGCACAAAATCGAGTCCATGCCCCTCGACTACGTCGAAAATGTGATCCAGTTCTGTCGCGGCCGCGCGGTCCGGATCTACGTCCTCGCAGCTGATGACGCTGGCCGTGAAGAGTTGTCCGACGAGGAAGGGGGCGATCAGGGGGCCCCCGGCCTGATCGATTTCATCGACTGGTTAGAGCGGACACCGCTGATGCGCGCCCTACGGCGCCGACTCGACCGTCCGACGAGGTAGTGCAGTCGGCAGAGGAGCATTGGACGCAATCGCATGGTGCAACGCGGCGGTCAAGCCCTGATTGCTCCCTACCTTCGCTTCGATGCGTGGGAAACGATCTGGGCCGTCCGCCGAGGTTCCACCGGAGCTGACTGATGGTGAGCTTCGGGTGCTTGCGGCCCTTGATGACCTATCTGATGAGCTTGGGCATGCGGCGACGCTGTCTCAGATTGCTGAGCGACTTGGTTGGTCGTCCAAAGGGTCTGTTCACGAGTACGTGGAGCGGTTGCGGTTGCACGGTGTTGTGGACGGGAGGGGGCGAGCGCTTCGGATAGCTCGCCCGCCGCGTGGCTCGAGAGGAAGACCGCATGCGAAGGACAGTACGAGCGTTCTGCCCGGCGCTTCCGCTTTCGGTCATGACGCGGTATGTCACGTCACCCGCGGTTCAGCGGGAAGCGAAGGACGGGAGGCAGAACTGTTCGACGACTACTCAACGCGGACGCTGCGCGAGGCGCTGCGGCTGATGAACCACGCGCTGCGATTGATCGCCGCGCCCGAGCGCTGGACCCGCGAGGTGTGGTCACGCGACAGTGCTGGCAACGAGGTCGACGCCGCAAGCCTCGCCGCGGTCTGCTGGTGCGCTGGCGGCGCGATCCTCGCCGCCAACCACGACCTCTACCCGGCTCGCGGCGCACTTCACATTCCGATCGACCCGGCGACCGGCGAGGCAGTGATGGTCAGAGGCCCGAAGCGCGTGGTCCTCGCGCTGGAAGCGCTCGGTATCGGGTTCACGCATTCGAGCCCGGAGCGGATCCAGAAGTCGCCTGCCCCGGCAGCAACGCCAGGCCGTCGGCAAGTCCCACTGGCGAAACAGCATCCCACGCTTCGTGCCTCCGACATCAACGACCTAGCGCTGATCAAGCATCCGCACGTCGTACTTGCTCTCGCATCGACGCTGGCCGCGCTACACGACGAGATCGAGCGGCGCGCGCCGGCAAAGCCGGCGCGGAGGCAACGAGCGGGCGGAGGTTCGCTATGACGGAAGCCGACGGTCGCGTCATCCCGATCAAGGTGCTCGGGCACTGGGCGGACACTCGCGTCCGGACACGCGGCGGCGGTCTGGTCGTCGACATCCCGGCAGAGCTGATCCAGCTTGTCGAAGCGGACCATCCGGGGCACGGGCAAAAGTTCGGCTACCAGCTGATGATCGAACGGGTCGCGATCGCTGAGCTCTTCCGCGAAGACCTGCACTGGCTCGACGAGCTCTACGGTCGAGACGCGTCTAGGGCAACCGGCGTCGGCGCTGCCCGAAAGGGGAGGGGTCGCCGAGGACGGGGAGGACAGCCGGTGGGCGATCTGAGCGCGAAACGGCCCTACCTTTCGGTCACGGAGGTCGCAGCCGAACTCGGCTGCTCTGTCTCCGATGTGGAGGCGCTGATCGAGTCGAAGCAACTGCCTCCGCCAGTCCGTGGTGGACTCATTTCGCGGGCCGCACTCGATGCCTACCAGCGCAGGCAGCGCGGAGAGCCCAGTCCCGTGCGGGAACTGCCGCCCACGGGCGAACTCGACCATGACGCGATCCGTCTTCGCCTAATCCACGAGCGTCTCGCGAGTGCAGCAAGCGACCGCGTCCACCAGTACCCGCCGGAGAAGCTTCGCCAGCTACTCGAGGACGCCCGGTTCCTCAGCGAGTTGCTGCGCCGCGCGTGTTCCGGCGATCGGGAGCAGGACACTTTTTCTGGCTTCGGTGAGCGTGAGCCGATGCTCGTCTTAGAGCTGCTCGCTGATCTCGGGGTATCGGACGCCTCGTTCGGCGCACAACGCGATGCCGTTCAGCGGTGGCTCAACGATGGCAATACGCCGAGCAAGATGCTCGCAGCAGCACTACGAACTCGTGGGCTGCGGTGAGCGAATAGGCGCCCCTAGTTTCCGGTTCCTGTCCTGCTGATGCCGCAGGGTGCAACCGGTGCGATGGCGGGCGGGTAGCTCAACGGTAGAGCCGTGGGCACACGAGGCTGCGGGGGTTCGAGTCCCCGCTCCGCGCCGCCATCAACGACACGCGACCAGTCGTCGCCGGCGGCCGTCGGAAGCTCGGCGGGGCCGAACATAATCCGTACTTTATTTCCGCCTGGGCGGAGATTCTGGACACTTTCCCTTCGCCCGTTCGTGCGTCCGGCCGCTGAAGCGAGCGTGACGCCGATTGAACGAGGAGTGGACGCAAACGGCGGTTCGATGCCCGCTCTCAGCCTTCAGGAATACGACGAGACGCGACGCCGCCTGATCGCGACGATCGCGACCCCCGATCGGTACCGCTTGTTAGCAGCGGGCGGTCAGCATCGTCTCGACGATCAAGCTTTGCTCCTCGTCTGTCAGCGCCGAGCCGCTCGGAAGACAGAGACCGCGCTCGAAGAGTGCGGTCGAGACGGCCCCACCGTAGATCGCCGCGTGGCTGTAAAGCTCCTGCAGGTGCATCGGCTTCCACAGCGGCCGGGCCTCGATGTCGGCCGCCTCGAGCGCGAGGCGGACCGCCTCGCGGTCGGCGCCGAAGGCGTCGCGGTCGACGAGGACGCAGCTCAGCCAGTTGTTGCCGCATCCGTAAGAGGCCTCGGGCATGAACGTGATGCCGGGGACGTTTGCGAGCAGCTCGCGGTAGCGCGCGTTGATCCGGCGCCGCGCGGCGACGCGGTCGCACAGGGTCGCCAGCTGTGCGCGTCCGACGGCCGCCAGCAGGTTGCTCAGGCGGTAGTTGAAACCAAGCTCGCTGTGCTCGTAGTGCACGACCGGCTCACGGGCCTGCGTTGAAAGCTTGCGGGCCTGATCGAGCCACTCCTCGTTGTGCGTGAGCAGCGCGCCCCCGCCGGAGCTAGTCACGATCTTGTTGCCGTTGAAAGAAAAGACGGCAAGGTCGCCCTGAGCGCCGGCCGGCGCGCCGCGGTAGGTCGAGCCGAGCGCTTCGGCCGCGTCTTGGATGACGGGGATGGTGCGCGGCGAGCAGACGCTGGCGATCGCGTCGTAGTCGCAGCACTGGCCGTAGAGGTCGACGGTGATGACGGCCGCGACGCGCGGGCGCTCGGCCAGCGCGTGCTCGAGCAGGTTCGGATCGAGGGTCCAGGTCGTCTCGTCGCAGTCGATGAAGACCGGCTCGGCGCCGACATAGCGGATGGCGTTCGCCGTCGCGACGAAGGTCAGGTCGGCGCAGGCGACCTCGTCGCCTGGCCCAATGCCGAGGACGAGCAGAGCCAGATGGAGCGCCGCGGTGCCGCTCGACAGGGCCAGCGCGTGCGGTACGCCGGTGACGGAGGCGAGCTCGGCCTCGAACGCGTCGACGTGAGGGCCAAGGGGCGCGACCCAGTTCGAGCTGAGCGCGTCGGCCAACAGTTCGAGCTCGTTGCCGGCGAGGTGCGGAGGGGAGAGGTAGATGCGGGGCACGGGCCCGGAGCGTAACGTGGCGCTATTGCGCGAGCGCAAGTTGTCCGGTCGCTCGCGACTTCACCGGGAAGAGCGCCTCCACATACTTCGCACAGCGTAGATCGCACCCGACAGCGGAACGCGAATCGAGATTCGACGCCCGTGAGAGCGTCCATTCGTCCGACGAGCATGAGACGCAAAACAAGCTCACCCGCTGACGAGCTTCTCGCAAGTCGAGAGTCGCTGAGAGCGGAAGCGCGCTCGCGCTGCGGCTGCGGAACAACGCGGCGGCTAGGCGGGATGGGCCTTGGGGACAATCCCGGCTGCGTGAGCGCGCAGCTCGCGCGCGAAGTTGATCATGTCCGCCCACTCGCGGTCGAGCTCGTCGTCCGAGGCGATACGGCCGATCAGGTTTTCAGGCGTGCCAATAGAGCGCAGGAACTCGGCTCCCTCGCGACTGCGAAGCCGCTCGCGCTGAAACGGAGGCAGAGCGGCGTCGATTCGAGCGCAGAGCGCCGCCGTTCGGCCGCGCCGAGATTCCCAAGCTTCAAAGCTGAGATCTCTCTTGCTCATCGGCAGGATTGTAGGTCAGCTCCTCGACCCGCGTTGGAGCTCGCGGACGGCATCCATCCAGGCGTACTCCGCGGCTGGTCGACTATTGACCTCCTCCGAGGAGCTTGACGCGGGGCCGGCGGCTCGACTTCGTTATCAAACACGGTGCAAAAATGCGAACTCGGCCGTGGTTGCTATTCCGAGGCGGGTGCGAAGGGATAGGTGATCGTGGCGATCCGGTTGGCGCCACTGAAGACGACGAAGTTCAACGGGGCAGCCCCCGGCCAGGCAAGCCCCGCCTTTGTGAAGTCGAAAACAACGGCGATGGATGCGGCGGCGTTGCGTATCGCCATTAGGCGGGCAGGCAGCGGTAGCAGTCGGGAGTTCTCGAGATTGCCGCCTCGCTCGACCGCTGTGCTCGCGGCTGACAGCAGAGAACTGTGGACGTACTGCGACAGTAAGCGGTACTGCAGGTAATGCATGCCGGTGTCCGGCATCCACTCCATTAGTTCCTCGAAGCGCTTCGGAAAGGGTGGAGCACCTTCGGCGGCGGGAAGAAGCTCGTTGGCGACGAGTGGACCGAAGAACATGTCGGGCTCGATCCCCTGGGTCTGAGCAGCTTCAGTGATCAAGCGATGGGCACGTCCGGCTTCTCCGAGGAACGATGCTGCTCGCTCATCTGGTGACTCGTCGACCCATGCCCAGCGCATCGCCTCCTCAAATACAGCGCGAGCAAGGGTCGCGGCCGGAACGTCTTCACCCTGCTCGAGCAGGAGGTTGAAGGCGCGGAAATTGTCCCGAGCCTGGAGGAATGACAATTGCTGCGCGAGGTTGTCGCTTCGGCGCGCGATGGGGGCCGAGACAGACTCGAGCAGCTCGAGCATCTCGTGGATGATCTGACGCGCTTCAGTCTCGGCGTCCTCTGCGCTCTGCGGGGGCGAGTCTTCCACGTCCGGGACACTAGCCCCGCCGCTGGTGAGGAACTGGCGGGCGCGAAGCCACAAGCGACAGAGCCAAGCGACGGCGCCCTCCCCGATCTCGCGAGACCTCGTAACCCTGTTCACCGTTCCGCGTCACCATAAATCGACGCCTGGGTCCATCTGCAGTGCGTCACGCTGCCAGGTTGGTCCGCGTGCGGACAGTCGGGGAACCCCAGCGAGTTACAGATGTGCCTGGCGTGCGACGGGGCGACCTCGTTCCAGCTGAGTGTGAACTCGTCGAGTGCTCTCAGCTGCTGAACCTTGATCGCGGTCAAGATCGGGTTATGGCCGCAGTAAAGACCGGCGCCGGTTACTGGAACTCCATGAACGTCGTAGAGCGTTCGGACGGGGTACGGAGAAGAGTCTCGAGCCCTCCACTGGAGGCGCTCGGCGGGGGTGTACGCACGTTCGGCAAAGAGGCGTTCCATTACGTCGGCGACTCGGCTATCGCTCCAACGGCCGGGGAGTATGGCAACCGCTTCGCCGTCCTCGGCAATCTCAAGCGGGCCGCCGGGCATCGTTTGCCAGCGGACCAGCCACGCAGTCGCCCCGTAGCGGCTCATGGAACAGGCTAGGCCGAGGAGTTCGCCCGCTGGCGGGCTTTGTTCTGGCTTATTCGAATCGCGCGCGCTTGGCGCTCGATGATCGCGAGGAGCTTCTCCCGCGAAGCTTGAAGCAGCCGGGGATCGACCACGACGCATGCTGCGGGTTCGTCATAAAGACGGGAATCCACCGCCCAGACAATAATGGCGCGGCTCGACTGGTAGCGAGCGGTCTGCGTGGTGGCTACGGTCTCCGAGTGGTGCACTCCTCGAGCGACGAGGCCTACGTCATCGACCTGTGCGATGTGATCCTCGGCGAGACGGCACTGCGCCAGCATCGCTTCCCCTGGCTGCAAGGCGACCCCGGAAGCGACGGTCGCACGCGCATGCTGCCGGTCGACGCCTACTACCCGGACCATCAGCTAGTGATCGAGTACCGGGAGCGTCAGCATGACGAACCTGTCCCGTTCTTCGACCGTCGACAGACGGTGAGCGGCGTGACACGCGGAGCACAGCGGCGTCTCTACGACGAGCGCCGCGACGTTGAGATCCCGCAGCGCGGATTGACACTCATCGTCGTCCGGCCGCGCGAGCTCGTGTGTGATCAGCGTCAGCGGCTACGCCGCGACCACGAGCGGGACCTCGTTCACCTGCAGAAGCTACTCGCCGCTCGCTACTCGACCGACGCCGCGTAGCTGCGACCGATCCCATTGCGACAATGCGTGGGTGTTCAGCCCGAGTCTGAAGCGATTGAAACAAGCGATGGACCGTGCTGCGGCGGAGCGGGATAAACCCTTTGCGCCAGACGAGCTGTCTCGCCCAGTGTTGCCGCTCGCCGCGTATGTCGATGAGAGAGGTATCACCGATATGTGGCGTGTGGTCAGTGATCTGAACCGGCTCGAACGGGGTCTGTACAACCGCTTCGCCGACGCTCATGCTCTGGGCGACCTGATCATGGAAGTCGTCGCAGCGGACGACAATCCGACGTGGCCGGCGCTCGTCTCTGCGCTCGAATCGGCCGCGGCAGCAGATCCTGAGTGGCTCGTGGAGGTACCGCTGGCGAATCTCATACCACCGCGGCCGTACATTGAGGTGTTCCCGGATGTTGGGCTGGCGATCGCCGAGCAGTCGCGCGACTGGTCTCGGACGCACGGGAACCCGCCATACGGCCCAGGGGAGCCGTTCAGTCACCTCGGCGACAGGATCTCGACGGATGCCCGCTGGCGGCACGAGACCGACGGCACGCGCATGGACACACGACGGACCGCCGCGCTGCTCATGGTTGAACATGGCACTGAGGGTATTGCGATGGCAACTGCTACCAGTCGTGCGAGGTATGCAATCGCTACGTGGACTTTGCTGTCACCTCCTGATCGAGGGCCTTGGCCCGGCCTCGGCGTGTGGGCGCCGCAGCCCTACATGCGCTACGAGCTCGACCGAAAGCCGCTCGAGCGCGATGTCTGGATGCAGAAGGAGCGCGTTCGCGGACGAATGGTCGACCATTACGACGAGCCATATCAACTCCCTGACGACGCGGAGCTACTCGCAGCACCGTTTCGCGCGATCGCGCTGGCCGGAGAACGTCGCTGCGCGAGTGCTGTGCTGTCGGCGGCATGGTCTCTGTATCTCGCCGAGCGGGAGCCGAGCGATCTCATGCGAACCGATCGTCTCCTTCTCACTCACTCGGCGTTGGAGGCGTTAGTCGAATCACGGTCGGTGAACTGGAAGCGGCGACGCCGATGGTTGCCGTCATCCAAGCGCAAACGCCGCGTATCGACCTGGGGGCGAGTGCTCGAAGCACATGGGATCTGGAAGGAGGTCGGGCAGTTCTACTCTCAGCGGGAGGGGCGGGAGGCGCGCCAGGTTGCGCTCGAACTCAGAAACGTGGCCGCGCATAGTGCGGATGCAGCGACCGTGAACCTCGGCCGTCAGCCTCCAGGTCGCCACCGAGATCTCGCCCTCGCTCAGGCAGCGACGTCGTTTCCGATGCTGAGCACGGCGGCTCGACGGCTTGCGCAGGAGCTCTGGCGGGTCGCCCGTGAGTCGGACTTCGACGATGTCGTCTATGACGCCGCGCTTGCTGGTCCGGAATGAGATGGCAGCTACTCAAGGGTGGCGCGGATGTTCTGCCAACTGACGTCCGGCGTCAGGTGTGAGTGAACAAAGTCGAGCAGTCTCCGCTGCTGCCAGGTCTCCCATTTGCCGCGGATCGCACCGCGCGCTGACTCTCCGAGACCGTTGGGTCGCGGTGTACGACCACCATCCGCAGTCCTGACCACGCGACGAGCCGCGAGTCGATCGCTTTGTCGCGGGACCCATATCGGCGACTACCAGACCGCCTCCGAACCAGGAGACCGTCCCGCCTAGAGGGCGCAGGCGGGGTCTGGGAGATGACGTGGTCGTTCTCCGGTCCCGACGGCCGCGCCACGTTCGAGTGGGCTGAGGTCGATCGCGTGTCGATGACGTGCGCTCCGACGTATGGGACGCAGGAACCTCTGGGTTTAGGGTTTCGCCTGCCAACTTTTCGTTGGCGGTCGGCTGCGGCGCAGGCGCCGCGATCACCCGTGCAGGCGCACCAGCCGTCGCGTCCATTGCAGCATGCGCGTCCTTTGCGCACAGCAGCGACCCGCTGTCGCGAATCGCGTGGAACCTCGTAGTGGACGATCTCGTGTTTGTCATGCGCCGACCGTGCGACGGCCGCAGGGCCGCTCGCCGGGTTTTCGCCTCCGCATGTCGACGCTCTAACGAAAACAACGGCCCGCATGGTGACGCGATGCCGCGCCGCGCTCCTACGTTCGCCGCATCGGCGGGAACCACTCGCCCGAGCGAAAGGGAAACGCATGGGAACTTTCAAAGAGATCCGCTTCGCAGATGCGGAAGCACCGAGCGGCCTGCAGATGCTGACAAGCCGCGGCGACCGGATCGACATCGCCTTCGCCGACGGCACCGACCCGGCAGAGCTGCTCCGTCAGCTCATCACCGGGATGCCGCCCACCGAGCCTGAGCTGCTGCGGCAGCCCGCCAGGGCGGTGCGTCAAGGCACCGCGGTGACCGTGTAGAACGGGTGGCTGGCCGGAGACGCGGCCAGCCACCTCCGCCGCGCTCGCCGGCAATGACGGCGCCAGATGACCTCGTCGTAATGCAACCGAATCACACGGACATGAAGCGACGTGCGGTAGGGCTCGGCACAGCCCCAAGGCGACGGGTTCCTCCGAGCCACAAACGGCTTCGCCGCTGCTCGTGCCGTGCCACCTTCGCCGTGTTCAAACAAACGGACTAATGAAAGGGACAGACATGACCAAGAAGGCCCGTCTCTTCGTGCATTTCCTCGAGCCTGACTACTACGACGACGACCATGACCTCGCCGAGCTGCGGCGGTACGCAGTTGACCTTGAACGCAGCGTCTCCCTCCTAGAGCGTCTCGCCGCGGCCGGATGGACTGTGGACTTGAACTTCATTGACCGCGACTACTTCGAGTACGTCGCTGAGCACGAATTCACCTCGCCCATCGAAGTGCTCGAAGCCGCCGCCGCACTCGGTGCCGAGGATTGCTCGTTCGAATGGCCTGGAGAGGTCTACGAGTTCTGCGTCGACGACGAGAGCCGTGAATGGATCCTCAAGCACTACGACGGCAATCGCCGTGTGTCACCGGCGAACGCCTCGCAGGGGCGTTCGACTTCCGCTCGGTTGGGGTGATGCAGTCCTGTGTCATCCACTGGCACCGACCGTCAGGCGCTGAGCCGCTTCGTGCGTCATGGGTGCTTTGCGTCACGACTTGCGTCGCGACGAAAGCGAGAGTCCTTGCGACCCCGTGCTACCGGATCTCGAGGGCGAGCTTGTCCGGGTCGCCGAAGAACGACTCGCTGACGCGCGCGACAAGCTCGGCCGGTTCGAGTCCGCGGATCGTCTCAGCCTTCGGATCCCAGTCGAGGTCGAGCGCGACGGCGACCGCCGGCGTCAGGTGCCTGTCCGTGGTCTCGTTCGTGTCGGGGTCGCGGTACGCCACTACCCACAGCTGCAGGCCGCCGTCGTCCATGACCTGAACGACGACGTCGGAGCGTTGCTGCAGCACGGTTCGGGCGGTTTCGCCGGCGTAACCGATTGACCACTGAATTTGGCTGTCAACCTGCTCGTCGGTCAGCACTTTTCTCGAGTTCGCCGCCGCCCAGCTACGGAGCCATGCCTGTCCTCGCATCGTCGTAACGGTATGCGATGCGCCGGTCGCCATGAGTCGGCCCAGATGTCGGAGGACATGGCGATTGCCGTGGGAGCCCGAGGCCTGGGTGCGC
This sequence comes from Gaiellaceae bacterium, assembly GCA_036270155.1. Lineage (GTDB taxonomy): Bacteria > Actinomycetota > Thermoleophilia > Gaiellales > Gaiellaceae > PALSA-600. Next base: position 68,923 of record DATBDB010000214.1, read on the forward strand.
CGCCGTCAGCTCGCCCCGCGCGGGAGGGGAGGAGACTGGCATGTCCGTCCTTTGCCAACGTGAGCCGCCAGCGGCGATAACGAAAACAGATTCCGGCGTTAGTGCAAAAGCGCGGCTTCATGGCTGTGAGGCGCGGATGGTCGGTGGATGCTTCTCCACGCCGACGAGATCTATGAGGGTGATGCGCGTGACCTGCTGCCGCTGGTCGCGCCAGATTCTGTTGCGTTGGCGCTGTGGTCGCCGCCCTATCACGTCGGCAAGGCCTACGAAGAAGGCGTCACGGTCGCGGAGTGGGAGGGCCTACTCCGTGAGGTGATCGCGCTGCACGAGCCGATTCTCAAGCCCGGCGGGTTCCTTGTGATCAACATCAATGACATCCTCGCCTTCCCTGATCCGGAGATGCCGCGGATCCAGGCCGACAACGTCAGCCACCGCCGCCAACAGGTGACGCGCGAACAGATCGAGCAAGCGATCGCCGCCCACCCAGACGCAAACCGGCGACAGTTGGCCGCGTTGCTCGGTTGCAGCGAGCAGACGATCGATCGGCGCCTGAACGGGAACAACGCGCGCGGCGGCAAGTATCAGCCTCAGACACGCGTCAAGCTTGCAGGGCCGCTACTAGAGGAAGCCGCGATGGAGGCCGGGCTGTACCTCCACGACCGGCGGGTCTGGTTGAAGGATCCGGCGTGGGTGAACAGCCGCTGGACATCGAGCTCCTACCGGTCCGTCGACGACTTCGAATACCTGTATGTCTTCTGGAAGGCGGGCGTCACCAAGGTCGACCGCGGTCGGCTCGCACACCAGGAGTGGGGCGCTTGGGGCTCGCGCGGCGTGTGGACGATTCCGTCCGTGCGCGCCAACGACGAGCACGAAGCCATGTTCCCTTCCGAACTGCCGCGCCGCTGCATCCGCCTACTCACGGAACCCGGCGAGCTTGTACTCGATTGCTTCGCCGGCAGCGGGACCACCGCGGCGGTGGCGCGTGAGCTGGGCCGCCGTTACATCGCGTTCGAGCTCGACCCCGCGTATGCACAGCTAGCGCGCCGACGGCTGTTGCTCGCGCGGTCCGGCCGCGGCTGAATGCGTGGATCGGCTAGCCGTCGCGTTCGGGCCGGCGGCTGCCTTCCGCCTTTGCCGAAGCTTCAACCTGTTCGACGTGGACGGCCTTGACCTGGACAAGCTGCATGTCCTCGAGGTCAGGCAGCTCGCTCGCCAACTGCTCGATCGCATCGGCGACACGCTGGGCGGCGTGGCGGGCATCGGCATGACGACGTGCGCCGATGGCTCCAACTCGAGCGTGATCCGAAAACGCGGCCAGTCGCCTGAGAAAGACCATGTGCGTCACGTTACTCGGGGGTCACGACGGACGCTCGCCGGGCGGCGCGGGACGTTTGATTCTCTTGTTCTAGGGCTTCGTCGTTGCCGTCAACCTCGCTGGCAAAGCACCTCCTAGCGTTCCCGGCGACCTAGTCGAGCAACGAAAGCTGGTCGACGGAGCTGTGGACGCGAATTGCGGTGCTGACTGTGCGGCGGCGATGCTGGATTGGGGGCTACGTTTGCGCCGACTGACACGCGAAAACGGCGGTCTTGGGCACCGGCCACCACTTAGGTTCGGCGAGTCCGACCTTTCGAACCACCCAAGAGGAGCTACGAAGGATGCCCAAAGAAGAAGAGACGTGCGCCGAAGCTGGCGCCAGCACTCCCACCCTGGTTCAAGCCACTCTGCGTGAAGCCTCCGGTTTCGCCGAGGTCATCGAGAGCATCCGATGCCTGCAGCTTGTCTGGAGCAACTGGCAGCTTCTTGAGGAGGCCGAGTACCAGGCTGATTTGCGCCGTCATGCCGGTCACGACCCAGACGCTGTCCGCTTCGGCTTTTGCGATGAGGCGCGCGTCGCGATCGCGCGGATGCTTCCGCCCGGCTATCCGCTATCGACGGAGCGGCTGCTTGCCGGCGAGGATCATCGCGCGATCGCCGAGGACGTGTTGCGCACGATCTGCTCGTACCGCGACGGCTCGATCGTCGCGGTAGTTGGGCGTGCAGCAGACGCGCTCGTCACCGTTGAGGCAGAAGTCGAAGCGAACCGCGACTGGGTCGATGAACGAGTCCGCCTGTGCCGGATCGACAGCCGTGGGAGGCGAGCCGAGCTCGCGGTCGTCGGCTCAGAGGATGCAGAGGAGCACGAGCTGTTCGTCTGGCTTCTTGAAGAAGGCATCGAACTGGTCGCGGGGGACCGTCGATGACGCCAAAGCGCGCTCGTCTGTTCGTCACGTTTCACCCGATCGGGTACAGCACCGCCGCGCTCGACCAGCTGCGGCGCGCTGCCGACGACGTCGAACGGGGCACCGCTCTGCTCGAGCGGCTTGCCAAGGCGGGTTGGGAAGTTGAATTCGAAGGCGTCGACGATGGAATCGCTGAGTACGCCGCCGTCCGAGAGTTCGACTCACCACTCGCGGCGCTCGACGCCGCAGCTGCTCTCGGCGCGGAAGGACGGATGTTCGAATGGCCGGGTCTGACCGACTACGTGTGCGTCGATGATTGGGACCGCGATTGGATCTGCGACAACTTCGATGTCGGCCCGAGCGTTCACGACGATCAGCTGTCGATGTTCTGATCGCTTCTGGAGGCGGCCTCGCTAGACTCAGCGGCCTCCGGCCCCAGGAGAGGAACCGATCAGATCACCGCCCAGGGGGATCCGAGAGCTGTTTTTCGTCGCGCACTTGAGCGTGGGAACCTCCTAGTCGCCGAGATGACTCTGCGCGAGATCGGCAGACCTTCGAGTGAAGAGCTGCTCTTGCTGACCCCTTTGATCTGCCGGAAGCAGCCTGAGCGTGGCCGGCGTGTCGCGGCCCGTTTCCTTGAGCGCTGGCTTGGGGGCGTGCCCGAACGATCGATCGACGATGCGGCGCTCGTCGCATCGTTGCTCTCAGCGCTCGGCGGCCCGCGCCATGAGCAAGCGCTCGCGGCGCTTCTGGACATGACCGAAGGGGTGTCTAGCGGTGCGACGCACGGGCACATAGCGTCGAAGTAGCCGACGCCGAACGGGGTGGAAGCACCTGACCGGCCGACGGGAGTTCGACCACCCCGGCGTCGGTCTTCCATCGGGCGCTACTGCGGGCGCGTGTCTTCGGCGTCGCGCTGTGGCTGTACGACCAGTTCGCGCCACAGGGCTGCGAACAGATCATTCGTCGCAAATAGCTGCAACTGGTCGAGGCTCACGGTGTGTGTCCAACTGAGCTCGGGCAGGCGCCAGCGTGCGTCGTGGCTCTGCGCGCTAGCGCAGTCGCTCCTGAAGCGAGCTCAACGGGATGGCCGGCGGCACCGTAGTCGCGCCCTCTGCCCGATAACCATCCAGCGCGAGCGCGACGAAGCGCTCGGCGAATCGTTCGGCGTCTTCCTCGGCTCGTTGAATGACGCCAGCGACCGCGAGTACGAGGAGCGCGATGTCCGCCGGCGGACAAGAACTCCGCCTCAATGCTCGGCAAGAACTCGCTGCGCCGGACACGAACGAGCGCATGTCGTCCGCGGTCCCGTCCACGATCTGCCCTGAGTGTTTTCCATCACGCCTCTAGACAACGAGAACGGTCTGTTGTAGCTTCGACGCGGTCGTTGCAGTAGCTACGAGGGCAAAGGGGCGAACGGTGACGGGGAGTCTGCGGCGCTGCATCCTCATGACCGCAATCGGTGTGGTCGCAGCGGTCTTTGCTGGTGGCTCATCGCCGATCGCGAACGCTGCCGTCGTGCACCACGTCGCTGGAACTGGGACTGACGGCCTTTACTTGCACTCGTCGCCAGGCGTCGCCTCCACAACCCGCGTCGGCCTGATGCCGGAGGGCAACGAATTCGACGTCATCTGCTGGACAATTTCCGACAACGTCCTTGGCGACTCGGTCTGGCTGCAGGGGGTATGGCGAGGCGTGACTGGCTTCGCCAGCGACTACTACATCGATACGCACTGGACGACGACTCAGGATCTTACGAACCAAGGGATGCCTCCGTGTGGCGGCGGAGGCGGTGGTGGTGGCGGCGAGTCTGATCCGCCGCCGGTGACAACGAGCGCGCAATGGCAGCTGACCGGTCCTCAGTTGTCGTACAACCTGCAGATGGGTTCGCCGTACGTGATCGCGTTCGCTGTGAAAAACGTCGGCAATGCCGCCGGATCCTTCACGGTCACGGACTCCGACCCCGCATGCACGAGTTCGAGGTCCGCGTCACTCGCCCCTGGAGCCTCGTCGCAACTTCGGTTCGTCTGCGTCCAGAAGTGGGACTGGATCCAACCCTGGGGTGCGTCGGCTTGGGCGCTCGCGTTTCATCAAGTAACCGGCGGGGTCGACACGGCACTCCAGGTGAAGGATTTCCTTGCTCACGCCGCCGACATCATCACCAAGGCCCGCGCCGCACTCGACTCGATCCATCTACCGAAGTTGGTCTCGAACGGCATCCTCGGTCTTGATGACGCAGCCAACGTCCTCGACACAGTCGGAAACGGCTTCACGTTTATCGAGGATCGCCGCGACGTCCTGCTCATCACGCAGAACAAGAATTGGCGGCCGACCTTTACCTCGAACTTCGGCTATTCGCCGACGCTGCCGGGAGCGCCAGCACAACTCGCGGTTCCCGTTTCTGTTCCCTCATATAAGTGGGACGCCTACACGAGCTTCACTCGTACAGAGATCTCGGCAATCGCGTTTGACATCGGTGCTCTGGTCACGGGCAAGGTCGAGGCGAAGCAAAAGAATCCTTTGGTGAAGGCAGCGCTGTTTGCCGCATCGCAGACGATGGGATTCCTCGCAGGGCGCGGACACGACGCTGCGAAGGCGATGTACATCGCGGCGTACGACCCGGCGACTGACTACCAAACGCCGCCGACCGTGAGCTACACGTCGACCGATCGCCTCGACTCACTACCTAACGGACCGATGAAGGACTGGGCGGTCGCGTACAGCCACGCGCTCGACGTCGAAGCCGCGCGCGACCAGGCGATCGTCCGCTATGCCGGCGCCGTCAGCGCTGGGGACGACGGCGCACAAGCTGTCCAGCTCGGTGCCCTGCAAGACCTCACCGCCCAGGAACAGAGCCTCCTCGCGTCCAATCCGCAGGGCGAACAGGATCTGCTCGCGACGCTTCCAGCCGATCTGACAACGGCGGATCAGCAGGAAGTGCTTTCTGCACTTGCGGATCCGAATTTCGCGAGCTCCGACATCGGCCAGATAATGGTCGCCGCGGGTGCCGACCCAGGCGAGGTGGCGGGACTCGCGCAAGACGCGGCGCAGGTCATGACTCCCGGAGATTCCGTCGACCTGCGTGCAGCGGTCGCGGACGGCCTCTCACAGCAAAGCGGCCTCCTGCAGGACTCGGCGGCCGATACTTCCCTGCTCCTCGCGGACACCGATGCCGCGATGGGCAAGCCGGCAGCAGTTGTCGAGCTCGACCAGGCTGCCGGCGAGGACGGGATGTTCCACGGCACCGTAACGGCGACCATCTCCAGCGACTCGAGCTACCCCGCCGCTGACCATTTCGAGTACGCGCTCGACGGCGGAGCCTTCGCTCGCTACACGGGGGCGGTTCCGGTCTTCGGCGCCGGCCACCACGTCCTCATCGCACGCGCGGTCGCGGCCGACGGAACCGTCCAAGACCCGCCAACTACAACGAGCATCGACATCGCGCAGCCACACTCACCGCCGATCGCCGAAATCGGCGAGCCGAACGTCATCGTCGCGGCGGACCACGGCCTACCGGTCACGGTCACGCTCGACGGCTCACGGTCGCACGATCAGAACGGTGACTCGCTGAGCTACTCGTGGTCGTTCGACGACCCGAGCGGGACCACCGCCGACACCACTGGCGCAGCAGTCACCCACACGTTCAGTCGCTACGGCGGTTACACCGCCCGCCTCAGTGTCAACAACGGCTACTACACAACTGCGGCGACCGCCAACATCGAGATTGTCGACGTGACCGCACCCACGCTCACGGCCCCGAACGATCTGACGATTCGAACCGGGGCGGACGCCGCGGACAAGATCACGGCGTGGCTCGCATCCGCGACAGCAACGGACGACGGAGGCGGAGCCGTCACAATCACGAACGACTACACCGAGACGGGCGCCGCCGGCACCCGAACAACCGTCACCTGGACAGCAACCGACTCGTCGGGCAACTCAGCTAAGGCATCGGCGACGCTCACGCTGCTCGACGGGACACCCCCTGTCATCACTCCCGTGCTCGCAGGAACAACTGGCGACGGCGGCTGGTACACCAGCGACGTCAACCTCAATTGGCAAGTCGCCGATCCCGAGTCGCCAATCACTGCCACGAGCGGCTGCGAGGCCTCGATCGTCTCGGTCGATACGAACGGGACAACATTCACGTGCACCGCGACAAGCACTGGCGGCACGAGCACCCAAACGGTCACGGTGAGGCGCGACACCACACCGCCGGAAATCAAGCCGTCGCGCACGCCGGCTCCGAACGCCGCCGGCTGGAACAAGACCAACGTGACGGCCGTCTTTGACTGCACCGACGCCGGCTCGGACATTGCGACGTGCCCGGCTCCTGTGGTCTTCCACGAAGGCGCCAACCAGAACGCGACCGTAACGGCGACCGACAAAGCCGCAAACAAGGCGTCCTATACCGTCACGGATGTCAACGTCGACACGACCCCGCCCTTGCTCCACGGGACGGCGACGACCGCACCGAACGACCATGGCTGGTACAGCGGCGACGTCACTATTCACTGGACATGCGACGACACCGGCTCTGGCATCGCAGGTGCGTGTCCAGCCGATGCCACCATCGGTGGGGAAGGAGCGAGCCTCGCCTCTACTGCGACGGTCAGAGATATAGCGGGGAACACGACCGCGGCGACGAGCTCGAACGTCCGAATCGACCGGGCGCCGCCAGTCACCGAAGCATCCGCACCCTCGGGATGGTCCAACACCGGCGTCACCGTCATGCTCACGCCGAGCGACAACCTAGCCGGCGTCGACGCGACGTATTTCCAGCTCGACGACGGACCGACGCAGGCAGGCACAAGCGTCTCCATCACCGACGAAGGTGTCCACGCCGTCGCCTACTGGAGCGTTGATCTCGCCGGCAACGTCGAGCGGCAGCGCAAGATTCAAGTCCGGATCGACAAAACGGCACCCACGATCACCCATGCGGCCTCACCGGCGGCAAACGACGCAGGCTGGAACCGCACCGATGTAACGGTCACCTTCTCGTGCGCCGACGCCCTCTCTGGCATCGCCTTCTGTACGCCCGCACAACTCCTGACCACCGACGGCCA
>DATBDB010000215.1:0-2303 GCA_036270155.1 Gaiellaceae bacterium
ACCGCCAAGCAAGCCAAGGGCGGCAAGAAGGTCGGCCCGAACACGGTGATCAAGCCGGCTGCGGGCGGCAAGACGGGTGGCGGTAGTGGGGGTGGCACGACGACCGACACCACCCCGACCGGCCGCAAGCAGGGAACGGGCCTCGCCGACAAGCTGAACCCGAGCAGCCCCTCCTCTCTGCCGGTGCCGCTGCTCATCCTGGGCGGGCTCGCGCTCCTCCTCGTCGCCGCCGGCGCCGCCGGGCTCGTCGCGAAGCGCATCCAGGCGCGCCGCCAGAACTCCTAGGGCCGGATTCCCCGGAAAGCCGCTGCGTAGAGCCGTTTTCGCGGCTCCGTCAGGTCCCCTCCCTATGGTTCCCAAGCTCGCCCCTCGGGACCCCGCGCCACCGCGGCGCAGGCCTTGCCCGAACTAGAATTCAGTAGAAGGAAAGAGGAGAAAATGGCGTCCGTAGAGCAGGAAACAACCGTAAAAATCCACCCCGACGAGCTCGTGAATAGCGTCGTCGACGAGGACGCCACCCTCGCCGTCCGTCGCCTGTTCACGATCGAAGGGCGCGACCCGTACGACGAGGTCGAGTGGGAGATCCGCGATGCCCATATCCCGGGCAAGAACGGCCCGGCGTTCGAGCAGAAGAACGTCGAGTTCCCGAAGTTCTGGTCGCAGACCGCGACCAACATCGTGGCGCAGAAGTACTTCCGCGGGCGCATGTCGAGCCCGGAGCGCGAGAGCTCGGTCAAGCACATGATCGGGCGCATCGTCGGCACCGTCGGCACGTGGGGCCGCGACGGCGGGTACTTCGCGAGCGAGGACGAGGCGCAGACGTTCGAGGCCGAGCTGAAGGCGATCCTCGTCAACCAGCTGGCCGCGTTCAACTCGCCGGTCTGGTTCAACGTCGGCTTCGAGGAGAAGCCGCAGTGCTCCGCCTGCTTCATCCTCTCGATCGAGGACAACATGGACTCGATCCTCGACTGGATCCGCCGCGAGGGCATCATCTTCCGCGGCGGCTCGGGCTCCGGCGTCAACCTCTCGAAGCTGCGCTCCTCCAAGGAGCAGCTGTCGAAGGGCGGTTACGCCTCCGGCCCCGTGTCGTTCATGCGCGGTGCAGATGCATCCGCCGGCACGATCAAGTCGGGCGGCAAGACACGTCGTGCGGCGAAGATGGTCGTGCTCGACATCGACCACCCGGACATCCAGGAGTTCATCTGGTGCAAGGCGCACGAGGAGGAGAAGGCACGCGTCCTCGAAGCAGCCGGCTACGACATGTCCCTCGACTCGCCGGACTGGGCGTCGATCCAGTACCAGAACGCCAACAACTCCGTCCGCGTCTCCGACGCGTTCATGGAAGCCGTCGAGGCTGATACCGACTGGAACCTGACGGCGCGCAGCGACGGCACGGTCGTCGACACGATCAAGGCGCGCAAGCTGCTGCACGAGATCTCCGAGGCCGCGTGGCGCTGCGCCGACCCGGGCGTGCAGTACGACACGACGATCAACTCGTGGCACACGCTGCCGAACACGAGCCGCATCAATGCGTCGAACCCGTGCTCGGAGTACATGTCGATCGACAACTCGGCGTGCAACCTCGCCTCGCTGAACCTGATGAAGTTCCGCCGCGAGGACGGTGAGCTCGACGTCGAGGCGTTCGAGCATGCGTGCGACGTGATCTTCCTCGCACAGGAGATCATGGTCGGCAACTCGTCGTACCCGACCCCTGAGATCGAGCAGAACGCGAAGGCGTACCGCCAGCTCGGGCTCGGCTACGCGAACCTCGGCGCGCTGCTGATGGCGCGCGGGCTCGCGTACGACTCGGATGAGGGCCGCGCGTATGCAGCGGCGATCACCGCGCTGATGACGGGGCGGGCCTATCGCAAGTCGTCGGAGATCGCAGGCCGCATGGGGCCGTTCGCCGGCTATCGCCCGAACGCGGCGGCGATGCTCGGTGTGATCGCGAAGCACCGCGCAGCGGTCGGCAACATCGCAAACGCCGAAACGGTGCCGGCCGACCTGCTCGGCGCCGCGCGCAAGTCGTGGGACGAAGCGCTCGACATGGGCGAGGTCAACGGCTACCGCAACTCACAGGCGACGGTGCTCGCGCCGACCGGAACGATCAGCTTCATGATGGATTGCGACACGACGGGCGTGGAGCCGGACTTCTCGCTCGTCAAGTCGAAGAAGCTGGTCGGCGGCGGCGAGATCACGATCGTCAACAAGACGGTCGCGGGCGGCCTCGAGAAGCTCGGCTACGCGCCGAACGAGGTCGACGAGATCGTCGCGTTCGTCGACGAGCGCAACACGGTCGTCGG
>DATBDB010000216.1:0-20765 GCA_036270155.1 Gaiellaceae bacterium
GCTCGGCCTGGTCGATGCGGCTGCGCTGCTGCCGCCAGCACTGGTCGGGGCAGTGCTCGCCCCGACGATGCAGGTACGGCTCCCCTTGCTCGCGGTCGTGGCGGTTGGGCTCGCGTCCACGGCGTTGATCCTCGCTGCGCCACGGCTACAGAGGCTGCTCCCGAGCGGCCGCCTGAGCCGCTTCAGCGGGAAGGTCGCGGGCCAGCGGACAAGCTGGCGCGAGCAGCTCACCGCCTACGTGCTCCTCTCCGCCTCGCTCTGGACCCGCGTCAGCGCGCTGATCCTGCTCCTGCTCGCCCTTCACATCGGGCTTTCCCTGAGCGGCGCGCTCGTCTTCATCTGCCTGACCGCCGGATCGGCCTTCGTGCCGATCCCCTCGTTCTCACTCGGCGCCGGCACCGTTGCGCTCTCTGCGCTCGGGATCGGTGTGGAGTCGGCTGCCCGCTTTGCGCTCGCGGTCTCCCTGACCTCGTTGCTCGCCGCGCTTACGCTGAGCGTCGCTGTGGCTCTCTTCTATGCGGTTCGGCAGCTACGCGCCCGGCGGCTCGCGTACGTGTGACGATTGAGCTCGACCCGCGCTACCGTTCTGCAGGTGGCCGGCAAGAAGCCTCTGACACCGCAGAGCGTTGCGAGGATGCGGAAGCGAGAAGCGTCCGTCGGGCTCGATCCGGAGGACGCGGCCGCGCAGTGGCTCGGCGAGAACGACGCACCGCCGCCACCGAAGTCGCCGAAGTCGGCGAAGAAGTCCGTGACGCTCCACCGCTTCAGGCAGCGGCAGGACCGCGCATGACGATCTCGTCGTAGAGCGTGCGGTAGCCGAAGCGGCGGTTCAGCGCGAGCATCCCTTCGAGCCTCACCTCGTTCGCGGTACGCAGCGTCGGCACGCTGTTCGCCTTCGCCCACGCGATCTGAGCGCGCTTGATCGCGCCCGCGACGCCGCGGCCGCGGGCCTCACGCGCCACAGCCATGAACCCGTTCCGCCACTGCTCCGCGCCGTTTTCGAGGTGCTCCTGCTCGAGGTAGCCGTACCCGAGCACGGTGTCGCCGTCGAGCGCGATGAAGTACGACTCCGGGGGGTTGGCGGCGAGCCCCCACTGGAACCACCGGTCGCTGACCGTCGACTCGCTGCGCCCCGGCTGGTCCGGGTGCGCGATCTGCGCCAGCTCGTAAAGCGCAAGCGCGAGATCGGGCCGCTCCGCGAACGTCACGAGGTCGAACGCCGGCCGGCCTGGATCGGGAGCGGCCGCGACATCGAGCTCCGAGATCACGTAGCGCCGCACCTCCAGGTAACCGCGCCGCTCGAGGAACGCGACGACCTCCGGCGTGCGGTCGGTCGTCCAGACCTCGAGCCCGGTCTTGCCGAGCTCGCGTGCGCGCGCGGACGCCTCGCGCCAGCGCTCCTCGTCGATCTCGTGGAACCACACTTCCGCGTACGGAAGGTGCTCGAGGCCGGGTAGCTCAGTGACGCGCATCGGCTCGTCCATCGACACATTCTCATCCCTGAGGCGGAGGGAAGATCCTCCCATTCGCCGATGTGCGCACGGCGCGGCGTTCGTAGCCTCATACACATGAAGCAGCGTCTGCTCTTCGTGCTCCTCGTTGCCGGCCTGCTGGTGCTCGCACTCGGCGGCTGGACCGTGCAGGGCTTCCGCTGGGCGGTGTCCGGCGGACGGGCGCGCGCGGTCCCGCAACCTGCGTAGAGGTACTGCTTAACCCGGTTAAGGATCGGTCCGGCGGTGCTGCTAGCTTGCCTAGGTGAGTAGGCGTTTTCTCTCCGTCGATCCTCCGGATCTGAGCCTCTGGCCGACGGCGAAAGGCCTCGCCAGGTTGTGGCGCGAGCAGTGGAAGCTCGTGAGCCTCGGTCTGGTGTGCGCGTTCGTCATGACCGGTCTCTCGTTGGCAATCCCGCTCGTCATCCAACGGGCGATCGACCATGCAATCGCGCCGGCGAGCGGGCACCGCGCGGCGCTCTGGCCGTACCTCGCGGTCGTCGTCGTGCTGGCGATCGTGCGCTTCTTCGTCAACTTCACGCGCCGCTACGCGACCGCGCGCACCGGTGTGCGCGTCGAGGCGCGGATGCGCGAGCTGCTCTACCAGGCCTATCTCCGCTACCCGCGCGCGTTCTACGACCGGCACGCGACCGGGCAGGTCGTGTCGCGCGCGACGAACGACCTCTACCCCATCCGTTACTTCATCGGCTGGGGCATGACGCAGGGGATCCAGTCCCTGATGATGATCGTCGGGATCGCGATCGTCCTGTTCCTCGTGAACGTGAAGCTCGCCGCGCTCGCGCTGATCGCGATGCCGTTTGTCGCCGTGCTCGCGTTCACGTTCGGACGCAAGGTGATGCCGGTCTCACGCGAGGTGCAGCAGCTGAAGGCCGACGTCACCGAGGCCGCAGACGAGGCCGTCGTGGGAATCGAGATGGTGCAGGCGTTCGGGCGCGAGGACGACGTCCAGGCGCGCTTCGGCGTGAAGGCGCGGGCCGTACGTGACGGCGTGCTCCGGCAGGCGCGGATCGAGGCCGCGTTCCTGCCTGGGCTGCTCTTCCTGCCGACGCTCTCGATCGCCGCGGTTGTCTATTTCGGCGGCCGTGACGTGATCAGCGGCGCGCTCACCTACGGCCAGTTCTTCCTCTTCTACCAACTGCTCCTGCAGCTCGTCTGGCCGCTCGAGGCGCTCGGCTGGATCCTCTCGCTCGCGCAGCGCGCGACCGCGTCCGCCTCGCGGAGCTTCGCGTGGCTGCAGGGGATCGAGTCGATCCCGGAGCCGAGCCAGCCGACATCGCTGCCCGCAGGGCCGCTCGGCGTGCGGTTCGAGGACGTGCACTTCTCCTACGGCAGCGGCTCCGAGGTGCTCTCGGGCATCCAGCTCGAGGTCGCGCCGGGCGAGGTGATCGCCGTGTGTGGCCCGACCGGTGCCGGGAAGACGTCGCTGCTGAACCTGCTGCCGCGCTTCTACGACCCGACGGACGGACGCGTGCTCGTCGGCGGCGTCGACGCGCGCGACCTGCCAATCGAGGACCTGCGAACCGCCGTCGCGATCGTCACGCAGAAGCCGATCCTCTTCTCGATCCCGCTGCGCGACAACCTGACCGCGGCGCGGCCCGACGCGCCGTGGGACGAAGTCGTCGCGGCCTGTGAGGCTGCCGGGGTCGCGCACTTCGCCTCCGAGCTGCCGGACGGCTACGACACGCTCATCGGCGAGCGCGGCGTCAACCTCTCCGGCGGCCAGCGCCAGCGCGTGGCGCTCGCGCGTGCGCTCGTCGCCGGCGCGCGGGTGGTTGTGCTCGACGACCCGATGTCGGCGGTCGACACCCAGACCGAGCGCCACCTCGTCGAGAACCTCCGCCCCGCCCTCGAGGGACGCACGGTGTTGATCGCGACGCAGCGGCTCTCGACCGTCGAGGTCGCAGACCGCGCGGTCGTCGTCGACGACGGCATGATCGTCGAGTCGGGCACACCCGACGAGCTGCTCGCGCGTGACGGTCTCTTTGCACGGCTCTTCGGCGAGGAGGTCGGCGCTGCCGCGTAAGCAACGCACCGGCCTGACCCGCCTCGGGCGCTATCTGATCGGCCGCCGCAAGCGTGTCGCCCTGCTTGGGCTGCTCGGCGTCTGCTCGGCCTCGGCGCCCGTGGCCGCTCTGCTGATCGTGAAGGACGCGATCGACCACGGCATGCGCGCGCACGACAAGACGCGGCTCGGGGTCGACGTCCTCGTCTACCTCGCGATCAACGGACTCGCGTGGATCATGCAGACCTCGTTGGTGCGCGGCCTCGCGGGCGTCGGCCAGGACGTCGTGCTCGGCCTGCGCCAGGATCTCTTCGACCACCTGACGACGCTCTCGCTCCGCTACTTCTCGCAGCAGAAGGCGGGCTGGATCATCGCGCGCCTCACCTCCGACGTCGACGCGCTCTCGGACGTGCTCTCGCAGGGGCTGACGACGCTCGTCGTCAACACGCTCACGCTGCTCGCCGCGATCGTCGGCCTTTTCGTCCTCGACTGGCGGCTTGGTCTCGTCGCGCTGGTGATCCTGCCGCCGACACTCGTGCTCACGCGCTGGTTCCAGGTGAAGTCGCACGCAGCGTTCCTGCGCGTGCGCGAGACGATCTCGTCGCTGACCGCGCAGATCGCCGAATCGGTCTCCGGGATGGCCGTCATCCAGGCGTTCAACCGCGAGCGCGCGTTCCTCTCCGAGTTCGACAAGGCGAACGACGCCAACCGCATCACGAATACCTACGCGCAGTACCTCAACTCGATCTTCTTCCCCGCGGTCGAGTTGCTCGGCGTCGTCGCGATGGTCGCGGTGCTGTGGGTGGGCGGGCGCATGCTCGGCCAGGGATCGCTGACGATCGGCACCCTGGTCTCGTCGGTCTTCCTGCTCAACCTCGTCTTCCAGCCGCTGCAGGAGCTCTCCGATCTCTACGGCCAGGTGCAGTCGGCCGGCGCAGCGATGGAGAAGATCACGACCGTGCTCGATACCGAGGCGGAGATCCACGACGAGCCGACCGCGATCCGCGCACCGCGCATCGACGGCGCCCTCACGCTCGACAACGTCACGTTCTCGTACGGACGGGACCCGGTACTGCACGCGATCGACATCCACGTTCCCGCGGGCGGGTGCCTTGCGCTCGTCGGCGAGTCCGGCGGCGGCAAGTCGACGACCGCGAAGCTCGTCGGGCGCTTCTACGACCCAGATGAGGGTGCGATCCGGGTTGACGACCACGACCTGCGCTCGCTCGAGCTGCGCACGTACCGCCGCCAGCTCGGCGTCGTCCTCCAGGATCCGTTCCTGTTTGCCGGCACGATCGCCGACAACGTCCGCTTCGCAAATCCCGATGCGACCGACGCACAGGTCGAGGAAGTCGCGCACGCAGTCGGCGTCGACCGCATCGCACGCCGATTCGACTCAGGGCTGCAGCACGAGGTGCGCGAGGGCGGCGCGGGCCTGTCGGCGGGCGAGCGCCAGCTGATCTCGATCGCACGCGCGCTGCTTGCCGATCCGCGCATCCTGATCCTCGACGAGGCGACGTCGAACATCGACCGGCCGACGGAGATCCTGATCGAGCAGGCGCTCGACCGCCTGCTGCGCGGCCGCACGTCGATCATCATCGCGCACCGCCTGGCGACCGTCCGCCGCGCCGACGAGATCCTCGTCATGGAGCACGGGCGCATCACGCAACGGGGCACGTTCGACGATCTACTCGCGGTCGAGGGGCCCTTCCGCCGGCTAGCGGCGCAGTTGAAGGACACCGCGCTGAAGGGTGTGAGTGCTCAGCTACAGCTGGACGACGAGATACCGGTGACCGGCAGCCTCGAGAGCAGCTCGGCCAACGTCGCGAGCTCCGAGCCCGAGTAGCGCCCGAGGAACAGCTCGTCGATGCCGCGCAGGTGGGTGACCGACGCTTCGCTCAGCTTCTGCGCCCCCTCGTCCGTCAGCTTCGCGTAGGACACGCGTGCATCCGACTTGCACGTTTGCTTGCAGACGAATCCCGCGCGCTCGAGCCCTTCGAGCAGCCGGGTGATCCCCGACGCCGTCAGGAGGATCGACTCAGCGAGGTCGACACGCCGCATCATCCCGCCCTCGGCGTGTGACAGATGCAACAGCACCTCGTAGTCGTTCAGCGTCAGGCCGTGCTCGCGCTGAAGCTGTGCGGAGAGCTCGCGCGTGATCGCCGAGTGCGACCGCAAGTAGGCGATCCACGATTCGAGCTGCCGGGAAGGTGCAGAGACCTGTGTCATCGAGATCCGTGTCATAGTTGCGCCCTCAAGTGTAGCGGGGATCGGGGGGCCCGGGCACGTCGATAGATTCTCCTATATGACCCGGTCTGACAAGGCGTCAAGAGACGCCGGAATCGAGGTAACCGGTCTCGTGCGGCGCTTCAAGGACGTCGAAGCCGTGGCGGGAATCGACTTGACGATCAGCCCCGGCGAGATCTACGGCTTCCTCGGCCCGAACGGCGCCGGGAAATCGACCACGGTCCACATGCTCACGACCCTCCTCCCTCCTTCGGGCGGCCGGGCGACCGTCGCAGGCTTCGATGTCGTCAAGCAGGGCTCGAAGGTGCGCGCCTCGATCGGCGCCGCGCTCCAGGAAGCCGCGCTCGACCCGTTCCTGACGGGCCGCGAGCACCTACGGCTCGGCGCCTCGCTGCACGCGATCCGCGGCGCCGAGAGGAAGCGGCTGATCGAGCGCTTGCTCGACCGCGTCGGCCTCACGACCGCCGGCGACCGGAAAGTGCGCACGTACTCGGGTGGGATGAAGCGCCGGCTCGACCTCGCCCTCGCGCTGATCCACGACCCCTCGATCCTCTTCCTCGACGAGCCGACCACCGGGCTCGACCCGCAGAGCCGCTCGGCGCTCTGGACGGAGGTCGCCCGCCTCGCGCGCGAGGAGGGCGTGACGGTGTTCCTGACGACGCAGTACCTCGAGGAGGCCGACGTGCTCGCGGACCGCGTCGGGATCATCGACCACGGTCACATCGTCGCTCAGGGCACTCCGGCGGAACTGAAGGCCCAGATCGGCAAGTCGACCGTGGAGGTCGTGCCCGAGGACCACGGCGAGCTCGGTCGGTTGCGCGAGCTGCTCTTGCGCTTCGGCGGGGAGACGGCGGCACGTCCCGGTGCGTTCGCCGTGCAACTGAATGACAAGGGCGAGCTGCCCGCGGTGATCCGCGCGCTCGACACCGAGAGCCTGCGCGCGGCCGAGATCAACCTCCACCAGCCGACGCTCGACGACGTGTTCCTCGCCAAGACCGGACGCACACTCGAGGGCGCGGAAGACGAATGAACGTGATCGCGCATCAGGTGGCGCTGATCGCGCAGCGCTCCTTGAAGCGCACCGCGCGCCAGCCGGGCGTCTGGATCCCGCCGCTCACCTTCCCGCTGATCCTGATGGCGGTCAACTCGAACGGCCTGAAGGCGGCAACGCACCTCCCCGGCTTCCCGACGAGCTCGTTCCTCGCGTTCTTCGTGCCGTTCTCGTTCATGCAGGGCGCGCTCTTTGCCTCTGCGATCGCGGGCACCGATCTTGCGCGCGACGTCGACACCGGCTTCCTGAACCGGCTCGCGCTGACACCGGTACGCGGCGGGGCGCTGCTGATCGGCCAGGTCGGCGGCGCCGTCGGTCTCGGCACGATCCAGGCGGTCATCTACCTCGCGGTTGCATTGCTGGCCGGCGTGCACATCGTCGCGGGCTTCGCGGGCGCGTTCCTGATCCTGTTGCTCGCGATCCTCGTCGCGACAGGCTTCGGGACGCTCGGGCTGTGGATCGCCCTGCGCACCGGTTCCGGCGAAGGCGTGCAGTCGACGTTCCCGCTGCTCTTCTTCCTGCTGCTGATCTCGAGCATGAACCTGCCGCGCAACCTGATCGAGGTCAACTGGTTCCGCGACCTCGCGACGATCAACCCGGTCAGCTACATGATCGAGGCGATGCGGTCGCTCGTGATCTCAGGGTGGGACACCCAAGCGCTCGTGCTCGGGTTCGGCTTCGCGTTGGCGCTGATTGGCGGCTCGCTCGTTCTTTCCGCCCGTCAGCTGAAGGTCAGGATGGCTCGCACATGATCAGCGTGGCACTCGGCCTCGCGTACCGGCAGCTCACGGTGCTGTTCAAGAACCCGTCGCTCTTCCTGCCGCCGATGCTCTTCCCGCTGATGAACTTCATGTCGTTCGCCGGCGGTCTCTCGCGGCTGCGGCACGTCCCGGGGTTCGATTTCCACAGCGGCTACACGGCGTTCACCTTCGTCTTCGTGCTGCTGCAGTCGGCCGCGTTCGGCGGCGTGTTCGCCGGGTTCGGGATCGCGCGCGACTTCGAGTACGGCTTCGCACGCCGGCTCCTGGTCTCGGCTCCTCATCGCTCGGGCCTGATCCTCGGCTACGCACTGTCCGCGCTCACACGGTGGGCGATGATCGCGATCGTCCTGACGATCGTCGCGCTGATCGGCGGCATGCAGGTCGGCGGCAACGGAATCGACCTGTTCGGGATGTACGCACTGGCGCTGATCTTCAACATCGTCGGGCTGCTCTGGGCGTCCGGCGTCGCGATGCGCTTCCGCTCGATCCAGGCCGGGCCGTTGATGCAGACGCCTGTCTTCCTGCTGCTTTTCCTGTCGCCGGTCTACGTCCCACTCTCACTGCTGACCGGCTGGATCCACGGCGTCGCCCGCGTCAACCCGCTCACGTTCCTGCTCGAGGCCGGGCGGGGCTTCATCGACGGCCACCCAACGCAGCGGGCAGCCGCCTTCGGCGTCTCCGCGGCGCTCGTGCTCGTCTTCGCATTCTGGGCCAGGAGTGGCCTGGCGCGCGCCGAGCGCGCCGGCTGAGGCCGGGTAGGCTGAGGGCACCCGTCTGCGAGGTGCCATGAAGATCGAGTCCGAGGGAGTTGCGGCGCTGTTCGACGAGCTACGTGCCAGGCTCAACGAGGTGGCAGGGGACGACGACGTCCTCGCGGAGCTGGTCGCGGCGCTGCAAGAAGGCGTTGCCCACCAGGCTCAGGTGGTCGATCAGATTCTCGACCGGCTGCCCGTCGGGATCACGGTGACCGATCCGCAGTACCGCGTGACGCGGTTCAACCAGCGAGCCGGCGAGATCATCGGACAGATGGTGGAGGAGACGGATTCGATGGACGAATGGGTGGTCGATCTCTTCCATCTCGACGGGACGCCCATGGAGTTCGCTGATCGTCCCGCCATCCGTGCCCTCGGCGGAGAAACGTCACGGAACGTGGTGTTCGAGGCGCGTGACACGGAACGAGCTCCCTACCTCGTCAACGCGAGCTCCACGCCGATCCGCGATGCGACGGGAAAGGTGGTCTTCGCGGTCACCGTGTTCGACGACATCACCGAGGGCCGGCGACGCGCGGAGGCGGATCGTGACTTTGTCGCGAACGCCGCCCACCAGATCCGCAGTCCGATCGCCGCCATCGCGAGCGCCTGCGGAGCACTGAGCGCCGGGGCGAAAGCCTCCCCCGATGCCCGCGACCGCTTCCTCGAGCACATTGAACGTGAGGTCGCACGGATGGAGCAGCTGGCAAACGGCTTGCTGGCGCTGGCCCGCGCCGAGCGTGGTGACGTCCCCGCCCCGCTCTCCGAGATTGCACTCAAGCCGCTGCTCCAACGCGTGAGCGACGGCAGCGCAACCAAGGACGGAGTCGACCTCGAGGTGTTCTGCGCGGACGACCTGATCGCGTTCACGAACGAGGCGCTCGTGACCGAGGCGCTCGCCAATGTCGTCGCGAACGCCGTCCAGCACACGGCACGAGGCACCGTGAGCCTGCGCGGGGAGCACGCGCGAGCCGGCGCGATCATCGAGGTCCGCGACGAAGGCCCGGGGATCGCCGATCAGGATCGCGAACGCATCTTCGAACGGTTCTATCGGGGGCCCCGCCCGGCGACCGCCGGCGTCGGCCTCGGACTTGCGATCGCCGCTGCTGCGACCTCCGCGGCAGGCGGTGTCCTCGAGCTCGTGGACTCACCGGTCGGCGCGTGCTTCCGGTTCACCTTCACACGAACGGCGCCCAGCGGATGAGCCATGTCCTATTCGCGGACGACGAGCTGACGATCCGCGAGGCCGTCGCGTACGCCCTGAGAGTCGAGGGCGTCAAGGTCAAGACCTACGACACGGGAGGCGGAGCGCTCGACGCGGCCCGCGACAAGGCGTTCGACCTCGTGATCCTCGACGTGATGCTGCCGGACATCTCGGGGCTCGAGGTCTGCCGGAGGATCCGCTCCTCGAGCGGCGTCCCGGTGATGCTGCTGACGGCACGGGACACCGAGGCCGACCTCGTCCTCGGCTTCGAAGCCGGGGCCGACGACTACATCAAGAAGCCGTTCTCGATGACCGAGCTGGTGATCCGCGTGCGCGCAATACTCCGGCGGCAGGAGCTCGACCGGTCGATCGGGCAGCGCGTCGTCAGCGTCGGCGACTTGAGCATCGATCTCGCACGGCACGAGGTGCGCGTGAACGGCGACCACGTGCGCCTCACGCCCACCGAGGTCCGCCTCCTGACCCTGCTTGCGACCGAGGACCGTGCGTATTCACGCCGCGAGATCCTCGAGCACGTCTGGGAAACGGTATTCGTCCCCGACGAGCGCTCCTGCGACGTGCACGTCGCGAACCTGCGGCGCAAGATCGAGGACGATCCGGCCCACCCGAAGCGGGTCCTGACGGTTCGGGGCGTCGGCTACCGCCTCGGCGGGCGATGAAGACTTCTTCACAGAACCTGTAGCAAGACTTCTTCGGCTGCCGGTTAGCGTCGATGCATGGTGGTCGAGGCATGGTGACGACACAAGCGACTCCGGAAGCCGCACCCACGGAGGGTCGCGAGCGGCCAATCCTGATCTTCTTCACCTCCGATACCAACGGCCGCTGCCGCCGGGCTGAGGGGTTCCTGGCCCAGGTGCTTCAGCGCCGCCACAACCACGAGACGTTCGCGCTGCGGTTCGTCGAGGAGGGCGATCATCCTGAGCTGATCGACCGGTTCCAGGTCGAGACGACGCCCACGCTGATGGTGGTCGCGGACAAGGTCGTGCGCGGCAGGCTCGTCGAACCGCGCGGGTGTGAGGAAATCCAGGCCTTCCTCGCGCCCTGGCTTCGGTAAACCAGCTTCGTTAGGGCAGCTTCGCTAGACGCGGCCGAAGCCTGAGGCCTGTGCGCGAGGGCGCTCCCGCCGCATCACCTCACCGCCGTTCGAATCGTTCCCGATCCCGGTGTTCCCTTCGACGGTCTGGAGATCGTCGCCCGCAACCCCGACGAGTATCCCGACGTGATCCGGGAGGCCGCCGTCCCAGTCGAAGATCACGAGATCGCCTGCGCGCGGCTCCGTGACCCAGCGCCCGGTCGCCTTGAGCCAGGCGGCGAGCGTCGGGACATACGCGACGCCGCGCGGACCGACCCCGGCGCCGTGCCAGCCGCGGCAGAGGACGACGCCGGCGCCGACGTCGAAGCAGTACGACGCGAAGATCGCGCACCAGGGCACACCGTCGGCGCCGAACCACCGCCCGAACATCGTCTGGTTCGAGCCGGGCGGCACCTCACGCACGCCCACATGCCGCAGCGCCTCGGCCAGCGCGCGCCGGCCCGGTGAAGCGCTCATGCAGGTGACCGTACAGCCCCGGTTTGACAACGCGCAAGTGCAGGGCATGAGGGCGTAGATGCAGTGGAACCGCGGTCGTTCGCTGGCAGTCGGGGGCCTGTTCGCTGGAGCGGCGGCCGCGCTGGTGGCTGTCCTCGCCGCGTTGTCGGCTCCTGCGTCGTCGGGTGTCGCGGTTGCACAGGCGACGCTCACCTCGCAGACGACGACGTTCGGCGCCGCGCGGGTCGACATCCAGCTGCTCCCGAAGGGCATCGTCTGCTACCGCGTCACAGAGAGCACCGGCACGTCGCGCTCCTGCCGCTCGCGGATCGGCTCCGGCCAGATCGGCTTCACGATCTCGCCGAGCGGGATCGGCGGCGTCGCGGGCAGCGACGTTCGTGCCGTGATCGTCAAGCTGACGCGTCGAGGGACGGTCTGGGCGACGCTGCGCGGCGGATCGTTCTATGCCGACGTGCCGTCTGCCTACCGCGTGCGCGCGGTCGTGAAGGTGCTGCGCGACGGCTCGCGCAAGGCGTTTGCCGCCTCGCCAAGTCTCCTATAGACCGCGCCTCCTACAGATCGCGGCGCCTGAACGCGGTCACCGCCGCGGCGAGCACGACCACGAGGTACAGCACCGACCAGACGAGGAGCGGTGTTCCCGCGCGGTGCGAGCCGCCGAACGGCCCGAGCTCGAGCACGAACTTCGTGAACCCGGTCGTGTCGACGGTCAGGCGGTGCAACGCGTCTTCGTACAACGCGTCGAACGGGACGAACCACCAGGCGATGCGCGAGATGTGTTGGAGCTTGTGCGAGTCGATCGCGTGCCCGATCTCGCCGAGTAGGCCGGACATCAAACCGGCGCCGAAGACCATCAGCGTCCCGATCCCGTTCGCGATCGGCGAGAGGAAGACCGACCCGGCGAGCGCGACCGAGGAGACGACGACGATCGCCGCCGCGAGCTCGAGGCCCGGCGAGACGAGCCGGTCCGGCGACCAGCCCCCCGCCCAGTACGTGATGCCGACGGAAGCGAGGTAGACGGTCAGCACGTAGGCGACGCACACGCCCGCTGCGCCGGCAAAGCGCGCAAGCAACAGTTGCGTGCGCCCGATCGGCCGCACGACGAGCGGCTGGAGCAGCCCCGCCTCCGCGTCACCGCGCACGACGTTCAAGGTCAGGAAGACTGCAAGCACGGCGCCGAGGAACAGCGTCGCGAACATCGCGAGCCCGAAGACGATCGCTCCGGCGAGCTGCTCCGAGTTCAGGTTCCCCTGCCCTACGCCGACGAAGCCGCGTGTGTCCTTGAACGCCTCGTGCGTGCCCCAGGCGTAGAGCGAGAGGAAGAGAACGGTGAGCACCAGCACGACCGCGAACATCTTGCGGCGCAGGCTCTCCCGCAGCCCGTAGAGGACGATCGTCGTCAATCCACGACCTCGAGATAGACATCCTCGAGCGAGGACGCGACGACGCGAACCTCGTAGATCTCCTCACCGGCGGCGACGAGCTCGCGCACGATCCGCGGCACGTCCGCGCGCCGCGCGTCCCCGAAGACACGCGTGCCGGCCGCCGTCTCGACCTCCACCCCACCCTGCCGTCGCAGTTGATCGGGCGTGCCGGCTGCGACCACGCGGCCGTGGTCGACGATCACGACGTGGTCGCAGACCAGTTCGACCTCCGAGAGCAGGTGCGAGTTGAGGAGCACCGAGGTTCCGCGGCGGCGCAGCTCTTCGAGCAGGCCGCGAACGACACGACGGCCCGCGGGATCGAGGGCGCTCGTCGGCTCGTCGAGCAGGAGCAGCCGCGGCGACCCGACCAGCGCTTGCGCAATGCCGAGCCGCTGTTGCATTCCCTTCGACATCGCGGCGATGCGCGTCGCGCGTGCGTGCGGCAGCCCGACGAGCTCGAGCAGCTCCGTGCGCTCAGCCGCGCCTCCTGTCGAGCCGGCGAGCCGCTGGTGCAGCGTCAGCAGCTCCTCCGCGCTCATCCACGACGGGAAGCGGAAGAGCTCCGCGAGGTAGCCGAGCGAGCGACGCGCGTGCGGCGAGCCGGCGGGGGCGCCGCAGACCTCCACGCTGCCGGAGCTCGCGCGGACGAGCCCGCAGGCGATCTTGACGAGCGTCGACTTGCCAGCGCCGTTCGGGCCGAGCAGGCCGACGAGCTGGCCTTCGCCGACCTCGAGGTCGACGCCGGCGAGCGCCTCGGTCCGGCCGTAGCGCTTCTCCAGGCCTTTCGCGAGCAGCACGGGCGACACCGGGCCAGCCTACCCAGGGAACCTTCTTATTTGACGTATCACCGTTCCTTATGTATTTGTTCATCATGCCTATGAACAAAGCCCAGAAAATTACCCTCCTCGCCGCGATCCTCGCGGCCCTCGCCGTGGCGACCGCCGCGGCCGCCGGCACGAACCTCTCCGTCGTCGGCTATTCGACCCCCAAGGCCGTGATGGGGAAGATCATCCAGGCCTGGCAGCAGACGCCCGACGGCAAGGACGCAACGTTCAGCCAGTCCTACGGGGCCTCCACCGACCAGGCGCGCGCAGTCGCCAACGGCCTGAAGGCGGATTTCGTCTTCCTCTCGACCGGCGACGACGTGAACCTGCTCGTCGATGCCGGCCTCGTGGACTCGAAGTGGAACCACCAGGCCTACAACGGGATCGCCGCCGACACGGTCGTCGTCTTCGCCGTCCGCAACGGCAACCCGAAGCACATCAAGGGCTGGAACGACCTGATCCGCCCGGGCGTGCAGGTGCTCACCCCCAACCCGTTCAGCTCCGGCTCGGCGAAGTGGAACATCCTGGCCGCCTACGGCGCCGAGCGCCGCCTCGGCAAGACCGACAAGCAGGCGACCGCCTACGTGCAGGAGCTCTTCAAGCACGTCGTGTCACAGGACACGTCAGGCCGCAACGCGACCAACACGTTCCTCGCCGGCAAGGGTGACGTCTTGATCACCTACGAGAGCGAGGCGCTGAACGCCCGACTCAACGGCCAGGACATCCAGTACGTGATCCCGCGCCAGTCGATGCTGATCGAACTGCCGATCGCGGTGCTCAAGAACAGTCCGAACAAGGACCTGGCGAACAAGTTCATCCAGTTCGTGAAGCAGCCGACGGCACAGGACCTCTTCGCGCAGTACGGCTTCCGCCCGGTGAACCCCACGGTCGCGAAGAAGTACGCGTCGAAGTTCCCCGCGCGTCCTGGCATCTTCAAGGTCGACGACAAGATCATCGGCGGCTGGCGCCATGCCGACGATGTCTGGTTCGACCCGAACAAGGGGCGTATGGTCGGGATCGAGCGCGCCATCGGAGGACCGACCACTGGCTGAGACAGCCCACGCGGGCAGGCTGGCCCGCAGATCACGACGCCACTCCAACGAGGGGGCCGCAGCCGCGGCCCTCTCATTGGGTTTCACAACATCGTTTCTCTCGGTGATCGTGATCCTTCCGATCGCGGCGCTCGTCTGGGCTTCCCAGAAGGGCGGGCTGCATCAGTTCTGGTCAGTCGCGACGTCGCCGGAGGCCCTCGCGGCGCTGAAGCTGACGCTCGGCGTCTCGGTCGTCGTGGCGCTCGTCAACGCCTTCTTCGGGACGATCACCGCGTGGGTGCTCGTTCGCGACGACTTCCGGGGCAAGGGCGTCGTCAACGCCGTGATCGACCTGCCGTTTGCACTCCCCACGATCGTCGCCGGGCTCACGCTGCTCGCGCTCTACGGCCCGCAGTCGCCGCTTGGCATCGACGTATCGCTGACGCGCAAGGCGATCGTGCTGGCGCTGCTCTTCGTGACGCTGCCCTTCGTCGTACGCACGGTGCAGCCGGTGCTGATCGAGCTCGACCTCGAAGCAGAAGAAGCCGCGCGCTCGCTCGGAGCCAGCGAGCTCCGCGTCTTTCGCAGCATCGTGCTGCCGAACATCCTTCCCGGCATCCTCTCCGGCGTCGCGCTCGCCTTTGCGCGCGCGGTCGGCGAGATCGGCGCGCTCGTGCTGATCGCCGGCAACGTGCCGTTCAAGACGGAGGTCGTCTCACTGTTCGTCTTCCTGCACATCCAGGGCGGCGACCAGGCGGGAGCCTCGGCCGTCGCGGTCGTGATGCTCGTGATCTCGTTCCTGCTCCTGCTCGCGATCGGCGGCCTGCGCTTCCTCGCCACGAGGCATGAGCGTGCGTAGGCTCGACGGAGCACGGAGGCACGGTGCGTAAATACGTCTTGCGTTTCCTGGCGCTCGGCTATCTGCTGGTCGTGCTGCTCGGGCCGCTGTCGATGGTGTTCATCCGTGCGTTCGACAAGGGCACCGGCACGCTCTGGAAGACGCTGAGCGATCCGAACACGGTGCACGCGTTCAAGCTGACGCTGATCATCGCGCTCATCGCAGTGCCGCTGAACACGATCTTCGGCGTCGTCTGCGCGCTCGCGATCGTTCGCCGCCGGTTCCCCGGTGCGGGGATCGTCAACGCGATCGTCGACCTGCCGCTCGCTATCTCCCCCGTCGTCGTGGGGCTCTCGCTCTTTCTGCTCTACGGGCGCACGGGCTGGTTCGGGCCGTGGTTTGCGCGGCACGGCGTGCAGATCCTGTTCGCGCTGCCGTCGATGGTGATCGCGACGATCTTCGTCTCGCTCCCCTTCGTCGCGCGCGAGGTCGTGCCGACGTTGCGCGAGATCGGTGACGAGCAGGAGCAGGCGGCGCGCACGCTCGGGGCATCGAACTGGCAGACGTTCTGGCGGATCACGCTGCCGTCCATCCGCTGGGCGGTGATCTACGGCGTCGTGCTGACGACGGCGCGCTGCCTCGGCGAGTACGGCGCCGTCGCCGTGGTGTCGGGGAAGGTCGAAGGACAGACCGAGACGGCGACCCTGCGCGTGCAGGACGCCTACGAGAACTACAATCAGGCGGGCGCCTACGGGATCTCTCTCGTGCTCGCCGCCCTCTCCGTCATCGTGCTCGTCACGATGACGGTGCTGCGGCCCAAGGAGGAAGAGGCAACGTGAGCATCGAGGTACGGAATGTGTCCAAGCGGTTCGGGAGCTTCCAGGCGCTGGAGGACGTCTCACTCGATGTCGAGAGCGGCGCGCTGACCGCGCTGCTCGGCCCCTCGGGCTCCGGCAAGTCGACGCTCCTCCGCATCATCGCAGGGCTCGAGTTCCCCGACGGCGGCGAGATCCGCCTGGCGGGCGAGGACGCGACTCCTCTCACCACGCAGCAGCGCGGGGTCGGGTTCGTCTTCCAGCATTACGCGGCGTTCAAGCACATGAGCGTCCGCGAGAACGTCGCCTTCGGGCTGAAGGTGCGCAAGCGGCCGAAGGACGAGGTACGCGCGCGCGTCGACGAGCTGCTCGAGCTCGTGCAGCTGCAGGGCTTCGGCGATCGCTTCCCCGCGCAGCTCTCAGGTGGCCAGCGCCAGCGCATGGCGCTCGCGCGCGCGCTCGCGCCGGAGCCGAAGGTCCTGCTGCTCGACGAGCCGTTCGGCGCGCTGGACGCTCGCGTGCGCGCCGAGCTTCGCGTCTGGCTCCGGCGGCTGCACGACGAGACGCACACGACGACGGTCTTCGTCACGCACGACCAGGAAGAGGCGATGGACGTCGCCGACAGCGTGGTCGTGATGAACAAGGGCCGCGTCGAGCAGGTCGCCGGCCCGCGTGAGCTCTACGACGCTCCTGCGAACGAGTTCGTGATGTCGTTCGTCGGGCAGGCGACGCGGATCGACGACGCGTGGGTGCGCCCACACGACTTCGAGCTCGTGCTCGTCCCGAACGGCTCAACGCGTGAGGCGCAGGTCGAGCGGGTCGTCCACCTCGGCTTCGAAGTCCGCGCAGAGCTCGTCCGCGACGACGGCGAGACCCTCGCAGTGCAGCTGACGCGCGACCAGGCGGCCCAGTTGGAGCTGGAGCGCGGGCAGATCGTCTACGTCCGCCCCACCCGCAAGACCGTCTTCTAAGCGATCCAAGAACGTTCTTCGCGCGTCTCCAAGAGACTCGTGAACGTGGGTTCAAGAGTTGGTGTCTGACACCTGTTCGCAGTTCGTACCGAGGGCGCGCTTCGAACCGGTGTCAGACACCTTTCGCAGTGCGGCACGCGTGAGGGTTTCGAACTGGTGTCAGACACCAGAGCGAACAGGTTCATCTCTGGATGGGATGCGGCCTGTGGGCCGCCTCGCGGCTCAGTGCTGCGCCCAGGCGTCCGGGTCGGCGGCCAGGGCCTGGACCGACGCCGGGAGCTCGCCGCGGGCGAGGTCGGCGAGCGTCACCTGCTCGAGCACGCCGCGCAGGCTCGCGCGCACGGCCACCCACACGTCGCGGAGCGGCGCCGCGCTGCCTTCGTACTCCAGCAGCTCGGAGCGGACGCCGCGGACGTTCGCGAGCGGGCCGTCGACCGCGCGGATGATGTCCGCGAGGCTGACCTCCTCGGCGGGACGGGCAAGCCAGTAGCCGCCTTCCGCCCCACGCCGGCTCGCGACGAGGCCCGCATTGCGGAGGTCACCGAGGATGTTCTCGAGGAAGTTCGCCGGGATGTTCTGCGCCTGCGCGATCCGGTCGCCCTTCACCGCGCCGTCGCCTGCGGCCGCCAGCTCCACCGCCGCCCGGATCGCGTAGTCCGCCTTCGCCGAAACCCTCACGCATCCATTCTGCCCTGTACGGCGTTACACGACTGATGCGTCGTCTCCCCCTCCTTCTCGTCCCCGCGCTCGCGGTCGCGCTCGGCGCGGCCCTGATCGCACACGCAGGCGCGGCCGGCGGCTCGACGTTTCGCACCCCCGACGCAGGCGCCGCGTGCAAGGGCGCGGGGCTCTCCCTCGTCTGCTCGTCACTTGGGACGCCGGGCTCGGTCGAGCTGCGCGGCAGGGATGGCGCCCAGGTCGTCAGCCGGCTGCCGTGGTGGGACGCCTCAACGCCCGTGCTGCACAGCTGGCACCGCGGCGCGATCTCGTGCCACCTCGCCGGCACCGCGATCCTCTGCCGCAACGGCTCGACCGCGATCCGCGTCAGCGCGGCCGGGTTTAGCGTCGCCAGCTGAGAGGCTTGACTAGCGGTCGAACTCGTCGAGCAGGATCCTGATCTCGCACACCTCGCGAAAGCCGAGCTGCGCGAGGATCGGACGTGACATCGGCCCGGCCTGCGTGACGAGGATCGGCGTCCCCCGCTCCACGGCGTCGTCCCACCGCGCCGCGACCAGCGCGCGGTAGGCGCCGCGGCTCCGCGCCTCGGGGAGCGTCGAGCCGCCGAAGAGGGATACCCCGTGCTCGCCGAACGACGCGCTCGCGCGCGAGACGGGCTCGCCGCTCACGTATGCGAGATACACGACGTTGTTCGGATCCTCCTCGCGCGGTCGTGCCTCGGTCGGCACTGGTCCCCCGAACGCGATCGCGGCAATCTGGTCCGCTGCGAGATGCTCCTCGTCCGTCTTGGCGCGTCGCACCTCGACGTCGTCCGGCCCCGCCCCGGGCGGCTCGGTCAGCACCATTCCGATCGCGAGCGCCGTCGGCTGATCGTCGACGAGCCCAAGCGCAAGCAGCCGGTCGACGAGCCCTTCAGGCGCCGCATGCGAGCCGACCTCCCACGTACAGGCGGTCCGGCCTCTCGCGCGCAGGATGCCGTGGATCTCCTCGCGCACCTCGCCGATCTCATCCGGACGCAGGCGGAATCGCTGCGCGACGTTCGCGTGCGGCTCGTCGCTGCGCCCCATCCAGAGGACGAAACGGTCGTCGACGATCCGCTCGTCGGTCGGACCGAGCGGCGTATAGGTGTTCGCGTTCTCCGCGAGCTCGAGGACCCAATCCACGGCCGACCAGCCTAGCCGCTCCGGGGATTCGCCCCGTGCGCGCTTTTAGAGCTGTAGAGCTTTGAGCGCCAGGCGTTGCGGTAGATCTGCTTCACGTCCTCGACCGTCTTGACGTAGGCGCGCGTCTCCGCGAACTGAATCGATTCACCGTTCGCGCGCCACTTGTCGACGTTCCCCTGCCCCGCGTTGTAGGCCGCGAGCACAAGCCGCTCGTTGCCGTACTTCTTGAACAGGTTGTCGAGGTACCAGGCGCCGTAGCGGATGTTGATCTCCGGGTTGTAGAGATCCTGGGTGTGGAACGCACTGCCGTGCGTGCGGATCGCGATCCCGCGCGCCGTCTCGGGCGTGATCTGCATCAGCCCGATCGCGCCCGACGACGACTTCGCACCGGACCGCCACCGCGACTCCTGGTAGATCACGGCTGCGATCAAGGCCGGGTCGAGGTTGTGCCGCTGTGCGTGCACGCGTACGTATTCCGTGTAGCGGAGCGGATAACGGAGGCGCTCGTACCATGGCGGACTTGTCAGGTCGACGACGGCGAACGTCACGGCAACCAGCACGCCGAGCGCCACGAACCAGAGCAGCTTCCTCACGAGAGCTCCGCCATCACCGACTTCACGAACGCGTCCAGCTCCTCCAGCGACCCGGTGTTCGTGAACGAGAAGTCGGCGCGCTGCACCTTCTCGGTGTCCGGGATCAGCCGTGCCTCGCGGTCGTCCGTCGCGACGACGGAGCGTGCCCTGCGCAGCTTCGTCGGCGCGGTGATCACGACCACCTTGTCGAAGCGCGCGTCGCCGCCCGTCTCGTAGAGCAGCGGCACCTCGGTCACGGAGACGCGGGGCGCCTCGGGCAGCTCGGAGAGCTGCTCGCGCCAGTGGAGATATTCCGCCGAGACGAGCGGGTGGAGCAGCTCTTCGAGCCAGGCGAGAGCGTCACGGTCGTTGAACACGACCGTTGCAAGCGCGCCGCGGTCGATCTCGCCCTCAGGCGACACGATGCCGTGGCCCATCCGTGAGATGACAGCGTCGCGCACCTCGGGTCGGCGGAGGAGGTGGTGGACGATCTCGTCGCTCGAAACCGTCGCCGCGCCGTTGCGCGCGAACGCCTTCAGCGCCTCGCTCTTGCCCGCTCCGATGCCGCCGGTGATCGCGACAGCGACCGGGCGGGTCACTTCTCGTCGGTGGAGGCTTCCGGCTCTGCGGCGGGCACGGCTTCTGCTTCCGGCTCCGCAGCGTCGTCGGACGCTTCCTCGGCCGGCACAACGCCGGCACCCGTCGCGTCGGCCTCGGCCGACGGCGACTCTTCGACCACGGTCTCGGCCTCGTCGGCCGGCGCCTCGAGCGGTGCGTCTTCAACTGCCGGTGCGTCTTCAACTGCCGGTTCGCCTTCAACTGCCGGAGCCTCATCGGCCGGCGCCTCGAACGACGTGTCGGGCTCGGGCGCGTCCGCGAAGACTTCCTCGGAGAGATCGATCGTCGGCCGCGGCTGCGTGTGAACCGACTCGCCACCGTCCGCGCGCGGCTGCACCGGATCGGTGTCCTCGACGCGCTTGAGGGAGAGCGAGAGGCGGCGGCGCTCACCGTCGACCTCGATGATCTTCACGTTGACCGGCTGGCCCTGCGAGACGACCTCGCGCGGGTTTTCGACGTGGTGCTGTGCAAGCTCGGAGATGTGCACGAGGCCTTCGACGCCCGGGAGGATCTCGACGAATGCGCCGAATGTGACGACCTTCGTGACACGACCCTCGACAACGTCGTTCTCGTGGTAGTTCTCGATCACCTGCTGCCACGGATCGCTCTGCGTCTGCTTGAGGCCGAGCGAGATCCGCTGGCGGTCGCGGTCGATGTCGAGCACCTTGACCTCGACCGTCTGGCCGATGTCGAGCACTTCCGACGGATGGTTGACGTGCGACCACGAGAGCTCGGAGATGTG
>DATBDB010000217.1:0-11490 GCA_036270155.1 Gaiellaceae bacterium
GCCCGGCGGGCCCGCGCCCTTCGCCGGCGCCGCCGCGTACTGATCGCCGGCGTGCTCTTCCTGCTGGTTCTCCCGTATGCGTTCTCGTACATCACGACGATGATGCGGCCGTCCAGCGTGCCGCTCGGAATTCGGTCGGTCGAATGGGCGCGTACACACGGCTTCGTCTGGTTCGTGAACACCGCCGAGCGCAAGTGGTACAGCTGGCACGCGCCTTCGAAGGGCGGCCCGTCGCTGACGACGCTCCCACAAGTGGGCAAGGCGGCGCGTGCGCTTCCCGCCGTCCGCCCGGCGCTCATTCAGCCCGCGATCACTCCGCGCCTTGCGGGCGAAGGCGTGTGGCATGCCGCAGGCATCGGCGGCGGCAGCGTGCTCGTCACGACGTTCCGCACGGACCCTGCGTACCCGCGGCTCGTCGCCTACGCGGCATGGATCGACCACCGGCGAACGCAGCTTGCCCTGTACCCGGGACGGTACGAGCCGCCGTCGGCTCCGGTGCGTGGCTCGATGCAGGTGCCCTACGGCGAACGATGGCGGCTGCTCGCGACGTTCAACAGCGGCTTCACACACCGCGACAGCGGCGGCGGCTTCGCGATCAACGGCGTCTCGTACGAGCCGATGCGCACCGGCGACGCGACGCTCCTCGCCTACCGCGATGGGAGCGTCGACGTCAAGACCTGGACAGGCGGTCCTGCCCCCGGCCCCGATGTCGTCCTGGCACGCCAGAACCTGCCGCTGATCGTCGCGGGCGGCCGGCGCACGCCGAACCTGCAAGACGGGCCGGCCTGGGGCGCGACCCTCGGGAATGCGATCCGCGTCTGGCGATCGGGCGTCGGCGTCGACCGCAAGGGAAATCTCATCTACGTGGCGGCCGACTCCCAGACGGTCACGTCACTCGCCGACATCCTGATCCGCGCCGGCGCCGTGCGCGGGATGCAGCTGGACATCAACGCCGAATGGCCGACGTTCAACGTGTACGGCCGGAGCGGTGGGCGTGACGGGATCAAGCTCGTTCCGAACAGCCAGCAGACCGCGAACCGCTACCTGAGCCCCGACGACCGGGACTTCTTTGCGGTTCTCCGCCGGAGCGGCGCACCCACGAAGGTCGCCTTCCGGTGACGGCCGCCACGGTAGCCCAGTCCGTCGGGCGCTCGACGGTCGCCCTCGTCCAGGCGCTGCGGCCACGCCAGTGGACGAAGAACCTCCTCGTCTACGCCGCCGTGATCTTCGCCGGGACATCGAACGACGCGGACCGGTGGCGCGACGCGACGGTCGTCTTCGTCGCGTTCTGCCTCATCTCGAGCGCGTCGTACCTCTTCAACGACGTCCGAGATGCAGCCGCGGACCGAAAGCACCCCCTCAAGCGAAACCGCCCGATCGCGCGCGGCGCACTCTCACCCCAGCTCGCGCTCGGGACCGCCGCGCTGCTTGCAGTCACAGGGATCTCCGCGGCGGCGCTCCTGGGCCTCGACTCGTTGCAGTACGCCCTCGGGTTCACCGCCCTTCAACTCGCGTACACCGTCGTGCTCAAGCGAGTCGCAATCGTCGACGTGCTAACGATCGCTGCACTCTTCGTCGTGCGGGCGGCGGTGGGCGCAGACGCCGTCGACGTCCACATCTCTGTGTGGCTCCTCCTGTGCACCGCGCTGCTCGCGACCTTCCTCGGTCTCGCGAAGCGGCGTGCAGAACTGGTGCTCGCTGCGCAGGGCGAAACCCCCGGGCGCGCGGCGCTCCGCGCCTACTCCCTCCCGACCCTGGATGCCGTTGTGCTCGCAACGGGGGCGGCGACCGTAGCGAGCTATGCCGCATACGCGATCGAGTACGCGCCGCATGCCCGATCGATGGCGATCACCGTGCCGTTCGTCGCGTTCGGCGTCGCGCGCTACGTCTACCTCGTTCGCCGCCAGGACCTCGGCGAGGAGCCCGAGAACGTGCTGCTCGCGGACCGGCCGCTGCTCGCGACCGTCGCGCTCTGGGTCCTCATCGCCGCGCTGGTGGTGACCTACCGGTGATGGCGACCGTGGCGGCCGCCGTGGCGCTGCACTCGCCGGTGCACGGCCCCTACGGGCGCGGCGCCGATCAGGTGTGGGTTGTGCGCCGGCCCGGGCCTGTGCGCACGGTGATCGTCTTCGGGCACGGCTGGAAGGTCGCTCCTCCCTCTGCGTCGTATCCATGGGTCGCCCAGTTCTGGCCCTGGCTCGACCACCTGACCGCCCAGGGCGACGCCGTGATCTTCCCGCGCTACCAACTCGGAGGCGATGCGCCAGGTGCGGCGCGGGCGAGTGCCTACCGCGCAGGCATTGCGGAGGGCTTCCGTCGCCTCGCGTTGCCGGCACGCACACCTGTCGTCGCAGCCGGCTACTCCTATGGCGCCTCGCTCGCGCTGACCTATGCCGCCAACGCCCACAGCTGGCGCTTACCCCAGCCGCGCGCGGTCGATGCCGTCTTCCCGGCGGGTGAGATTCCCGGAGTGCCGTTACCGGCACTGCCGCGCTCGACAGACGTCCTGCTCCAGGTCGGCGAGCAAGACACCGTTGCAGGCCCCGGCGGAGCGAGCGCTTTCTGGGCCTGGCTCGCGCGGCACCCGCCGAACCGCAAGCGGTACCAGGTGGTGCGCGCGCATGGCTCGTTCGTCGCCGATCACGCAGCGCCGAAGGCGACAACCGCCGAGGCTCGCGCCGCATTCTGGAAGCCGCTCGACCTGCTGATCGCGCGCGCGCGACGCTGATCTTGCCGCCTAGAATTCGGGGTATGGAAGGGAGCGAGCTTTCCGACAGGCAGCTCGAGGCAGTCCTCGCGCGGCTTGATCGCCTCGTCGCGGAGCTGGCGCGCATGAACGCGCGGAACGAACGCCGCGAGGAGCTGGCTGTGATCGCGCGCGAGCTGCGCGACCTGAACGAGTCGCTGCAGACGATCGCCTTTGCGGCACTCGGAGCGCAAGGCCCCCAGGTTCGGCGCCGCCGCAGCGGCTAATCAGCCATCTAATCGGCGAGACGAACGAGCGAGCCGCGGTCGGACATCAAGTACAGCTCGCCGTCCGCGTCTTCGCCGAAGGACGACAGCCCCTTCAGCTGGAACGGCTCACGCCGCAGGCCGGTTGCCTTGCCGTTCGCGATCTTGAAGCTCCAGATGTAGCCGGTGCAGTAGTCACCGTAGAAGTACCGCCCCACCGCGGCCGGCACAGCCTTGCCGCGATAGACGTAGCCGCCCGTGACCGAGCAGCCGCCGGTCGAGTGCGAGTACTCGGCGACCGGAGGCCGGTACTCCCCGCGCCCGAGCAGCGACGTGCTCGCGTCGTAGACGTGCTTGCCCTCGTAGCGGTTCCACCCGAAGTTTGTCAGCCCGGCTTTGCCGCGCTTGAGGTAGTCGATCTCCTCCCAAGTGCCCTGACCGACGTCGCCGATATAGAGGTCGCCGTTCGCACGGTCGAACGAGAAGCGCCACGGGTTGCGAAGACCGTACGCAACCAGCTGCCAGTACACCTTTGGCGCGTTCACGTTCAGCCGCATGATCTTCGCGAACGGGCGGGCGAGGGTCTGGCCGTTGTGCTGTGGGTCACCCCCGCCTCCACCGTCCCCGTTTCCCCAGTAGAGCCGCTTGTCCGGGCCGAACTGGAGTTGCCCGCCGTTGTGGTTCGAGGCGAAGTCCTTGACGAACACGAGCAGTTTCGCGGAGCCCGGGATCGCAGTCGTCCCGTTCGACGTGTAGCGCACGACGCGCGTGTCGCCGTTCACGTCGGTGTAATCGACATAGAAGCGATGGTTCGTCGCATAGTCGGGATCGAACGCGACCGAGAGGAGGCCTTCCTCCCCACCGGACTGGACGATCGAGCGGATGTCGAGGAACGGCGTCGCGCGCACCGCGCCGTTTTGCAGCACCATGATCCGTCCGGCCTGCTCAACCACGTAGAGATTCGTCGGCTCGCCGGGCGCCGACCTGGCATAGACGGGCGCCACGAACGTCGCAACGGGCGCGAGATGCGGGGCCCGAGATCGTGCAGACGCCGACGTCGCAACGAGGCCGGCCGCGACCAGCATGAGCGCAACCTTCGTCACCGGTAGATGTCGAGCACGCCGGTGGTCGCGTGGTCGTTGGCGTTCCCCTCAGGCATCGCGACGTGTCCGTTGGCGATGATCGGGCTCTGCCAATGCACGGGGCCTGACGGCAGCGTCGCGACGTGCTTACCGCTTGTCGGCACGTAGACGTTCACCGCTCCATTGCCCGCGACGTAGAGCAGGTTCCCCGCAAGCACGGGCGAGGTGCCGCCGTTCCCGTTCGACCAGACCGAGTGCAAGCGTCCGCCACGGAGGAGCCACGCAGCCGTGCCGCCGTCGGTCGAGAGGAATACCCACTTCCCCTTCCAGATCGCCGGGACGCTGAAGAGCCCGGAGCCGCCGGGTGTCGAGATCGTCTGCAGCTCACCCCCGGCGCGGCTGTTGACGCCGGGCAGACGGTGGAGCTGCAGGAGGCGGACCTTTCCGTCCTTGCCGCCTTGCACCGCGAGCCCGCCGTCGAGGAGGCCGGGGCTCGTCGACCCCAGGTCGCCGTCCGACGCCTCGAGGGCCTTCTGGTTCGTGGGTGTCCAATGCCGCAGCAAGCGCGCCGCGTCGGGCGAGAGGACGAGCGTGCTGTCGCCCCAGTCGGTGCTGCCGTTCCACGGGCCGTTCCCCGTCGCGACGACGAGGGTGCCGTTCGCCGGATCGACCGCGGCGCCGTTCCGGGACCAGATCGCCGAGTCGCTCGAGGCGCAGGTGCGCGGCACGATCACCGCACGCCGGTTCGAGCAGAGCGAGTTCCAGACGTGCGCGATGCGTCCGGTTCCCTCGGATATCGTCACGACGTGGCCCTGGTAAGGCGGCGCGTCGCCGTAGTACCCACCCGTCGTCGCAATCACGAGCCCTCGTGAAACGTTCAACGACGACGTGATCTTCTCGCGCGTCGCATCGCGCGTGATCACGGTCGTCCAGAGCACCTTCCCGTCGGAGAGCCGCAGCTTGCGGATCCTTCCGTCGGACGCGGCCGCGTAGACGGCGGCGCGATCGGTCGACGCGGCCGGCGACGCGTTGGTGATCTGCGCAGAACCTGCAAGGCGCGAATACGCAGGCGGCGTGAACCCCCACAGCACCTTCCCCGTGTCGGGATCGAGCGCCTCCGTCCGGCCGTACGTCGTCGTGATCACGAACCTCCCGCCGACGAAGATCGGCGAGGAGTCGACCGTGCCGTCGAGCGCCACCTTCAGGCGCTTCAAGTCCCCGACGTTTTGCGCGGTGATCGTCGACGCGAGGTTGCTGTTGTGGCGCGCAGCGTCGAAACCGAAGACGGGCCAGTCACCTGTGCTCGTCGGCGTCGAGCGCGCGGCGGCGGGCAGGAACGCGAGGGCGCCGACGAGCACCAGAAGCGCCCACCTCACTGCGCCGTGAGGTCCGGTGTCCGGACCCACGGGCCGGGCGGCGTGAGCAGCGACTCGGCGTGCAGGTAGGCAAGCCCCGCGAGCGGCAGGTCGCTCCAGCGCTCGAAGCAGAAGTACCGCCGGCGCCAGTGCGGGAAGAACTTGCGGTTGAAGCTATGCAGCCGCTCGAGCTGGAAGAGCCGGTCGCCTTTCAGCAGGAGCCAACGAATGGACCGAGTGGTGCGGCTCGCTCCCTCCTCGGCGACGAGGAAGTCCGCGAAAACCGCGAAGTTGAGCGACACCTCGGTGACCGCGTGCTCGCGCGCCCACGCGACCGCCTCGGTGATCAGGTACTCCATCAGCCCGTTCGGCGTCTCCTTGCGGCGCCGCATCGACGAGAGCGAGTAGCCGTCACTTGCCGGCGAGGGGACGAGCTGCAAGAACCCGCCGACCGACTTGTCGGGAGCGATCGCAACGGCGAGCACCGTGTCGGGGTACCGGAAGAGCGCGTCCATCGCCATCGTGAAGCCGCGCTCCGGCCAGTTGCCGCGCCATTCCTCCGAGACGGCGCGCAGCTCGGACTTCAGCGTCTCGTCGGCGTCCGCGGTCGACAGCACCCGCACCTCGTACCCACTCTTCTCCAACCGGGAAACCGACTGGCGCACCTTGCGGATCGCCCGGCCCTCGAGCGAGAACTCACTCGGCCGGATCACCGCCTCGTCGCCGAGGTACATCGACTTGAATCCGAGGTCGACGTAATCCCCAAGCGCATCGCCGGATGCGCCCGCAACAGCGACCCGCCAGCCTTTCGTGTGCGCAACCCGCACGAACTCGGCAACGAGTTCGTGCCGTTCGCTGTCGTCGCCGATCGGATCGCCCGCGACGAGCGCGGTGCCGCCGATCACGCGGTAGGCGAGGAATGACTTACCGCTCGCCGAGAAGAAGTAGCTCTTGTCGCGGCGCAGCGCGAAGTACGCGAGGCTGTCCGTGCCGTGCTCCTGCACCAGCTCGGCCGCGCGGTCGTGGTCGTCGTGGCACGGAGGGATCATCGGGTGCGGACGCAGCCACAGCCAGAGCGCGCGGACCGCGAGCCCGCCGATCAGGAGCAGGGACGCAGTCTCGACCCGTTGCGTGACGCGGTCGGTCTCGCTGCTGAGGACGATCAGCAGCGGTACGCAGACCGCGATCGCGGCGAATACCTGAAGCAGCGGCAGCACCGTGGTCGGGTCGCCCGGAGCGACGAAGTGGCGCCGGGTCCGGACAAGACCGACGAGCAGGATCAGGTGGGTCGTCGCCTCTTCGATGTCGAGGCCCTTGGCGAGGTGAGCGACGGCGGACGCCGAGACCACTGCGATCGCGAGCCACCACGCGCGGCGCTTCCGGCGGGCGAGCCCACGCGACAGCCAGATCATCCCGAGCCCGAGGGCGAGCACGAGGGTGCGGGCGGCGCCTGGCGCTCCAGGCGGCAGCACGCCTTGCACCAGGTCGACGCGGTTTGCCATCTCCGGCGTTAGCGCCGAGATGATCGAGAGACCGCCTGCAAACGCGGCGAACCAGGCGAGGAGGATGGGCGGCGCTGGGCGGCGCACCTCCCTACGGTAGCGCTCCCGGAGGAGCGCCGATCAACCTAAAGAGTGATCAGTCGGTCAGGAGGACGCGGCGCAGCTCGTCCTCCTTGCCAGGTTCAAGGATTGCCAGAACCTGATCACCGAGCTGGAGCTGGGTCTGCTCGTCCGGGATCTCAGCGGTGCCGTCTCGGACGACCGAGATGATCCGGGCGCCTTCCGGCAGCCGGAGCGAGCCGACGCGCTTGCCCTTGGAATTTGCCGCTTCGTCGATCGTCAGCTCGACGATCTCGAGGTTCTCCTTGCGCAGCTCGAGCAGGTGGATCAGGCCGTGGTCCGGCACCTCGTGCTCGATCAGCCCCATGATCGCGCCGGTCGCCGACACGGTCGGCGAGATCCCGAGCAGGTCGAAGTACGGCTGGTTGCGCGGATCGTTGATGCGGGCGATCACGTTGTTCACGCCGTATTTCTCGCGCGCGAGCTGGCAGATGATGATGTTGTCCTCATCGTCGCCGGTCGCGGCGATCAGCAGGTCCGGCGGACGCTTGATGCCGGCGCGCTCGAGCACGAACATCTCGGTCGCGTCGCCTCGGATCACCTGGTGCTCGAACTCGGCCTCGAGCCGATCGAAGCGGTACGGCTGCTGCTCGATCAACGTCACCTCGTGCCCCGCGCGCAGCAATGACCGCGTGAGGTTGGTGCCGACCTTGCCGCCACCGGCGATGATGAGATACATCAGTCCACCACCCCTTCGGCTTCGCGCACAGCGCCGACGAGGGTCTCGATCGCGGCCGAGGTCGGGCAGACGATTCGCAGCCCGCGGCTCGCGTAGAACTGGGCGCGCGCCGGATCGAGCACGCGGACGACGACCGTCGGCACCTCGAAGTGCTTCTGCGCCCCTTGGGCGATCACCAGGTTCGTGTTGTCGCCGTCGGTCGTGACGACCACAGCGTCCGCCTCCTCGATGCCCGCCTCACGGAGGAGCTGGAGGTCCATGCCGTGCCCGACGACGAACCCCCCAGTCCACGACTCCCCCAGCCGCGCGAGGGCGTCCTCGTTCTCATCGACGACCGTGACGTCCCACCCGGACCCCTGCAGCTGCAGGGCCACGTTCGAGCCGACCCGGCCACTTCCGATGACGATTGCTTTCACAGCGGCGGAATGTACTCCTTAGGGTCAGGTGGCCGCGAGTTCCTCGTCCATCACGCTCTGCGGGAAGGCGACGATCAGCACCTCGCAGGGGGCGCGTCGCAGGACGTAGTCGACCGTCGGCGAGAAGAACCGCGACTGGCGGCGCCAGCGCGGCGCCGACCCGAGCACGATCAGGTCGGCCCCGACCGCCTCGGCCCGGGCGACGATCGCGTGGCCGATCGCCCGCGCGCGGATCGTGACGCCTTCGACGATGACGTCGTGCTCGGTGCCGAGCAGCTTCGCCTCGGCGATCGACGCTTCCGCGCGCTCCTCCTCGTCGACCATCTCGCCCTCGAGCGACTGCTCGAGCGGGACCCGGATCACGTGCAGCGCCTGCACCTCAGCCCCGTGGTCGCTGGCCAGCCTGATCGCCGTCGCGAGCATCTCCTCGCCGATGATCCCGAGCTTCATCGGGACGAGGATCTTGTTGAACGTGACCGGCGGCTCGATCGTCCGCTCGTCGGGCGCCGTCACGCGCTCCATCAGCCCTTCGCCGCGGGCGATGCGGACCGAAACGAAGACCACCAGCCCGAGCGCGAGCCAGGCCGGCCCGGCGTACCGCGCGGCGGGATGCGTCGCCAGGGCCACGATGAAGACCGCGAAGGTCGCAATCGACCCGACGATTGCCGGAATGGGGATCTCCGCACCCCGAAAGCTCACATTGAACGGCGCGCGATACGGCCGCGGGAGATCCGGCTCGTCGATGCGCAGCTTGATCACCGCGAGCTGGGCGGCCGTGAACGCGAGCAGGACGCCGAACGAGAAGAGGGACGCGAGGAACGCCACCTCGTTCTTGAGGAACGACGAGCCGATCACGAGCAACGATGAGACAACCGCAGCGGAGACGACCGCGTGCGGCGAGACGTGCACGCGACGACTGAGACGTCCGAAGCTCCGAGGCAGCTGTCCGTGCTCGCCGAGCGAGTACGCGAGCCGGGAGAAGCCGGATGTGGACGTTGTGACGGCCGCCAGCAGGATCAGGGCACCGGTGATTCCGACGTAGATGCGGAGCATGTCGCCGAACACCCACGGCAGCTCGCTCTTCAGACGGTCGGCGACGCCGAGCAGCGGCGCCCGGATCCACGTCGTGCCGAGCTCGGTGTTCGGCCCCGGGAAGGCTGAGACCGCGACCACGGCGATCGCGACGTAGGTCGTCACGACCGTCGCAATCGCGCCGAAGACGGAGCGAGGTATGTCGACTCCCGGACGTCTCGCTTCCTCCGCCAGGTTCGCCACCGTCTCGAGGCCGGTGAAGGCGAGCATCGCCAGCGGGAGCGCGAACGCGATCGCGCCCCACGTCGGATGCGTGCCGAGATGGGTGCCGCGCGTCAGTGCGTGCGGCGAGAAGAGGAACACGAACCCGAGGACGACGAGCAGCAACTGCGTCAGGAGGTCGAGCGCCGGGACGAGGATCCCCACGCCGTACAGCGACGGTCGCCGGACAAGCCTCACGGCCGCGACGATCATGATCACGCAGACGGCGACGACCACGTCCCACGGGTTGCGATCGAGCGCCGGGATACGCAGGGCCCCAGAGAGGTAGTGCGGCAGGAAGAGCGCGGACAGCGAGATCACGATCAGGTAGTCGAGGAAGAGCGCCCAGCCGGTCAGGAAGCCGGCGAGGTCGTTCAGCGCGCGGCGCACGAAGGTCGCGGCGCCCCCCGTCTCCGGCAGGGCGGCTGTGCCCTCCGCGTACGAGAACGAGACGATCAAGAACAGGACACCGACGATCAGCAGCACGAGAGGCGTGAACCCGAGCGCGTGGGCGGCGACGACGCCGAGTGCGAAGTAGATCGAGGAGGCGATCTCGCCGTAGGCGACGGAGAAGAGCGCGCGTGCGTCGAGCTCGCGCTTCAGGCCGGGGAGCTTCCTGGCCAAGTTAGGTCTTGCTCCGGAGCATCAGCAGGCGCCCCACGCCCGCGCCGATGAAGAGCAGCCCGAGGATCACGCCCACCCCGAACCCATGCCGAAGCGTGATCGCGAGCATCGCCAGGCCCATCGCGATCATCACACCCGCGATCGTGCGGACGAGCGTCCGGTACATGGTCATAGCGGCTCCGTCGAGCCGACGCCTGGCGTCACGCGGCCTTCCTCCCCGCGGCGACCATCACGCGGCACGGTGCGTGCTTCAACACATACTCAACGGTACTCCCGAAGATGGTCTTGTAGCCGCCGCGTCGAGCGCCGAGCACCACGACCTCTGTGACGCGCCGGTCGGCTTCCTCGACGATCGCGCGGCCCGCCTGGCGTGCGCGCACGACCCGCTCGACCGCGCGGACGCCGTAGGGCTCGACGATCGCGTAGGCCGCATCGAGCAGGGCATGTGCCTCTTCGACCTGCTCGGTCAGGTCGGCGTCGAGCGGCAGTTCGAGCGGCACGACGATCACACGCAGCAGCACGATCCGACCCGCGCGCTCGGTTGCGAGCCGGGCGGCGACCTCGACGGCCTCACGCGACTCGTCGCCGGCGACGATCGGGACGAGGATCGAGCGGTACTCGAGCGCAAGCGCAGGCCCGAGCGGCACCGGCGCCCGGTGGGTCTCGCGCAGCGGGAGCTTGAGCGCGCGCCGGTAGAGCACATAGAAGAGCAGCCCGACCGCGAGCCACGCCGTGCCTGCATACCGCGTCGGAGCGTCCTGGATCACCACGACGAGCCACGCGGCGCCGGTCCCCAGCGCGCCGACGAGCGCGAAAAGCGGCCAGCTGATGCCGCGGATCGTGAGGTTC
This sequence comes from Gaiellaceae bacterium, assembly GCA_036270155.1. Taxonomy (GTDB): domain Bacteria; phylum Actinomycetota; class Thermoleophilia; order Gaiellales; family Gaiellaceae; genus PALSA-600. The sequence continues at coordinate 10,873 of DATBDB010000217.1, forward strand.
GGCCGCGCGCGCCACTCGAGCTCGTCGTCGGGCCGGCGCACGCGCAACGCGACCACGGAGAGGTGCGCGATCGTAAACGACAGCATCGCGCCGAACGCGTACATCCGGCCGAGGAAGTCGACCTTGCCGGAGAGCAGGAAGATCGTCGGGCCGATCCCGGCGAAGACGACGAGGGAGAGCCACGGCGTCTTGAGCTTCGGATGCAGGCGGCGGAAGATCGACGGCAGCTGCCGGTAGCTCGCCATCGCGTACGTGATGCGCGACGCGCCGATCACGCCCGCATTCGTCGCGATGAACAGGATCGTCGCCGCGAGAACGCCGACGTAGATCTTCGCGATCGAGAGCGCGCTGCCGTGCAGCCCGAGGTTCTCGACGAGGCCGAGCACCGGGTCGTTCTTGAACCCGTGCGGGGGCGGCTGCCCCAGCGGCGTGACGTACTTGCCGCCCTCCTTCACGACCGGCATCGCCGAAAGCGCGATCCACGGGAGCGTGAAGTAGATCGCGAAGACGGCGATCGCGACCCACGAGATCGAGCGCGGGATCGATCGGACCGGGTCGCGCGCCTCCTCCGCGAGGTTCGACACCGTCTCGATTCCGGTGTAGGCGATCATCGCGATC
>DATBDB010000218.1:0-41259 GCA_036270155.1 Gaiellaceae bacterium
TCGGCGGCAGTGAGACATATGTGCGCGAGTTGCTGCGGGGACTCGGGCGCGTCGGCGAGTTGGAATACAAGGTGCTCCTGCCCCCCGTGGCACCGACGTCCGCCGAAGGGCTGCCGTCCGAGATCACGACCGGGTATCGCCTTGCCCGGACGCCCCCGCAGCGCCTTGTGGCGATGACGGCGGCGACGTTGCGGCCGGGACCGCTGCGTCACGACCTCCGCGACGCAAACGTGGTGCATTACCCGCTCACCCTCCGGATCCCGAGGGTTTCTCAACCAAGCATCGTGACGCTTGTCGATCTCCAGCACCTCGATCTGCCGGCGATGTTCCCGCGGGCGGAGCGGCTGTTCAGGGCCGCTGCGTGGCATCCGTCGATCCGCGGCGCGAGTCGCGTGATCGTGATCAGCGACTTCGTCCGCGACCGGGCGATCGAGCACCTCAACCTCGACCCGGAACGCATCCGTGTCGTCCCGCTCGCGCTCGACCATGAACGGCTGCGGCCGGCCTCGCGGCAGCGCGAACCGTTCCTCCTCTACCCGGCGCGCAGCTGGCCGCACAAGAACCACGCACGCCTGTTCGAGGCGTTCTCGCTCATCCGCCGCGAACGGCCGGACCTCCGGCTCGTGCTGACCGGCGGAGGCGAGTTCGGTGCGCTGCCGGACGGAGTCGAGGCACGTGGCCATCTCGGGTGGGACGAGGTCGTGACGCTCATGCAAACCGCCTCCGCCGTCGTGTTCCCATCGCTCTACGAGGGCTTCGGCTTGCCGCCGCTCGAGGCGATGGCGTGCGGATGTCCCGTCGCCTGCTCCAACGCAGCGGCGCTGCCGGAGGTAGTGGACGAGGCCGCCCGCCTGTTTGATCCCCACGATCCGCGAGCGATCGCAGATGCGGTCCTCGACGTCCTGGCCGCGCCCGAGGAGTGGTCCGCGCGCGGGCTGGAACGGGCGCGCCGCTACTCCTGGGACACGACGGCGCGTGCGACGGACGCCGTCTACGCCGAGTTGCTTTGACGCCGGCGCAGGGCGTCGAGTAGTTCCGGCGGCAGCGCTCTCCCGAGGAGGCAGCCGGCGACGAAGAGCGCGCACGAGAGAACGAGCTGCACCGGCCAGGGGGCCGGGATGGCGAGCACCGCATACGCCGGGACCGCCGCGAGGAGGACGCGTGGCGTCCGACCGAGCGTCGGTGTGGACTGCGGCCGCGCGCGCCGCAGGAATACGTACACAAGCGCTGCCAGCAGCGACTCCGCGATCACGGCGGCGACGGCCGCACCACGCGAGCTCCAGGCGCTCACGAACACGGTGCCGATCACGATCACCGCTACGAGCGCGATCGCGTTCGCCCAGATCAACGCCGACTGCCGGCGCACGGAGAGCAGCCCGAGCTGCCATGCCTGCCCGAGGAATACAGGCACCAGCGCGAACGCCTGGATCTGCAACACCGGCGCGGCGCCCGCGAACTGCGCGCCACCGAGAAGCCTGATCGCGGGCGTGGCAAGTGCGTAGACGACCAGCGTGAGGAACACGCCTGCCGCGAGCCCGACCTCGGTGATCGACTGCAGGCCGCGACCCAGCCGGTCACCGTCGTCTCGGCCCGCGACTGCCAGCAGAGGCAGTGCACTCGAGAGCACGACGAGCGGCAGGCTCCAGATCACGGTGAAGACCTGGAATGACGTCGCGAACAGCCCGAGCTCGTGCTTGGAGGCCAGCAGCGACATGATGATCATCAGGACGCGGAAGTAGATGACGTTCATCACCAGCGCCACCGCCAGCGGGAGCGCCTCGCGCAGTAGTGGCCGGACAAGCGCCGGGTCGTAGCCCGGGACGAGCGAGCCACGCGCTCGTACCACGAACGGTGCGACGGCGAGCAGAGCTGCGCCGGTCACCGCCTGCGCCGCGAAGAAGGGCAGGAGCTTGGCGCCGAGCAAGACCAGGAGCACGATCGCCACGAGGTTCAACGCCCCCTTCGCCACCTCGAAGATGGTCAGGCGCACCAACTGGAGATTCACCACGAGCGGCATCGCCATCGTCGTCTGCGTGATGATGAACACCACGCCGATACCGCCGAGGAGCGTCCCGAGCACCATCTGGCGGTCGTAACCCGCCACGATCGCGAAACCCACGGCGAGCAGCACGCCGATCGGAGTGATGGTCAACCGCAGGGTCACGAGGTTGCGCATCAGGCGCGCGCGATCCTCGCCGCCGAGCAACGCCAGCTCCCGCGAGCCGACCGCGGTCAACCCGCCGTCGCTGATGCCCTGGACTATGGCGAGGAGCGCGGTGACGGTCGCATAGCGGCCGAAATCCGAGACCCCGAGGTGCCGCAGCAGGAAGAACGAGCCGACGGCCCCGAAGAGGGTGCCGGCGCCGTACCCCGCCGCGCGCACGGCAGCGCCGCGAACGACACGGCCTCCCGCTTCCGCGGTATTCAGCAGATCGGTGGCATGCTCGAGAGAGTCGGTCGTCGAGTCCATACGGCGGAGCCTCGCAGACGTGGCGATTCGCTCACAGATGAGCGGTACGCTTCCGCCCATGACTTCCCACGAAAGCCAATGGGACGAGGCGGCAGTCGAGGCACTGCGCGCCGAGTTCGGCGACAGCTACCGCGACCGTACCTGCCTCGTCACGGGAGCCGACGGTTTCATGGGCTCGCATCTCACCGAAGCCCTGGTGGCCCTCGGGGCACACGTCATCGCGTTCGTGCGCGCGACCTCGTCAGGCGCCCTGAACAACATCGGGAGCTCGCGCAGCGAACTGACGGTCGTCTTCGCCGATCTGACCGACAAGACCTCGATCGACTATCTGGTGCGCGACCACCTGGTGACCGCTCCCGACAAGCCGTACGTCTTCCATCTCGGCGCTCAGGCTCACGTCGGAGAGTCCTGGCATCGTCCCTACGAGACCGTGATGGCGAACACCGTCGGAACGCTCAACCTCCTGCAGTCAATGGTCGACCACGACGTCGAGCTCGAGAAGTTCGACACCGCGGGAACGTCGGAGGAGTACGGCAACGTCCACAAGGACGTCGCCCACCATCACGACTTCGACGATCTAGGCTCGCTGATCCTGCACGAGCGTTCGCCGATCAACCCGAAGTCGATCTACGCAACTGCAAAGGTCGCAGCCGACTTCCTGACGATGAACTACCACGACGGGTATGGAGTGCCTGGCGTGGTGACGCGCATGTTCAACAACTACGGCCCTCGCCAGAACCCGCGCTACGTCACGGGGACGATCATCTCGCAGGCGTTGTCGCGCCCAGAGATCGAGCTCGGTGCGCTCGAGCCGTTGCGCGACTTCTGCTTCTGCACCGATGGTGTTCGCGGCCACCTCACGGTCGCCGCGAAGGGGATCCCCGGTGATCTCTACGTCTACGGCCAGGGTGAGAACATCTCGATGCGCGATTGGTGCGATCTGATCCTGAAGACAGGCGAAGAAGATGGTTACTGGGGCGACGACCGGCATGTCGTCACCAATGACAAGCGCCTGCGGCCAGGAACGACCGACGTGATGGCGCTACGGGTCGGCTACGAGAAGCTCAACGCGGAAACCGGCTGGGAGCCGAAGGTGTCGTGGGAAGAGGGTGTGCGACGGACGATTCGCTGGTACGCGGAAAACCGCGAGCGCTGGGTCGGCCGTGTCGACTGGATGACCCGGGCGCGCGCCGAGTCGAAATGAGTCGCGCGCTCGTAACCGGAGGCGGGGGATTTCTCGGGTCGCATCTCGTCGAGCGTCTTGAGGCGGCTGGTCATGACGTCTTCGTGCCGCGGCGGCGCGACTATGACCTGACGCGCTTCGAAGACGCTGAACGCATGTACGCCGACGCGCGGCCTGAGCTTGTGTTCCATCTCGCCGCCGAGGTGGGCGGGATCGGGGCAAACCGCTCGAATCCAGGCCGGTACTGGTACGCGAACCTGATGATGGGCGCCCATGTGCTCGAACTGTCGCGGCAGCACGAGGTGCAGAAAACGATCGTCACCGGCACGGTCTGCTCGTACCCGAAGTTCACGCCGGTCCCGTTCCACGAGGACGACCTCTGGAACGGCTACCCCGAAGAGACCAACGCCCCGTACGGCGTTGCGAAGAAGGCCGTCCTGGTCGGCGCGCAGGCTTACCGCGAGCAATACGACCTGGATGTGATCTTTCTCTTGCCCGCGAACCTCTACGGGCCGCGCGACAATTTCGATCTGGAGTCGTCACACGTAATCCCGGCGCTCATCCGCAAGATGGTCGAGGGTGAGCGCGAAGTGGTGCTCTGGGGCGACGGTTCGCCGACCCGTGAGTTTCTGTACGTGGACGACTGCGCCGAAGGGCTCGTGCTCGCCGCGGAGCGCTACGACGGCGCCGAGCCTGTCAACCTCGGGACGGGCGTGGAGACGTCGATCCGCGAACTGGCCGAGACGATCGCCGACCTGACCGGCTTCGATGGCGAGATGGTGTGGGACACCTCGATGCCGAACGGCCAGCCGCGCCGACAGCTGGATGCGTCGAGAGCAGCAGAGCTGTTCGACTTCGAGGCACGGACGTCGCTCCGCGACGGACTTGAGCGGACGGTCGCGTGGTATCGCGACATGGCTCGCACACCGGCCTAGTGCGGGTCGATTTTGCGTACGCGAATCCGCGAGCAGGGCTGGCTTCGGCAATCGCGGACCGAGTCGCCCCGGATACCGGCCTGCTGGGCCAGAACCACCTCGCCGAGCACGGTATCGACGCACGCATCCAGGACTCGCGCCTCCGGCGGCGGACGCGCCTCCCGGGCGTAGCGCATCGCGTCACCTGGCTGGCCCGGGAACTGGCCGTGCCGTTCGAGTCGTCGGGCGCGGACGTGATCGTCACGCCGCTCGGCAGCTTGCTACCGCTGGCCTCCCGCATGCGCCGGGGACCAAAGACGGTGGTCTTGAACATCAACCTCTGCACCACGTTGCGACGGGTCCGCGGCGTGCGCCGGCAGGTGCTCGTCGCCTCGTTGAGGAGTGCCGACGCAATCGTGTGTTTGGCGGAGGCCCAGCGGAACCTCCTGCTCAAGCAAGTTCGGCTGGATTCGGCCAAGGTTCATCTCGTGCTGCTCGGTGTCGACGACATCTTCTATACGCCTGACCCGCGAACAGACGAGCCTCACGTGCTGGCTGTGGGACGCGACGAGGGCCGGGACTACGCGACGTTTGCCCGCGCGCTCCGCTCGCTCGACGTCGAGGCGACCGTCGTCGCGAGCGAGCGAAATGTTCGTGGCATCGAGTTCCCTCCGCACGTGAGAGTTGAGCTCGACGTGTCGCCCATCAGGCTCCGCGAGCTCTATCGCCGAGCGACGTGCGTCGTCGTCCCCACGCACGCACAGGAGTTCGACCGCGGCGCGGATTGCTCGGGCCAGACCGTGCTGCTCGATGCAATGGCAATGGGGCGCGCCACGGTGGTCACCCATCGCTCGACGCTGGACGACTACATCGGCCGCGACAGGACAGCTGTCGTGGTGAGCGCCGAGTCCGCGCAAGAGCTTGAGGACGGCATCCGCCGCGTGCTCGAGGACGGCGCGCTGAGGGAAACGCTTGAGCGCGAAGGCCGCGCGCGCGTCGAGCGCGAGCACACGACAAGACTCTTTGCCTCGCGGCTCGTTCCCATCCTCGAGGAGGTCGCGTGCGCTCCCTGATCTGGTTGGCGGTCGGGTGCGCGGCGGAGCTGATCTCGCAGATCACCGTACGCGTAGAGACGTCGAGCGGCTCCGTGGTCGCGACGGCAGTCGCGATCGTCCTCGGGCAAATCACGGTCGTCGGCATCGCGTTCTCCGGCCGCCGGCTTTCCGGCCCGCGTTTCGGAGCCGTGGCGGCCACGGTCTACGCCGCCCTACCGCTGCTCGGGACCGCCTACACCCTCACTACCTACCGGCACACGTTCGTCCACGAGGCTCTGCCGGCGCTCGTCGGTCTTCGCCACCCGCTTGTGTTCGCAGTCGGCGCGGCGACCGCTTTGGTGTTCGCATTCGTGCCGCGTCCGCTGCTTGCGGTTGCCGGGGCGTGCGCCGGGGTCGCCGGACTGGCGATCTGGGGAGTCGGCCCACTCTCCGACATCCGCAATGGTCTCCATGAGACGGCGTGGAGCATCACATTCGCCGAGTGGGCGCTGCTCGCCGGCATCCTCGGTGTCGCCCGGCGCTCCGGCCTCTTCGCAGTTGGTCTCGGCGGCTGGATCGCATTCGTCCTCCTTCGCGCCGCAGCGCAAGGCTACGCCGACGCCGCGTTCTGGAAAGGTCTCGCGCCCGCAATGCCCGCCCTCGCGCTACTCCTCAGTGCGCTGTGGTTTCTGGTTCCGCGGCTGCGGCCGGCTCCGGTGCCGCACCGCGCTTCCTGAGCTCGAGCTCGAGCAGTGCCAGTCGCTGCGCCAGGATCACGTTTTGATCGGAGACGCGCGAGAGGACGGTCGCGTAGTGCAGCAGCACGGCGAGCACGAAGAGCACGGCCACCGCGAACAGCACGGCCGGTGGGTAGGTCTCCACGCCCAGCCACCCGGCGATGGTGTTGAGGCCTCCGCGCCACGCAGACAGTCCCAGGAGCACGAGGCCGGTGAGCAGCCAGAGCAGCGCGTAGCGCTCGCGCAGCCGCCGCGACCGGATCAGCTCGAAGACGACGAGCAGGAGGAGAAGCGACGCGGCAGAGGCCGCGAGCGATACGGTGAGCGGTGTCTGCCCCGCGGCGATCATGCGTCCTCCAGCGGAGTCGCCCGCCGGCGTAGTGCTCCAATCAGAATCGCGAGCATCACCTTTGCCATGTAGTAGACGGTGTGCACGCCGCGGATCGAGGACTTGCCCGCCTGACGCTCACGCATCAGCACCGGCACTTCGGCGAGGCGAAGCCGGTGCTTGTGCAGCATCACCGCGGCCTCCACCTCGGGGTAGTCGTGCGGGTAATCCGCCGCGAAGAGCTCGATGGCTTTCCGGTTGAGCACCTGGAAGCCGCTCGTGGTGTCGGTCACACGCTGGCCGGTGAGGAGCGAGACGGTACGAGCGAGGATCCGAATCCCGATACGGCGTGAGCGCGACGAGCGATACCCCGCGCTCCCCACGAACCGAGAGCCAACGCAGATGTCAGCGTGCCCGCCGGCGACGGTTTCGATCAACGGTGCAAGCTCAGCGGGATTGTGCTGCCCGTCGCCGTCAACGCGGACGGCGAGGTCGTAGCCCTGATCGGCTGCGTAGCGAAACCCGGTCTGCACGGCGCCGCCGATGCCGAGGTTGAAGGGCAGGCGAACGACGAGAGCGCCATGACTGCGGGCCTCCTCCGACGTCCGGTCCGCTGACGCATCGTCGATCACGATCACGTCGTAGTCGGGGTTGAACGCCAGGATCTCGTCGACCACTCCTCCGATCGCTCCCTGCTCGTTGAACGCCGGGACGATCGCGATGCACTTCACGCCGCAACCCCCACGCCAACGAGCTCGAGCAACTGCCGTGCGCGATGGCGGTACGTGTGCTCGTCGAGAACGCGCTCGCGTGCGCGTTGCCCCATCGCTTCGGCCTGCGCGGGATCCCCGAGCAGGTCGCGGTACGCAGCCTCAGCCTGGTCTGCGTCGTTGACGATCAGGAGCTCGGACCCCGGCTCGAACCAACGCTCGAGGCCGTCGTAGGGGTTCGAGACGATCGCCGCTCCGGCCGACGCGAGCTCGAACGGGCGACAGGAGGACGACGCGTGCACCGTCGCGTGCGAGCGGCGCGTGATGCAGAGATTTATCCGCGCGGCAGAGATGGCAGTCGCGAACGCGTTGAACGGAACGTCGCCGACGAGACGCGCCGAGCCGATGTCGGCGCGGAAATCTCGCCCTCCAAGCGCGAAGTCGACGTCGGGCAAGCGCCGTGACGCGACACCGACCATCGCCTCCACCCACTCGCGACGGAACTTGTCGCCGTAGCCGTAGAAGAAGACGTCCATCTCCTTCGCGACCGGCTGGGGCGCAAAGAAGTCCGGATCGGCACCCCAGAAGACAGCGGCCGTGTCACGCGCGCCCAGCTCTCGAAGCCGCTCGAGGCCGCCTTCCGAATTCGAGACGACAAGGTCGTACTCGGAAGGATCGGCCTGGTGATACCAGTTGAACCCGGTGTCCATGCCTCCGAACTCGGGCAAGCTCATCGGCACGTCGCCGTCGTAGAAAACGACCGGGATACCGAAGCGCTCGCGCAACGCCGTAGGGATTCCCCGCAGGTGCGCCATCGGGACGGTGAAGACGATCACCGCATCGGGACGCTCGCGCTCGATGAGCGCCTCGAGATGGCGGCGCCACCGCGGCGTCACCCAGCGCCAGATCACCTCGCGCGTCATTCGGTCGCCGAGGCCGTCCTCGGGGCTGTCTTCGGCGCGACGCAGGTGCGTATCGCCCTTCAGCCGCGCGACCGCATCCCGGGCGCGCGCGAAGGATTCGCCCTCGACGTACGTGGGGTTCGGCGCAGTCCGCCACCAGGGCGACTCGACCGGGCGACCGCGGTACGGTGTCACGACGAGGTCCACGCCCTCCTCGTACAGTCCCTTCCAGAGTTGCCACCACGCCGGCGTGCACCCGTAGCGAAAGTCCAGGTCGACGGCCGACGCCACGGCAAGGATCTTTGGCCCGCGCACGTCGCAAGTGTCGCAGAGACGGGTTACGGCATGGTAAAGGGAGCTCTGTGAGCTAGTACGCGCCCTTGCGGGCGAAGACCGCGAACGGGGTCTTGACGAGCAGCGTGATGTCGAGCCAGATCGACCAGTTCTCGAGGTAGTAGAAGTCGAGCCGGACCAGGTCGTCGAAGCTGAGGTCGGAGCGGCCCGCAACCTGCCACAGGCCCGTCATCCCCGGCAGCACGTTCGACCGGCGTCGGTGCCAGGCCTCGAGGCGCGCGTGATCGCGGATCGGAAGCGGCCGCGGACCGACGAGCGACATCTCGCCTCGTAGCACGTTGAGCACGTTCGGCACCTCGTCGAGCGAGAAGCGCCGCAGGAAGCGGCCGACAGGCGTCACCCGTGGGTCGTGCCGGATCTTGAACAACGCGCCCGAGGCCTCGTTGGCGTTCTCGAGTGCGGGCTGCTGCTCGGCGGCGCCGGCAACCATCGTCCGGAACTTCAACATCCGGAACTCGCGCTCACCGAGACCGACCCGGTCGTCGCCGTAGAAGACCGGCCCGCGGGAGGTGAGTTTGACGAGCAGCGCGAGCAGCAGCCAGATCGGCAGGCCGATCACAACGATGACTGCGCCTACCACCAGGTCGAACGTGCGCTTCACAACCCACTGCGTTCCGGCAAACATCGGCGGGCGGAGCTCGAAGAGCGGCACCGCTTGCCCCGGGATGTACTCGCCGCGCTCGACGAGCAGCTCGGTCGTCCTCGGCGCGATGCGCACGCGGACACCGCGGCGGTGTGCCGCCTCGACGATCTCGAGCAGCCGCGCTTCCGGCAACCCGGCGTCGGCGACGAGGATCTCGTGCAGAACGACGCCGTCGAGAAGATCCTCGACCTCAGGTCCCGGTGACACCTCTGCGATGAACTCGTAGTCGATGCCGCCGCGGCTCGAGCCCAGCGTCTCGCGCAGGTGCGACGTCTGCTCCGACTCACCGACGATCACGGCTTTACGCGTGACGCCGGCGGCACGCATCAGCATGCCGGTGAACAGCTCATAGCTCGCCCGAGAGAGCGCGATCAGCGCGGCGACGAAGGCAGCGCCGACGACGTAGAGGCCGAACGTCGTGAAGTGCTGGCCGGTGCCGATTGCAAACGCGAGCGAGAGCGCCGCAACGAGAAAGACACTCGGGACGACGCGACCCGCTCCCTCGCGTGCCTCTCGCGGTGCGTAGAGCCGTCCCTGCCAGAAGACGAGGAGCAGCAGCAGGATGAGGAACGGCAGCCAGTCGCGTTCCTGATCCCACAGCAGGCCCCACAGAACCGGGTGAGGGTCGAGGACGAACGCCCGCAGGGAAAGTGCGGCGTAGAGGCCGACCACGAGGCCGATGAGGTCGACCACCACCAGCGCGAAGGTGCTCGCGAGCCGGCGTGCGACCGTCCGCCAGGACGCAAGGGACAGAAAGTACGGTCGCCCGAAGCGAACGTCCTCGAAAGGGGCGGCGGGCCTAGCCGGCCGCCCGTGCAGACGAGGCAGTCCCACGCGGCGATCGTACCTCGCCGACCACATCGAGGACAGCGTCGGCCCAGTGATCGAGCGAATGGCGGGCTATCACGCGCTCGCGCAGCAGCGAGCCGGTCTCGGTGCGCACGGCCGAAGCGGCCGCAGCGACGGTGGCGATCGCCGCGGCGAGCGCCGCTGCATCGCGCGGCGCCGCCAGCAGCGGCAGGGGCAGGCCGCCGAGCAGCGGTGCGAACGACGTGTTCGTCGAGATGACCGGCCGAGCACACGCTGCAGCCTCGAAGACCGCCTTGTCGAGCGTCGAGCCCGAGCGCGGCTCGTTCGGGCTGATGACGATGTCGCTTGCGGCGAGCAAGGTCGGCATCTCCTCGCGCGCGACAGGAGCGAGCAGCTCGGCATGCGACTGCAACATGGGATCGGAGAGAATGTGCCGCTCCAACTCGAGCCGGTGCGTCTGCTCGTCGTCGGTCAACGATGGCCCTCTGATCTCGAGCCGGACGTCGGCGCCCTCCCCGCGCGCGAGCGACACGGCATCGAGGAGCGTCGCGAGCCCTTTCCACCGCGCCGTTCGGCCGAACGCGAGCAGGCGAAGCGGTCCGGCGTGTTCGGCAGGTGGCGCCGCGGCGAACCGCTCAACGTCGATCGCGTGCCCGATCCCGCGCACCTTCGGCGTCGCGATCGGAAAGCTCGACGTGTCGACGCTGAGCACAACCGTCGCGAGCCGCGCGGCGATGCGCAACTGCCGGCTGACGTTCCAGTGCGTGTACCAGAAGAGAATCGGCAGCCTTCGCACCCGCGCCAGCGGCGCAGCGAGTACCGCGAACTCCGGGACCATGTGGACGAATACGGCGTCCGCGCCGGGCAACGCTGCAGCAAGCGATCGTTCGAAGGCGAGCCCTCGGCGGATCTTCCCTGTCGCCTCGAACGTCCGCATGCTGACGTTCGCGGGGATGTCCTCCCACTCCACATCGCGCGCGACGACGGCGAGCTCGTCCACACGCGAGGACAGACCGCGCACGAGATCAACCGTCTGTGCGAGCACCGGGTGACCGGGGCCGAGCTCCTGCGTGATGAAAACAAGTTTCACGAGGCGCCCGCGATCGTCCGGTCGACGAGCTCGCGGTATGCATGAGCGAAGTCCTCCGGTGTCTGGTGCCATGGCGCGTAGGTCGTATGAGCGGCGGCACCGAGCCGATCGGCAAGCTCCTTGTCCTCGAGCACCCGCCGCAGTGCGGCTGCGAGCGCGTCGGTGTCGGCGACAGGGATCAGGATCCCGTCATGCCCATCCGTGACGATGTCGCGGATCCCGCCGGCGTTGGTTGCGACAGCAGTTCGTCCACGCGCGAAGGCCTCGAGCACGACACGGCCTAGGCCCTCCGGCCAGGACGGCAAGACGAGTGCGCGGGATGCGTCGACGGCGGCTGCCACGTCGTCGGGCAGCAGTTCCGGATGATGGACGACCTGTCCGGGCATGTCGCGCACGAGCGCGTCGACCACGTGCCCACGCGTGCCCTTGCCGATGACGATCAACTCCGAGTTGGCGACCTCTGGCCCCACGCGCCGCCAGGCCGCGGCGAGTCCATCGACGTTCTTGTACTGCTCGAGCGCACCGACGAACACGACGCGCTTGTCATCCGGGACCGGCACCAACGGTCGCTCGGTGAACGCCGTGAGATCGCTGTAGGTGGGAAAGCATGCGGTCGCCGGTAGACCGCGCACATCCTCGATCAGAGACGACGTGAACGCAGACAGACCGCGGGTGGCGTCCGCGTGCGCAATCCCGTGCCGTGCTACCGCATCCGTGAGGGGCGACAGCACCCTGCGCCCCGGCGATCCGTAACCGCGGGTAAACGTGCGCGGATCGCCGTGTACCTCCACGATGATCTTCGCCTTCGAGCCCACCAGTCGGCGGCCGACGATCGCGGATGCGCCGATGTAGGGATCGGAAGCAACAATTGCATCGGGGCGGAAAACACGGAGGGAACGCGCGATCTCGAGAGGCAAGCGCGAATAGAACGCAGGCGCGGAATCGGGAAGCATGCGGAAACGAGGGTCACCGATTCCCGAACCGGCGTTGAGCACGCGCAGGTCGACCACCTCGCCGAGCGCATCCCATTTCTTCGCCAACCACGGCGCCAGCGGCAGCTTGAGCCGGCCGCGGCCGACGAAGAGCACCCGTGGCGTCAACCCACGGCCTCGTGCAGAACACGTTCGAGGCGCTCGTACGTCGCGTCACGGCCGATCGCAGCAACGGAGGGCTGTGCCCCGGCCGCGAGCCGGTCACGAAGCGCGTCGTCGTCGAGCATCCTCCTCAGCGCCGTTGCCAGCGCCGGAACGTCGCCGGCGGGCACGAGGAGACCGTTCTCCCCGTCGCGTACGACCTCCGGCACGCCTCCGACCGCAGTCGAGACGACGGGCGTGCCGACCGACAGGGCCTCCACCGCCGCATGCGGAAGGTTCTCCCATGCGCTCGAGAGGACGGCTGCTCGCGCGCCGGCGAGGTAGCGAAGCACTTCGTCCCGAGAGACGCTGCCGAGAAACCGGACCCGGTCGTCCAGACCAAGTTCGTGGGTGCGGCGCTCGAGCGATTCGCGCTCTGGCCCATCGCCGATCAGAAGCAGACGGGCGTCCGGAACCTCGCGGAGCGCGGCGAGTGCGACCGGTAGGGCCTTCTGCTCCGCCAGACGGCCCACGAACACAAAGGTACCTTGGGCGAGCACGGAAGGCTCGACGTCGATCGGCGGGGGTGCGGGATTCGTCAGCACCTCGATGCGCGAGCGATCGAGGCCCCAGCTTCCTGCGAAGTCCGCCAGATAGCGGCTCGGGACGATGATTCGTGTCGCACGACGGAGGGCCGAGGTCCGCAGGCGCTTCAACGCCAAGGTGCGAGCCCCGTGCGCGGACTGGAACGCTTCGAGCGTGCCCGAGAAGAGCCCGTAGCGTCGCGCCCGCTCGTAGGCGGGGTCCGAGACCAGCTTGGTCACGAGAGGGCGCCGAGCGCCGACCGCCGCGGCCGCGGCCGCGGCGTAGGTGGCGGTCGCGTAGACGACGTCGGCGCGGCGCGCAAGCCGAAAGCCAACTGCCGCGACCTCCGGGTAGCGAACGACGAACGGACGCCCGCGCGTCACCCACTCGACGGGCACAGGCCGCTCCGTCGGCTCCTGGTCGGCCATCGTCACGACGTGGACCTCGTGGCCACGATCACGCAGGAACGATGCGAAGTCGGGGCCGTGCGTGGCGGGCCCGCCGATGTCCGGCGGCCAGATACCTGTCATGAGGACAACGCGCATCGGACTATCGTAGGTCGCCGTGACGGAACTCCGGTACATGGAACTCTGGCGACAGCTGCGTGACGCCCGGTTCGCGCTCTTCCTCGCCACCGTCGCGTTGTGCCTGATTCGCGCTCGAGACCAACCGTCGATCGACGTGAGCGTCGGTGGCACGACTGCCTCGATCGTCCCGGCAGATATCGCGCTGATCGCCCTCGCGCTCGTCGCCCTTGCTGTGATCGCAAGGCGCGGGCTCGAACGAGCAGCGTGGCCCGTCGCGATCAGCGCGGCGCTGTTCTGTCTCTGGCTCCTCGCGACCGCCGCCGCGAACGGTGCGACCGCCTTCGTGTCAGGCGCGAAGGTCGTAGAGCTCACGGCGCTCGCGCTCGGGGCCCTTGCGTTTCTTCGCTCGCGGGCGCACCTCGACGCCCTCGCCGACCTCCTCATCCTCTTCACGCTCGTCGCAGACGCGGTCGGCCTCGTGAAGTTCGTCACCGGCGGCGGCGGCCGGCAGGCCTCCTTTCTCGGGGAGCACGACTTCGCGGCCCTCGCGACCCTCCCCCTCCTCTACGGGCTCGCGTTGCTCTATGCACGCGGACGGGACCGACGTGCCTGGCTCGCGATCGTCGCTGGCGGCCTGGGCTGCGTGCTCGGCGCAGCGCTGGCGAGCCTGCTCGGGCTGTACATCGGTGCGGTGGCTCTGCTTGTGCTCCACGCGCTGACGCGGCGACTCACCCTGCGAGATATCGCAGCGACGCTCGCCGTCGTAGTGGCAGTCACCGGCGGCACGCTCGCCATCCGCTCCGGCGATCTCGGGTTCCTCCAGTCGTGGTTCGGGAAGCCCGCGTCGCGCCCCGGACAGTACGCATCGAGTTGGAGCCAGCGATTGATCTACGCCTACGTCGGCGGACGCATCTTAGTCGCGCACCCGCTGGTCGGCACGGGCTGGTGGGGCGACTTGCCCCCAAAGGAGTTCGACGCGTACCTGCCCGCCACACGCCGCCGCTTTCCGGATCAGCCGGCGCGCTACTTCCCTCCGCCGGACAAACCGTTCATCCCGCAGCAGACATACGACGAGGTCCTGTACGAGCTCGGCGCCGTCGGTGGCGTGCTGTTCCTCGCGCTGATCGTGTCCGTTGTCGGTGCCGCCGCACGCGCAGCACGACGTGCACGAGGAGCCGCGGCGTCGGTACCGGCTGCGTGGTTCGCGGCGTCCCTCGGCGCGCTTGCCGGAGAGGGCCTGTTCGGCGGGACCGCGCTCGCCGCAACCTTCTGGCTCATCACCGGCGTGGTCGTCGCGCTTTCGCTGCGTCCGGGAGCGAGCGAGGCATGAGGATCATTCACGCGATCGCGCGCTTGAATGTCGGAGGCGCAGCCCTCTCGGTCCTCGAGCTCGCTGCAGGCCAACGCCGACGCGGCCACGACGTGCTCGTTGTCGCGGGGCGGATACCGCCCGGAGAAGCGTCGATGGAGCACGTCGCAGAAGATCTGGATGTCCCATGCCTGCACCTGTCGACCCTGCAGCGCGAGGTCTCCGCAATGTCGGACATTGCAACCGTGCGAGCCCTCAGAACGCTGATCAGGGAGCGGCGGCCCGACGTCCTGCACACGCATACTTCGAAGGCAGGCGCGACAGGAAGGACTGCTGCGGTCCTAGCGGGCCGAGCTCGGCCTGCCGCGGTCGTCCACACCTATCACGGTCATGTGTTGAGTGGGTACTTCGGGCCGGCGCGTGAGCGTGCGTACCGCGTTCTCGAACGTGGGCTTGCACTCGCCAGCGACCGCCTGATCGCCGTCAGCGACGAGGTGCGCGACGACCTTGTTCGCCGCCGGGTCGCTCCTCGTGAAAAGTTTGCGGTGGTTCCCTACGGCTTCGACCTGGACGCCCGCGTACACACTGACGAGGCGACCCGCGCGTCCAAGCGTAATGAGTCCGGCGTCGGTGACGACACATTCGTGATCGGCTGGGCGGGACGCCTGACCAGCATCAAGCGGCCGCTCGACCTCGTGCGCGCGGCCGCCGCTGTCGATCGGAGCATGCTCGTGCTCGCGGGGGACGGCGAGCTGCGCGCAGACGTCGAGACCCTTGCGCGCGACCTCGACATGACTCACCGTGTGCGCTTGCTCGGTTATGTGCCGGACATGGGAGCGTGGTACGCCGCGTTCGACGCGTTCCTACTCACGTCGCGCAACGAGGGTGCGCCCGTCGTCGCCATCGAAGCACAGGCGGCAGCGGTGCCCGTTGTTGCGACCGACGCGGGCGGTACTCGCACAGTCGTGGACGATGGCGAAACGGGGTTCGTCGTGAAGGTCGGCGACATCGCCGCACTCGCAGACCGACTGACACGACTGCGCGACGACCGCGCCTTGCGGAGACGGCTCGGTGCCACGGGGGCGGAACGCATGCGCAGCAGGTTCTCGATCGAACGCATGGTCGATGACGTCGATCGCGTCTACGCGGAGATCCTGACGCGATGAAGGTACTTCATATGACCAAGGTGCAGGGTGTCGGGGGGGCAGAACAACACCTGCTCATCTTGCTCCCGGCCCTGCGCGAACGCGGCGTCGACGCGCGATTCCTCTCCCTCGACGCGGGACACGATGCCGAGCGCTTTCACAGCGCGCTCGATGATCGTGACGTCCCATGGCGTCGCGTTCGCTCAGGCTACGACGTGTCACCGAGACTCGCCGCGAATGTTGTTCGCGCTGTCCACGCCGGGTCCCCTGACATCCTTCACACGCACATGGTGCATTCGGACGTCTACGGCTCGCTCGCAGCCCACATCCTGCGAACACCCTTCGTCTCGACGCGCCATAACGACGACCGCTACCTGCTGGGACCGTTTCGCTACGTCGACCGCGCATTCATGCACGGCGTACGACGTATCGTGGCAATCTCGGACGCGGTCCGCACGTTCCACATCCGTGCCGGGCTCGATGCGGAGAAGCTGGTCACCATCCGCTACGGGCTCGACGTCGTTCCCATGCCGCCGTCCGAACTGACGCCCGAAGCAGCGGGCATTCCTGCAGGGGTGCCGCTCGTGCTGGCGATCGGACGGCTGATCGAACAGAAGGATCACGCCACGCTGCTCGAGGCATTCGCGCGCGTCCACCGCACGCACCCGGACGCCAGGCTCGCGATCCTTGGCTGGGGGCCGTTAGAGACATCGACGAAAGCACTCGTGCGCAAGCTCGGTCTCGACGATGTCGTCGTCATGCCCGGCCGGGTCGAGCCGCGCGACTGGCTCGTCCGGGCGGACGTGTTCGCGCATACTTCGCAGTGGGAGGGCTTCGGCATCGTCCTGCTCGAGGCGATGTTGGCCGGTCTGCCGGTAGTGGCGACTCGGGTGAGCGCGATCCCGGAAATCGTTGTCGACGGCAAAACAGGACTGCTTGCGCCGCCCGGCGACGCCGCCGCTGTAGCCGACGCGCTGACACGCCTGCTCGACGACGGAGAGCTTCGCGAGATCCTCGGAGCATCGGGGCTCGGTCGAGCACACGACGAGTTCTCCGTGCGGCACATGGTCGAGGGAACGATCCGCGTGTATGAGGAGGCGCTCCGACAGTGAGAGAGATCTCGCTGCGCCAGCTCGCTGCAGGTCAGCCGACCCCGGATCGCGTCGCGCTCATGTCGATCTGGTTCCATGGCCACAACAACCCCCGCTATGCGGAGCTGTTGCCGCGGCTCGAGCGGCTCGACGCGTGCCTGCTTCGACTGCCAGACGCCCGCATCCCGCGAGGCCTGGGGTTCCGCGCGTTCATGGCGGGGAAGCCACTCGTGCACCGCACGGTCCTCGTCGCAGGGGGGCGCCGTTACCGCAACCTCCTCACGCTCGACTTCGAACAACTGGCAGCTTGGCCTGGCGCTGCCGTGATCGACGCCGATGATCCGCTCTTCACGCCACGGGGCGTCCAGCTCATGCAACGACCGTCGCTCCGCGCCTATGTCGTCACGGCTGAGCACGCTGCACGGAAGTACGAGGCGCTCGGCGTCGACAAGCCCTGGGTCGTCATACCGCAGGGAGTCAATCTCAAGGCGGCGACCGACGAGCTGCGCCGCGAGGCGTCCGGCCGCAAGCAGCCGGGCGAAGTTGTTCTCGGTTGGATGGCCGCGCACCTCCTCACGGACGGCGACCGCGACGCCGACAACCCGCTCTACAACGTAGACCACCTCCTCGAGCTCTGGAACGAGATCCACTCGCGCGTGCCCAACGCGCGCTTGTGGCTCGTCGGCGGCCCGAGCGAGCGACTCGTGGCGCGCCTCGCGGGCCGCCGAGACATCGACCTGATCGGGCGCCTCCCGCGCGAACGAGCCCTTGCAGTTGCGTCGCAGTTCGACGTCGCGCCCTATGCACGCACCCGTGACCAGGGGATCCGCGCAGCGAAAGTGTCGGAGTTCATCGGTCTGGGCGTCCCGACCGTTTCGTACGACTACGAGGTCACGTCGAACCTCCGCGAGATGGGTGCAGGGATCCTCGTACCGGACGCCCGCGCGTTCGTCGACGCAGTGGTCCAGTTGCTCACCGATGCCGGCACTCGCGCCGAGATCGCAGCAGCGGCACTCCGTGCGGGGCGAGAGCTGGACTGGGACGTTCTCGCACGGCGGTTCGAGGCCGAGGTGCTCGACGCGTACCTGCCGCCCGTCTAGACGTCGGCGACGGCAACGGCCGCAGAAGGCCGCCGCCAGAACTCGCGCCCGAGCTGCGCACGCTCGTCAGCGGCCAGCCCGACGCGCCAGATCGCGGCGGCTGCCACCACGACCCAAAGCACGCCAAGTGGCGCAAGAGCAATCAGCGTGTGCGGATTCCACCAGCGCGCGACTCCGACGAGCACGACCACAGCAACGGCGAGTGCGGGGACGGCCGGTCGCAGCGTCGCGCGGACCAGCGCGGCGCTTGACGTTCCCGCGGCCGGCGCGGCGATCCTCGGCACCACCCACGCGAGCATCGCGAGATCCGTGACGAGCGTCGCCAGGGCCACCCCCCAGAGCCCCCATTGCCACGCGAGGAGGAACGAGAGCGCGAGGTTGACGGCGGTAATCTCAATCGAGACGATCGCGATCACCCGCTGTCGCCCGCGCGCGATCAGGAACTGCGTCAAGACGTAGATCGGCTGGTGCACGAGGAGAACCCCGGCGAGGATCGCGAGGACCGAGTAGCTGCCGCGGTAACCGGCTCCGATCCACGCCCTGATCAGCAGATCTGGGATGAGCAACAGCGGCAGAGCCAGCAAGAGCATCAGCGCGGTGCCCGCCCGAAGCCCCGCCAGGAGCAGTCTGCGCTGCCTCGCTCGGTCGCCCGCACCTTCCAACTCCGCGAACGCCGGAAACATCAGCGAGGTTACGGCGGTCCCGATTCCGAACACGAGCGCAAACAGCTTGGCGGGAATGGAGTAGACGCCTGAGGCGGCCGCACCGAGCACGACGCTGACGACGATCACGTCCGTCGAAAAGACGATCTTCTGGGCGATGTGAACGAGGAAGTTGGAGGAGCTAAACGTCGCGAGTGCCCGGAAGCGGTCCCGCGAGACATATCGACGCGCCAAGCGCAGGCCGGGTAGCTCACGACGCAACCAGAAGAGGGGGACCAGGAGCCGCAGCGCCGTCGTTCCGAACGTGAGGACACCGAGAAGTATCAGGCCGCCCCAACGCGGCATCAGGATCACGACGAGAGCTGCATAGACGACGGTCGCGACGAAGTTCGCGAGGTTCTGCAGGTCCCAGCGCTGCTGGGCGACCAGCAGGTTGTTGAAGAGACCGAGAGGGAAGCGAATGGCGAGCGCTGCGACGACGAGCAGCGTCGTGATCCGAGCGTCCCAGACGAGCCCGTGCGGCGCACCGATTAGGGCAGGCACCGCGAACGCAAGCGCGATACCAATCGGCAACGTGACCAGTCCGATCAATGCGTACATGACAAGCCCCGTCGACGCGACCGCATTGAGATCGTCGTCCGCCTTCCGGCCTCGAGCCTCCGCCGCGAAACGAACGATGGACGGCCCGACGCCAAAATCGAGGATCGAGAGGTAGATCGTCACGGCGCCGATGAACGACCAGACACCGAATGCCTGCTTTCCGATCGAGTGGATGACGATCGGCGTAACGAGCAGGCCGGAGACGGTCGCGGCGGCGTACACCGCGTACACACCGAGCGCGTTGCGACGAAGGAGCCGCACTTAGACGACGGCGACGACGTGAAGGTTCGGGATCAGCGATCCCGGCACCGGCTCGCGCAGCGTCGCGCTGCGTGCGTCGAGTGCGGCGCCGAGCCGATTGAGCATCCAGACCGGTGGGCGCGAAAGCGGTGTGCGGCGCAGCGCGATCTCGACGTAGGTGCCGAGCAGCATCGCGAGCGCCGACGCGGTCCCTGCGGCCGCGTCGACGGTCAGCGCGCTCCACTCGGCGTTCTGCTCGAAGATGCGACGCAAGCCCTCGTGCGTCCACCGCCAGTAGTCGACGGGCGATGGGTGGTAGACCTGGACGCCGTGCGTCGAGGCGAGCACGCGTCCGCCGGGCGCCGTTACCCGTCGCAGTTCACGAACCGCCTGGGCCGGGTCGTCGCAATGCTCGAGCACCTGGGTGCAGAGGACGACGTCGAAGCTCGCGTCCTCAACCGGCAGCGCCTCGACCGGCCCTCGCAGCTCGGCGGCAGGATTCTCAACGACGTCGACCCCGATGTACTCGGACGACACGTGAGCGAAGAACGGGTAGTAGGGCTTCGGTCCGCAGCCGACGTCCAGCACACGTACCGGAGCTTGGCTCTCGAGCTCGCAGGCCTGTGCCCGCAGCCACTCGGCGAGCGCGTGCCGCACAACCCACGTCGGCGACGTGCGCGGTGGGTCGCGCCGCTCCGCCCCCGGCCACCTCGCGAGCTCATCCGCCATTCGCGAGCAGGGTACTTGAGAGGTCTGATGTGGAATTGCGTGCTTGCGAGGATGGCTCAGACCAAGCAGGTCGCACGGGTCGGGCGCAGAACATAGCGGGGCCTACGTTCAAGCCCGACCCGGGCGAGATGCGCCGCGTCTGAGCCACCATCCGCGAGTGCGCGAATTCCGCATTAGGCCTCTCTAGTGCGGGAGGCGCTGGAACGCGAGGAACGCAGGCTTCTTGACGCCGCTGGACGTGATCAGGCCGGACTGCCAGCCCGCGTACGTCGGCTCGTCCTTGAGCAGGAACCACAACATCATGTCGATCCGCGGGTTCTTGCGCGCAATTGCGAAGGCCTGCGTCAGGTACGCCGCCTGTTTCGCCCACGAGACCCCGACGAGCGAATCCGGGGGATTCGTCTGGTAGCCGTACTCGGTGATCCAGATCCGCTTGTTGCCGTAGAGGCGTGTCACTTCCTTGATCAGGTCGCCGATGTTGCCGAGCGTCACCGCAGTCGCCGGAATCCCTCTTGCCGTGACGGGCGGCTTGGTGGCCGGCCCGTCGCTCGGCCCGCCGTAGTACGGGTGGTGGGCCCATGCGTCAAAGGTCTTCAGTCCCCCGTTCTTGCAGGCGCGGAGAAACGCGAGCGGCGAAACGGACGGACGGGTGCTGTTCGGATTGTTATTCCCACGCGGTGAGGTAGCGCCACAGGCGACGCGTTCCGAGGGCGCGAGCGTTGCATGCACGCCGTTGTAGATCGCGTTGCAGATCTTCGCGTAGTCCACCGCACCCTGCATCGTCCAACCCTTTGCCGTCTTCTTGAACTGCGGCGCGAGGAAGATCGGGTTGTTCGGTTCGTTCCAGGCGAGCCAGTCCTTCACCGCCGGAATCGTCCTCCCATCGGAGCCGCGGTACACACCGCTATAACGCCGCGCAGCCGCGTTGGCAAAGTTCCGGAGGTCGGCGGATTGCGTCGGCGCCGAGTTCGGCCCGCGGCCGCCGTTCGCCCAGGTCGGCGTGCCGAACACCGAGAAGAGCACGTGCACACCGCTCGCCGCGGCCAAAAAGACCGTACGGTCGTAGAGGTTCCAGTTGTACGCCGGGTCGGCCGGGTTCGTCGCTGCCGCGGGACGCGTCTTCGCGACGCCGTAGCGACCGCCCCAATAAAGGTTGAGCCGCACCTCCTGCACGTGCAGTTGCTTGAAGATCGAAAAGGTCGTGTCGACGGGGCCGTAGAGCGTCTGCGCCTCGTCGTAGATGCCGACACGCATGTAGCGCGAGGCGTCGGCCCGCTGCGCGCTCGCAGCGACGAAGGCCGTCGCAAGCACCGCGACCAGAGCCCCCACCTTCAGCGTCAAATCGCTACCGGCTCCCGGCCGAGCGCCGTCAGCCAGCGCCGCAGCCCTTCCTCGAGATCGATCTCCGGCGACCAACCGAGGATCTGGCGCGCGCGCGTGATGTCGGGCCGGCGTACCTGCGGGTCGTCCGTGGGCAGCGCCTCGAACACGATCTCGCTCGTCGATCCGGTGACGCGGATCACGGTCTGCGCCAGCTCGAGCATCGTCACCTCGTGATCCGGGTTCCCGATGTTCACCGGTAGGTGCTCACCGCTCGTGGCGAGCAGGTAGAGCCCGCGAATGAGATCGTCGACGTAACAGAGCGAGCGCGTCTGCGACCCGTCGCCGTACACGGTCAGCGGCTTGTTCTCGATCGCCTGGTTCAGAAATTGCACCGATGCGCGACCGTCGTTCCTGCGCATGCGTGGCCCGTAGGTGTTGAAGATGCGCGCGATGCACGTGTCGACGCCCTGCTGCGCGTGGTAGGTCATCGTCAGCGCCTCGGCGTAGCGCTTCGCCTCGTCGTACACGCCGCGCGGGCCGATCGGGTTCACGTTCCCCCAGTACGTCTCCGGCTGCGGGTGCACCTCGGGATCCCCGTAGACCTCACTGGTCGACGAGATCAGGAACCGCGCCCGCTTCCACTTGGCGAGGCCGAGTGCGTTGTGCGTGCCGTAGGAGCCGACCTTCAGCGACGCGAGCGGCGCGCGCAGATAGTCGACCGGGCTGGCGAGCGCAGCGAGGTGGAAAACGAAGTCGACGTCCTCGTCGACGTGGATCGGCTCGACGACGTCATGAGGGACGAACGCGAAATTGTCCCCGCGGGCATGCGCGACGTTCTCGAGCGAGCCGGTCTCCAGGTTGTCCACGCAAATCACGCGGTGGCCCTTGTCGAGGAGGTAATCGCAGAGGTGCGACCCCAGGAATCCGGCTCCGCCGGTGACAACCGATGTCGTCATCCGGCGGAAGCGTACTGGGGAACGCGGGTTGCCGGTCTGTTCCTTACGAACCCTTTTCATACCGACCGGCCGCTCCGCTTCCCACGGCACGCTCCGATAGTGAAGACATGCGGCAGCGGCTCTTCATCCTCCTCGGCAGCGCAGCGGTGGCCTTTGCGGCGGCCACTGCAGCGCTCGCCGGGACGCTGAGCGCCACAGCGACGATCTCGGGGGCAGCGGGGATGTCCATGAGCCTCCCGTCGAGCCCCTCGATGACCGACACGCTCGACGGCACCGACCACGTCGTCTCGTGGTCGGCCCTGCTCGGGATCGTGGACGCCCGCGGCACGGGTGCCGGCTGGAACCTCACCGTCTCCGCAACGACGTTTTCCGACGGCGCGAGCCACACGCTCCCCCCAGGCGCTGTCGCCATCGTCAACTCCACCTGCGCGGGGGGCAGCGCCTGCACGGGCGCCACCAACTCGATCACCTACCCGATCACCCTCAGCGGCACCCCGGCGAAGTTCTTCAACGCGAGCGGCGACTCCGGCATGGGCGAGGTGAACGTCACCCCCTCGGTGGACGTCGCGATCCCGGGCAACGCCTACGCCGGCATCTACACCTCCACGGTCACCCTCGGCGCCGTCAGCGGGCCGTAGAGAACTCGAACGAGGGATCCCGGGCCGGGCGACCCTGCCCGATCTGTGTCATGCACGCTCCCCGATCTGCGGAAGGACCATCCCCCTTATGCGGCACAGACTTCTCATTCTCACGGCGCTCACGGCTGCGGCCCTGACGACCGGCGTTGCCGCACTCGCGGGCACGTTGACGCCGACGGCGACGATCTCGGGCGCGGCCGGCATCTCGCTCAACCTCCCCTCGAACCCGTCGCTCACCGACACCCTCGACGGCACCGACCAGACGGTCTCCTACGCGCCCGTCCTCGGCGTCGTGGACGCCCGCGGCGGCGGCGCCGGCTGGAACCTCCAGATCTCGGCGACCACCTTCGCGGATGGCTCTGGCCATACCCTGGCACCGGGCCAGGTGTCCTCGGTGACCTCCGCCTGCAAGGCCGGCAGCACCTGCACCGCGGCCAGCTCGTCGGGCGTCACCTATCCGCTGACGGTCACCGGAACGGCGGCCAAGTTCTTCACTGCAGCAGTCAACTCGGGCCTCGGCAAGATCGACGTGACCCCCACGGTCGACGTCTCGATCCCAGGCAACGCCTTCGCCGGCACGTACACCTCCACGGTGACGCTCGCGGCGACGGCGGGCCCCTAAAGACGGCCGGAGCGCGCTCTGCGGCGGGCGCGCTCCAGCCGTATTCCTACTGATTCCCTCTGTCGACCACTGCGCGCGGAGTCGATACTCCAGCAGACCGATGCGCAAACGGGCCCTCATCGCACTCCTCGCAACGCTCGCGACCCTCGCGACGGCGTCGGCTGCCGTGGCCATCACGGTCCAGGGCACGGTCACCGCAGGCACCACCCTCACTGCGACCGGCGTCGGGAGCCCGTCGTTCGCCCTGACGCTGGACGGTCTCGACCAGACGCCGACCTACGCGTTGCCCGTCAGCGTGGTGGACGCACGCGGCAAGTCGGTCGGCGGTGGCTGGAACCTCACGATCACCTCGACGACGTTCAACGACGGCGCGGGCCACACGTTCCCGACCACTGCGTCGACGATGACCGCCGTCGGCACCGCGTGCGGCGCAGGCTCCACGTGTTTGGCGCCGACGAACGCGGTCGCGAACACCAACCTTGCGATCCCCGCGGGAACTGTCGCACCGGCGGCGGTCAAGTGGGAGAACGCCGCGACCGCGTCGGGGCTCGGCACGAACACCGTCACCGCGACGATCCAAGTGGCCGTCCCTGCGAACGTCTTCGCGGGTGTCTACTCGAGCACCGTGACCGTCGCGATCGTCGCGGGACCGTAGGGTGCCGGTTGTGCGCAGGCTCCTGGTCGTCGCGCTGGCCCTTGTCGTCGTCCCGACTGCGACGGCCGCGTTCTCCGTCACGCTCAACACTGCGAGCCCCGCGACCTTCACTGGGATCACGCTGAGCGGCGTCGACCAGACAAAGACGCTGAACCTCTCGGTCACCGTCGTCAACACCGGAGCCACCAACGGGACCGGCTGGAGTGTCACGGCGACCGCGGGAGTTCCGACCTCCGGGGCGAATACGCTCTCCCCGTTGCAGATTACGACCGTCTCGGCCGCGACCTGCACAGGCGGTGGGTGTAACCAACCCACCAACGCCGTCACCTGGCCGCAAACGCTCTCAGCGAGCGGCGTCAAGATCTTCAACGCGAGCGCGGGCACCGGGAAGGGCACGGTCGTGCTGACGCCGGTCATCCAGATCACCTATGACGCGAAAGCGCTTCCCGGCACCTACACGGCCACGGTCACCATGGCCGGCACAACCAGCCCGTAGCATCCGCGACATGCGCCGCCTCGCCGCCACCCTCCTCCTCGCCCTCGTGCTTGCGCCGCTCGCGGCAGCGGCACCGAAGTCTGCGGTCTTCGGGCTGCGCGCCGTCGGCAACCCGAAGCTCGGCTACTTCGTCTACTCATCGGCGCCCGGCGCGGTGCAGCAGGGCGGCGTGATCATCTCGAACTCCGGTACGGCGACCGGCACCGTGAAGCTCTTCGCCGCCGACGCGACGACGGGGCGCACGACGGGCACCGTCTATCTCACGGACCGCAAGGCTCAGCGCGTCGGCGCGTGGATCTCGCTCTCGTCGACGTCGCTGACGCTGAAGCCCGGCCAGCACCAGACGGTTCACTTCACGGTGCGGGTGCCGGCGAATGCGAAACCGGGGCAGTGGGTCGGTGGAGTGGTCGCCGAGACCTCGCGCCAGGTGAGCGGCCCGAAGTCGAAGCAGAAGGCAAGCGTCCAGATCAAGATCCGCGACCTGACGATCGTCGCGGTGCAGGTGAACGTTCCCGGCCCGCCCGTGATCTCGTTCAAGGTCGGCGGGATCAAGACGGGTGGCCAGCGCGGCTTCCAGGAAGTCGTGACGCACATCGCGAACGCCGGCAATGTCCTCGTCAAGCCGACGGGCAGCGTCACGGTCCTGAACAAGCAGGGCAAAGTGCTCCAGGTCCTGACCTTCAAGATGGACACGTTCCTGCCGGAGACGGCGATCGACTATCCGCTGCTCCTGAAGAAGGCGCTGCCCCCGGGCGACTACTCGGCGACCGTGAAGCTCACGGTCCCGGGCGTCTCCGGCGGGGCGGGGCAGACCATCACCGCGCATCCGGCGTTTTCGATCTCGAAGCAGGACGTGCAGCAGGTGTTCACCTCAGCAGCCCCGCAGGCGCCGCCGCCCGGCGTCGCCGGTGCGAGCACCGCCTCAAAGAAGCCGTGGGCACTGATTGGCGCCGCGGCGGGCGGCGTGGTCGTGCTGTTGCTCCTCCTCTCGCTCGTGCTGCGGCGGCGCAACCGCAAGAAGCCGGAGCGCCCGCCGACGGTTGTGCAGCGCTCGGCCTCCGCGGCGGCCGCGGAAACGGCCGTTCCGGCGGAACCGCCGGTCGTTCCCGCCGAACCCAAGCCGGCCGCCCGGCCGTTTCCCGCGCCCGTCGACGAACGGACCGCGCCCCCTCCGGCTCCTACACCCGTGGCTCTGGCCGCGGCGCCGGCTGCACCGGCCCCGGTGGCGACGCGGCCTCCCCAGTGCGACCCGTATCACTTCTGGGACGTCGCCTACGAGCGCGGCGGGCTCGGCGAGGACGGCGTCTGGCGGTTCCCCCACCGCTGCCGCAACTGCGGGCTCGAGCTCGTCGCAAGTGACGTCGCGGATGCGACGGCGCAGGCCGACGCCCGCGTCTGAGCGAGTACGACTCGCAACTGCTCTGGACTCCCCCTAAAGGGTGATGCAGACTCCCTTTTAGAGGGAGGTCCGAGTTGCAAGTAGGGGATGCGACCCACGCGGGGCGGGTGAGGCCGAAGTTCCTGTCGGGGAATGGCGGTCCGGTCGGTAGGAAAACAGTATGCGTCTAGTGCTGCGGCGCACGTCAATCACGGTTCTTGCTGCTCTCTTCCTGGCAGCGCCTGCCGGTGCGGGCACGATCATCGTCAAGCTGACGTTCGTCCCCGGCAAGCTCGCCGTGAAGGCCGCACCCACCACCGTTTCAGGCACGACGCAGGTGCCGGTCACGATCGCGGACGGCCGGGGCAGCGGGGACGGCTGGACGCTGAAGGTCAACTCGGCCGACCCGGTCCGGGTCGTCGGGATCACCGCCCGCTGCGCTGCGAACTCCACGTGCACCCTGCCGAGCGCGGTGAGCACCCCTTCCGGCACCATCGTCCTCCGCGCCGCGCGCGACAGCGGGATGGGCGTCATGAACCTCGTCGTCACTCTCGCGCCGCAGGCGGGCTCGACACCCGTCTCCTTCAGCGTTTTCTGAGCAATCGCCGGCGGGCAAGATGGTTGATGCCACGCGGCGTGGGTCTGGGGGCGGATCCAGACCAAGCAGGACGGTCGACTCGCCCGCAGGGCAGGCGGTACGCCTGACCGAGGGCGAGGCGGGCGTCATGCGCAGCGTCTGGGCCGTTCCCAGGCGGGCGTAAGCGTGGCATCAACCATCTACGCCCTGAGGTTCACCAGACTGGAACCTGGCGCAGCCGAGACACCTGTACGGTGACTTGACGGCACGAGGGCGCGGACCGCCACGAGGTATCGGAGGAGGACCGCAATTCATGCGCGCATTTGCATTCGCAGCGGTAATTGTCTCGCTGATAACGTTCTCGACCGCAATCGCGGGCGCCAGCGCGCAGGCCACAGCCCGCGCGTCGGTCGAACGCCAGGTGATCGCGGTTGGAGGCACACCCTTCTTCCCGGTGATGCTGATCGACCAGTGCACCTCCGTGGCGATCGCGCGCGCGCATCAGTTCGGGATCAACGCGATCCTGAACGAGCACTGTGCCGACCTCTCGTCGAGCCGCCAGCTCAGCATGATCCAGAGCACGTCGCTCGCGATCCTTCCGATCAAGAGCTCGCACGTTCGCGGCGGCGCCCTCCTGGGCTGGACGTTTCCCGACGAGCCGGAAAACAACGGTTGGACACCCGCCTCGCTGAAGCGCGCTCACCCGTACGGGCGCGGAAGCTCCGACGGGCTGCTCAGCTTCATGACGACGTCGGGCGGGTTCTTCAAAGCGCCCTACCGAGATTCACGGGTTGCTTTGCCGGCCTTCTCCGAATTCGCGCGGATGGCCGACGTTGCGGGCTTCGATCTCTATCCACTTGGGCACTGCCAGCAGGATCTCACCGCCGTGTACGACGCTCAACGTGCGTTCATACAGCTGGCGGGCCAGATGCCGACGTTTCAGTGGATCGAGACCGGGCCGATCAAGCCAACGTATTGCGGCGGTTTCACGATGACGCCTGCAGAGTTGAACGCGGAGGTGTGGCTTGCAATCGTCGGGGGCGCACGCGGGATCGGATTCTTCACCCACACCTGGTCGCCTGAACACAACGCCTTCGATGTGTCAGCCGCGCTCCAGCACAAGATCAAGCGCATCTCAGCCCGGCTCGCCTCTGTCCGCCCCGGCCTGCTGAGCCGTACCGTCCCCTCCAGCGTGAACAGCACATCCGTCAAGGTTCTCGCACGTGCGGGTGACGACAAGAACTACGTTTTCGCCGTCAACACCCAACGCGCACCGATCAAGGTGCAAGTCAAGGTCCCTCAACTCCACGACGGCCCGCTGCCAGTCTTCGGAGAGAAGCGATCCGTGCACGTGACCAACGACCAGTTCGTGGACACTTTTCAGCCGCTCGCTGTCCACGTGTACGTCCAGCGCCCCTGAGCGCGCGCAGGCCCGGGGGGTCAGGTGCAGCGGTTCGGTGGTACGCGATCTCGTGCAGTGGCGATGACCCAGGGCGCGTCGGTGGAGTTCCCGAGCGGCCGCAGCGTCCAGCCGGCTGCCTCGAACGCGTGTCGCGTCCCGGTGAAATCTCCCACGACGACGGTGTCCAGCCCTCGGGCGCGAGCCGCATCGACGGCTCCACGGGACGGCAGAAACTCGACCTGGCGCTGAAGCCGCTGGCCGAAGAGGAGAAACCCGGGATCATCCGACCCTAGGACCGCTCCCAGGCAGGTCGCGTTCGTCAGCCGCGCGAGACGCGTGTCCACCACGGCAAATCCGTGCCGGAACGTCAAGCCCAGCGCCTGCTGCTGGGTCGCGTTCCAGGGCGCGGGATGGCCTCCAGTCAGCGGCTTCAGCTCGTTGCGGACCTGTACGAGTGCGAGCTCCACGACCGCGACGACGGCGATCGCAAGCGCGGGAAGGCGCCGCCGGCCGAGAACGGCGAGCAGCGGCGCGGCGAGCGCTACCGGAACGAGGAGAAACCGCGAAAGCCACAGGTTGTACTTCGAGGTCAGTGCGAGCAGTACGAGAAACATCGGGAGCGCGGCCGCGATGACCCACCGCGTCGAAATCCGTCCGCGACGATGGGCGAGCAGTGCCAGCGAGATGAGTAGAAGCGCCGGTCCTCCGATCACCCCGAATGAGGAAAGATCTTCGCTCGAACCGAAGTCGATGCCCCAGAAGAAGGTGCCGCCCGTCGTCGCGGGATCCGTGACCGGTAGGTGCATCCCCTGTCCCACGATCTTCACCCCGTGCCCGACAATCGGGATCAACCGTGCCGCGAGGAGCGGGAGGGCCGCAGCGAACGCAGCAAGGCCGGCTCCGGTCACACTCGCGCCGCGTTTCTGCGCGACCACGAACGCTGCGGCCGCGAACCCGACAGAGAGCGCAGCGAGCACATCGGTCACGCCCAACCCGAGGCCTGACAGGTCCAGCACGTCGTGCAGCACGCGGAACGCCGTCGTGGGAGAGCCGACGAGCGACGGCGACGCCTGTTGGGCGATCCGGCCGCCGCCATGCCCGAGCAGGCTCCCCGTATGGACGACGTTGAGCACGAACCCCCACATCCCGAGTAGGACGAAGGACACAGCAGCCGCAGCCACGACGCGGAGCGCGTCCCTGCGGCTGCGCAGGAGCGCGAGCGCTACGGGAATCGGCACGGCGTACGCCGTCGTCAGCTTGACGCCGAGGGCAAGGCCGAGCGCCAGACCGGCGAGCGCGAGCTCGGCGCGTGAACCTCCGAGCACCAGGGCCGCTGCGGCGATCGGCAGTGCCGCGGCGACGAGGTCGTTCTGCGACGTCGAGGACTCGAGCACGACGAGCGGAAACGTCCCGAACAGAAGCGCCGCGAAGGCCGCCGTTCGAGGCGCGAACCCGAGCCGAGCTGAGACGCCGAAGACACCGACGACCGCAGCGAGACTCGCGAGCCACTGAGGGAGCGCGAAGAGCGCCGCACGACCCGACGTCACGAAGAGCAGCAGGACTTGCTGCTCGGCCAGCGGCTGGAACTCGTTGATTCGATCGGTCGGCGCATTCGGGATCCAGTACACCCCGCCGTGCTGCGCCCAGTCCGCGGCGCGAGTGAGGTGGTAGACGAGCGAGTCCCAGTTGTTCGGCGGGGCGCCCAGCACGAGCACGAGCTCGTAGAGAACCGACGCAGCGACGGCCACCAGCAGCACGAGAACGGCGGGATCAGAGAGCGCTGCGCGAACGGCGGCTGTCGACGGCAGGGGAAACCGAGGTCTCCCGCGTCTGATCCAGACGGCCAGCGCGGCCGCGAGCGCGCCGACAGCGGCGACCTCCAGTCCCACGCGAGTGACGTAGCGGAATGGAGAAAGCGCGCAGGTGATCGCTGTGACGGCTGCAACGAAGACGACGTATGCGGCGAGCACGGAGCTCACGAAGGACCGAATGCGCAAGGAAGCGGCCGTCAGCACGGCGGCAAGCGCCAATTGCGACAGCACGGTCGCAGTCCAGAGAACGCCCGAGAGACTCACGATCGTGAGCGCATGATGACGAAGCGCGGCCTACACCGCGTGCTCGAGCAGGGAGGCACGCGGCCTCAGCGCAAGTCTTTGTTCGACTCCATGTCAAACCACATCGCGAACAGCGTGAACTGGCTGCCCGAGATGAGCAGCAACGCGACCAAGACGACGGTTGCCGGCGTGATGTTGTTCCCCTGGAAGCGCAGCACCGTCTCGAAGATCCCGAGCACGAGCCCGACCGTGACCATCAGGAAGCCGAGGAAGTAGAAGAACACGAGTGGGTGGAAGTCGCGGATCACGTACTTCTCGCGCATCCGCCAGAAGAAGCCCTTCCAGAGCAGCCACGAGATACGCGGGACAACGCGGCGGATCTTGATCCCCGAGCGCTCGCCGACGCCGTAGATCGGACGGGATGGGAAATCGCGGACGCGCGCGCTCCACACGTTCAGATGCACGAGCATGTCGTTCGGAAAGCCGTACGAGGTGTAGATCCGGTCGAGGTCGAGCAGCTGCAGAACGCGCAGCGAGATCACCGTGTAGCCGGCCTGCGAGTCGGCGATGTGCCAGTAGCCGGACGCGACCTTCGTGAAGAGGCTGAGGATCGCGTTCCCGATGTAGCGGTTCCGAGGAATCAGCTTCCAGGCGCTACCGGTGAAGAGACGGTTCGCCTTCGCATAGTCGAGCTCGTCACGGACGATCGGCGTCGTCAGCAGCTCGAGCTCATCGGGATCCATCTGGTTGTCGCCCGCCATCACGGCCGTCGCGTCCATGCGCTCCGCAAGCGCTCGCTTGTAGCCCGTGACGATGGCAGCTCCGACCCCGCGGTTGCGATCGTGGGTGATGACCGCGACCCTCGGATCGTCCACAGCGCGAGCGCGCTCGGCAGTCGCGTCCGTCGATGAGTCGTCGACGACGTAGATGCGGTCTACGAAGCCGGGAATGCCCTGGATCGTCGCGCCGATCAGGCCCTCCTCGTTGTGGGCCGGCACGACAACGGCAATCTTCTTCCCTTCAAGCATGCGCCTCTATTCTCCATCGTCGCGGCCTTGCCTCTGGAGATCGACTAGCGTCTGCACGTGCGCGAGCGGAGCTTCAGGGTCTGGGTTGGCGTCCTCGCGCTCCTGCGCATCGTCCCGGCGCTTATCGTGCTCGCGGCCAACGGCCGTAGCCTGCCCGCCATCCCGGGGTCGCCGTACGGCCCACCGAACGGCGACACGTACGGCTTCTATGCGGCCGCGCGTGAGTTCGTGTCCGCATGGGCACACGTCTCGCGCCCGCTACTCGGTCTCGCCGTCCTTGTGCTGGTCGCCGCATGCATGTTCGCGCGGCGACTCTGGCGGCAGGGCTCACAGGGCGTCGCCGTCGCTGTCGTGTCGGTTGCCGTCGGGCTCTTCACCGCCGTGGGCGTCCGAGCGATGGTGCCGACAGGGGCGGGCGCCGTCGGTTGGCCAATCGTCTGGAGCATCCCGATGTTCCCGCTCCGCGCGACGGGCCAGCTCAGCTACCACCTTGCGTATTACGCGGGAATCGCGATCCTGCTCGCAGCGAACGTCGTGACAGTCATTGCGACCGCGCTGATCGCCCGGCGCTTTGCGCCCCCTCGGATCGCCCTGCTTGCGCCGGCGCTGCTCGTTCTCTGGCCGTTCCTGATGCGCTTCGTCGAAGGCACGGACAACATCGTCTACGGCTCTTGGCTCGACGACCAGGGTGTCGCCCTCTACGCCGAGCCCCTGTCGACGGCTCTCGTCGCCGTCGCGATCGCTCTCGTGATTCTGCGCACCCGGGACGAGCGCGCGATTGCCGCAGCCGGTGCGCTGACCGGCTTCGCGACGGCCGTTCGCATCTCGAACATCATGATTGCCGCGGTGCTCGGCCTCAGCATCCTGCTGCTCCGCAGCCGGCGCGCAGCGGCGCTCTATGCGACTGCCTGCGCCGGGATGGGCGCGATCGCCGCCGCCTTCTGGTCACTCGGGTACGCGACGTTCAGCGGGGGCAAGTCCGAGCAGGCGCCGTCCGGATTGTTCTCGTGGCACTACCTGCTCCGCTCGTGGCGCGATTCCGGCGTCTTCGATTGGAAGATGCTGGTGATCCTGCTCCCTTTGCCGCTGATCGGCGCCTGGTCGCTACGCCGGCGACCCGTGGAGTTACTTGCGCTCGCCGGGACGATTGTGGTGACGGCCGTCTTCTACAGCGCCTACTACATCACGGCGCTTCACCCCCGTTTCCTCTACGTCGCGCTCCCCGCACTTTTCGTGCTCGCGACCGTCGGGGTGGCAGCCCTCAGCGGGAGAAGCGCACGCGAACGAGCACCCATAGAGCCTTGAAGCCGTCCTGCCAGGTGATCTTCTTGCCTTCCGCGTACGTGCGCCCGTAGTACGAGATCGGCAGCTCGTAGATCCGCAGGTTGAGCTTGCAGATCCTGCCGGTGATCTCCGGCTCGATCGCAAAGTCATTCTCTCGCAACTCGAGTGAGCGAAGCACATCGCTCTTGAATGCCTTGTACCCGGTTTCCATGTCGGAGAGCGTCGTGTTGTAGAGGATCCCGGTGACGAGGCTCAGGAAGCGGTTGCCCATCAGGTGCCAGAACAGGTACGCACGCTGCGGTCGGCCACCGGAGAGGCGCGAGCCGTAGACGACGTCTGCGTGCCCGTCAACGATCGGCTGGATCAAGGTTGGGACTTCGGCGGGGTCGTACTCCATGTCGGCGTCCTGCATGACCACGATGTCGCCCATGACCCGAGGGATCCCCGCCCGGATCGCGGCACCTTTGCCGCGGTTCTCCTGCCGGATGACGACCATGTCGGAGCGCCCTTCGCTCAGCCGGGCCAGGATCGCCGGCGTCTCATCGGTCGAGCCGTCGTCGATCACGACCAGTTGCTTCTCGAACGGCAACGCAGAGACGCGATCGATCACTTCGGCGATCGTCAGAGCCTCGTTGAAGGCCGGGATCAGGAAGCTGACGATCAAGCGCGAACGGCAAAGCGGCCAACGCGGCCGTAACCTGCGATCGCCGCGATCCCGCCAAGGATCAGCCCGATCAGAGCGCCGATCACGAGGGAGGTGCTCCGCGAGTGCGCCGACGCCTTGACCGGAGCCGCGGTCGCGACGATCTTCGCGCTCTCCACTTCTTTCGCAAACGTCAGTTGCTGCGTCGTCGTCGCCTTCTGGTCGAGGAGGTTCCCCTGCCGCTGCTCGGCGTTGTCGACCTGGCTGACGAGCACGAGCTGGTTCAAGGGGTCGAGGCGCGACTTCGTTAGCACTGTCTCGAGTGCTGCGAGCCGGACGGCCAGCGACTCGAGTTGCTTGTTGGTCGTCTCCAGCACGCTTTCATAGGTCTTGATCTTGGTGCCGACGTACGGCGCCGTGGTGCGCTCGACAACGATCCTGGCGAGCTCGTTCGCGGCGGCCGCGATCTTCTCGCCGTTCTGCCCGTCCACCGTCAGCGCGATCAGCGGCGTCGTGCGCGCCGCACCGGTGCCGGTCGCGGCGCCGACGGTGCCGACAGCCACGTGGCCGCGCAACACACCGGGCTGCAGACCTGCTGCCTTGGCCGCCTCCTCCTGAGCGGATGCAGAGCTGACGATCACGGAGATCGCGCGCGGGTTCGTCGAGTAGCTCGAGATCACGACGCCACCCGGCGAGACCGGCTGGCCGAGCGAGATGTTCGCCGTCGCCTTGAAGGTGGTCGTGCCGCCCCTGAGCGAGTAGGCGAAGCCGAGCACCGCGCCGGCGACCAGCCCCGCGACCGGCAGCCACCAGAGCGCCGTCAGCGCCCGGCGCCAGCGCGCGAGGTCGATTTCGCGCTCAGCGTCGAGATCCATGGTCATCGGGTCGTGACCTTACCCGAGGCCCATTCCCATTGCCGGGCGACCCCTTCCTCAAGCGATACGATCGGCGACCAGCCGAGCTCGGTGCGGATCCGTGCCGTGTCGGCCTTCGTGCGCTGCTGATCACCGGCGACGCCGACGGGATACCGGACGACGTCGAGCGAGCGGCCCGATACTCGCTCGAAGAGTTCGATCGACTCCGTCATCGAGGCTTCGAGCTCACCGCCGACGTTGTACGTGCCGGTCCCGGCATCCATCGCGCGAACCGTCCCGTCGACGATGTCCGCGACGTACGTCCAGCTGCGCGATGAGTCTCCGTGCAGCTCGAAGGTCGTGCCCTCGGCCAATGCGAACGCGATGCGCGTGAAGGCCATATCAGGACGTTGTCGCGGGCCGAAGGCGTTGAAGTACCGGAGCACGACGCAGTCGAGACCGAACTCGCGCTCGTAGGCCGCCACGAGGTGCTCGCAGGTCAGCTTCGTGATGCCGTACGGCGACAGCGGATGCGGCGGCGCATCTTCGGGCGTGGGGTAGCGCTCCGTCGCGCCGTAGATCGATGACGACGACGCGAAGACGACCTTGACGCCGTCGCGCACCGCTGCTTCGAACACCCGCTGCGATGCGAGCACATTGCGCCGGAGGTAGAGCGGAAAGATGTCGCCGAAGCTGCGCACGCCGGGCTGCCCGGCCAGATGGAAGACGCCGTCGAAGCCTGCGAAGTCGAACTCGTCCTCGGCGAGGTCGACGCGGCGCACATCGAGGTCGCGCGCATTTTCTTCCTTGAGGGCGGGGTCGTAGTAGTCCGTGAAGCTGTCGAAGCCGACGACCTCGTGCCCGGCGCTGCTCAGCGCCTCGGCGAGATGCGAACCGATGAACCCAGCTGCCCCGGTGACGGCGTAACGCATCGCGGCAGCCTAGATGGTTGATCCCACGCGGCGTGGGTCTGGGGGCGGATCCAGACCAAGCAGGACGATCGACTCGCCCGCAGGGCAGGCGGTACGCCTGACCGAGGGCGAGGCGGGCGTCATGCGCCGCGTCTGGGCCGTTCCCAGGCGGGCGTAAGCGTGGCATCAACCATCTAGCCCCGGCAGGCCTTTTGCACGCCGCGTACCGCGCTCCAGAAGTCCTCCGCCGACGAGCCCTTGGCCTTGCGGAGGACGACGTTGCAGACCTGAACGCCGCTGAACCCGCCCGCCCTGGCGATCGAGTCGAAGCGCACCGCTGCGATCCCGCCTGCAATCGCGACCTGATGCGGAAGCGTACGAGGCCCGTTGAGGATCGCTGCGCGCCGGTACCCGCTGCTGCGTAGGACCCTCACCACCTGGCTCGCCGAGAGGAGCCGCGTCTTCGGCTTCGCCTTCTTCGCGGCGCGCTTCTCGACGAGCCCGTAGATCCGCGCCTTGCCGGTCAGGTACAGCCGCTCAGCGTCTGCGACCACGGGCGAGTACTTGCCGTCGGGGTAGCTCCACAGCTGGCCTCCGGTACGCGCGTCGAGTGCGTACGTCGTCCCCTTCAGCGTCGCGAAGTAGACGCGGCCGGCGATGATCGTGGGCGAGCCGGAGATCGGGCCGTTCGCCTTGAACTGCCAGAGGATGTTCCCCGTCGCGGCGTCCATGCAGAAGAAGTGCTGCGAGTACGAGCCGACGTAGACGCGGTCGCGCCAGACGGCCGCCGACGAGTAGACGTAGCCGCCGGTCGACTGCGACCAGCGGAGCTTGCCGCTCGAAGCGCCGAAGGAGTAAAGCTTCCCGTCAGTCGCACCGATGTAAACGCGTCCGTAGGCAAGCGTCGGTGTGGCATAGAAGTTGCCGGTGCTGCCGAAGCGCGGCTGCACCTTGGCCTGCCAGACGATGCGGCCGCTCTTCGCGTTCAGCGAGTAGAGGTGCCCCGAGTAGTCGCCGACGTACACACGGTTGCCGGAGATCGCGACACCACCCTTCACCTGCGCGCGCAGCTTCGTCACCCAGCTCACCTTGCCGCTGCGCCGGCGCAGCGCCCAGACGCGGCCGTTCCAGTCGCCGACGTAGACCGACGCCCCGAGGACGAGCGGCGACGACTCGGACGGCCCAATCGTCTTCTTCCAGATCACGCGTCCGTGCCCGACGGCGAACGCGATCACCTGTCCCGTCAACGACGGGCTCGGCTTGCGGTTGCACGGCGGCGCGTTCATGAACGTCTCGTAGACGACGTGGCGGTCGAGCGCAGGGGACGCGGCGACGCACCGGTGCGAGAGGTACTTCCAGGCGCGCTTGCCGTTCTGAGCGCCGATCGCGAACATCGTGCCCGCGTTGTTTGCGAAGAACAGCCGCCCGTACCCGATCACCGGCGGGAACTCGATGAGGCTCTGCGCGCGGAATGTCCACACGCGACGGAACGGCGGCGCCAGTGCGCTGCTGCGGGTGAAGCGCTGCCGCTCGGCGTCGTAGCCGTAGGTCGGCCAGGCGATGCCCGGCTCTGCAGGCGGGGGCGGCGCGGCCTCGGTGGGCACGAACTCGACCGTGGACGAGCCCTTGATGTCGCGCCCCTGTTGCTGCACGTGCAGGTACCACGCAACGCCGCCGACTCCGAGCGCGAGCGCGCCGACGCCCGCCCCGATCAGGAGCCACCGCTTCACTTCTTCACGACCGCGTAGATGCGCGAGTAGCCGTGCAGCAGCAGTCGGTTTCCGGCGCCCGAGACGGGGACGTATTCGCCGTGCGGGAAGTCGAGCACGACGCGCCCGCTGCGCGTGTCGACGCCGAGGATCCGGTGCGCGAACGAGCCGGCGTACGCCACACCGTCGACGACCGTGGCGGCACCCGAGATCGGCCCGCCGGTGCCGTGTGTCCAGAGCGTGGCGCCGTTCGAGGCGCGCAGCGCGTAGAACACCCCGTTGTACGAGCCGAAGAACACGCGGCCGTCCGCGACCGCGGGCGACGAATAGACGTAGGAGCCGGTCGACCTGCGCCAGAGGTAGCGGCCGCTCGTGCTGAACGCGGTCAGCGAGCCGCCTGTCGAGCTCGGCACGAACACGCGTCCGGCGGCGACCGCAGGCGTGCCGTACACACGCCCGTTGACCGAGCGCGACCAGCGGAGCGTCCCGTTGCCGACCCGCAGCGCGAGCAGCCGCCCGCAGTAGTCTCCGATGTAGAGCGTCGAGCCGGCGAGCGCCGCCGACGAGGTGACCTTGCAACCTGCCGAGCGCAGCCAGCGCACCTTGTGCGTGCGCAGGTCGAGCGCGGTGATCGTGCCGTTCCAGGCGCCGAAGACATCGACCCCGTCGATCACGACCGGCGAGGACTCGACCGGCGAGCCGACCGTGTAGTGCCAGAGCAAGCTCCCGTCCGAGCGGCGCAGCACCCAGACGTGGCCGTCCATGCCGTGGACGATGAGCTGGTCGCGCCAGATGGCAGGGGACGCGGCCATCTTCCCGCCCGGCGTGTCGTGCTGCCAGATGATCTTGCCGTTGCGCATGTCGAGCGCGCTCACCGTTCCCCGTGCGTTCGCGATGTACGCCACGCCATCCTTGACCACCGCCGGGAACTCGATCAGCGTCCCGAGCCCGCGCGACCAGACGACGCGAAACGGCGGGCGGACACGCAGGTCCGGCTGCGCCTGCGTGCGCCGCGCGTCGGCGCCGTACATCGTCCACTGGAGCGAACGTTGGTAGATGCGGATCGTCGACTTGGGGCGCGTACCGAACGAGAGCCGCACCGCGCGCTCGTCGTAGCCGCTCTTGACCGCAGCGGTGACCAGTGCCGTGTGACGGAGCAGCGGGATCGTTGCGACTCCGCGACGATCGGTGCGCGCGGACCGGCCGCCGATCGTGACCCGCGCTCCGCGCACGCGCGCGTTGGTGTCGCCGTCGACGACGGTCACCTGCACGGAATGCGCCGGAGCATCGGGAACTGGGTCGAGATGACTGACCGTGCGGACCTGCGAGACGGTCGTGGTGGCCGCCTCGTGCCGCGACCCACAGCCGGCGACGACGAGCCCCGCTCCGGTGAGGAGCAGCGCGAGCTTCCTCACGCCTCCTCGGGCACCGCCTCCGCTTGCACATGCAGCGACCCGTCGCGCTCTTCGAGGATCAACTCGGAGAAGAAACGGGTCATCACGACGCCCGCGCGGAAGTCGCCGAGCCGCGGCTCGAGCTGTTCGCCGGCCGCGAGCGCAAGCGCGAGCTCGGGATAGCGCGAGCCGGCAGCGGTCGGCAACGGGAAGCCGCCGCCGAAGCGGGGGTTCACGTCGGTGACCTGTAACTCGCCGTCTGGCTCGCGGAAGCACTGCACGTTCGCAGGACCGATGATGGGCAGCGCTTCGGACACCCGAACGCCGAACGCGATCAGATCGGCGTCCTTGATCGTCATGCCCTTGATCGATTCGCCGCCCTTCGACTCGATCATCGTCCGCGGAACCGCGGCGAGGCACCGGCCGTCGAGATCGCAGAACACGTCGATCGAGAACTCCTCGCCGTGGCAGACCGCCTGCACCATCGAGTCGGCCGTCGTGTAGCGCAGGAAGAAGTCGAGCTCGGTCTGATTGTCCGCGCGGTAGATGTGGCGCGAGCCGAAGCCCTTGCGCGCCTTCACGAGCACGGGGAAGCGGAGGTGCTCGGGAAGCTCCGTCGGCAGCCAGGTGGGCGGCGAGCCGATCCCCTGCTCTTCGAAGAACGCGTGCGCGCGGAACTTGTCGGAGCAGCGCTCGATCGTCTCGATCCCCGGCACGAGGACGACGGCGCCACCGAGGCTTTCGCGCGCCTGCGCGAGCACCAGATGGTCGAGGTCGGTCAGCGGGACGATCAGCCGGACCTCGTGCAGCTCGACGAGGTCGCGGAGCGCATCAATGTAGAACGGATCGTCGACCCGCGGAACGAGCGCGTGGTAGTCCGCGTGGTAGAGCGAGGGCGCGAGCTGGTCGGCGTCGGTGGCGACGGTGGTCGCGCCGGCCTCGCCAAACGCGGTGACGATGTCGACGCGCTGACCCGCGCACGTGAACAGGACGGCCGCCACGATTACGGAGGTTAGCGGGGTCGCATGAGGGAGTCGTTAGGAGCGCCAGCCTCCGGAAGGCCCCTTGTAGGTACCTCCGAAGAGAACAAGGGGTGTCCGGAGCAGGATCAGCAGGTCGGTCTTCCAATCGTGGTGCCGCACGTACCAGAGGTCGAGCTCGATCCGGTCGGCCCACGGGAGCTGCGCCCGGCCGTGGATCTGCGCCCACCCGGTGATCCCTGGCCTCACGTCGAGCCGGTGCAGCTGCTCGTCGGTGTACTGGTCAACCTGGTACCGGAGCGTCGGGCGCGGCCCGATGATCGACATGTCGCCGCGGACGACGTTCCAGAGCTGCGGCAGCTCATCGATGCTGAGCCGACGGAGGATGCGGCCCGCCTTCGTGATTCGCGAGTCACCCTTGTCGACCGCGAACCCGGCGCCCTGCTTTTCCGCGCCGACGATCATCGTGCGCAGCTTGAGCAGCTCGAAATCCGCGCCGTCCTGGCCGACTCGCACCTGTTTGTAGAGAGCCGGCCCGCGGTCCTCGAGCTTGACTGCGAGCGCGCCGAGCGCGACGAGCGGGCTCGAGACGACGAGGCCTGTCCCAGCGATAGCGATGTCGAGCGCGCGGTTCAACGAGCAGACGGTAGCTTCATCGAGCATCTAGCATCCCCGAGTTGCCGCTGAACGGCGTCAGGAGTGCGAGAGGGGTGGTAGCCGCGTGGCTCCTCGTCTTCGCCGTGGGCTGGCTCACGTTGATGAGCGTGCGCGTAACCACCGGGGCAACCGACATCGCCGTGTATTTCTCGTATGGCGAGGCGATGCGCCATGGCCACCTTCCCTACCGGGACTTCGCCGTGGAGTACCCGCCGTTCAGCTTGGTCGCTTTTGGCCTCCCGGCGGTCGCCTCGTCAGGATTACGCGGGTACCGCATTGCGTTCGAGCTCCTGATGGGCCTATGCGGGGCGGGAATCATCATGGCCTCCGCGTTCGCCGTCGTCCGACTCGGTGAGCGGCTCGTTGCTCCGCTCGGGTTCATCACCGCGGCATTCCTTGCGCTGGGGCCGTTGGCCCTCGGCCACTTCGATCTGCTGCCCGCTTTCCTCGTCTCGGCCGGCCTCGCGTGTCTCGTATGGGACCGACGGACGGGATCGGCGATCCTGATCGGACTTGCGATTGCCGCAAAGATCTACGGGTTCGTCCTTGTCCCTCTGGCGGTCGTCTGGATCTGGCGGTCACGCGGCGGCCGCGCTGCGCTGATCTGGCTCGGCACCGCGGCGGCCACGGTCGTCGTCTGCTTCTTGCCATTTCTCATCGCCGCGCCCGTCCCGGTCCTCAGCAGCCTGTACGGGCAAGCGGGACGACCGGTCCAGCTCGAGAGCTCTGCTGCCGGTGCGCTTCTCGCACTCCACCAACTGGTGGGACTGAAGGTCGGGATCGGCTTC
Source organism: Gaiellaceae bacterium (assembly GCA_036270155.1). Lineage (GTDB taxonomy): Bacteria > Actinomycetota > Thermoleophilia > Gaiellales > Gaiellaceae > PALSA-600. Next base: position 40,586 of record DATBDB010000218.1, read on the forward strand.
TCGCACTCTTCGGCAAATCTCGGCGGCACCACAGCCGCCGCCGCAGCGGCACTCTCGGTCCTTGCCGAGGTGGGTCTCATCCTCTTCCTCTGGATCGCATTCGCTCGACGCCGCGGTGATCTCCAACAGCTGATCAACGGCTCGATGGGCGCGGTGCTTGCGTTCGTCACGCTCGGCAAGGTCTTCTCGCCGCAGTTCCTCCTCTGGCTCATCCCACTCGCGTCACTTCTCGGAGGAACGCTCGCTCTCGGAGGGTGGCTGGCACTCGGGCTGGCCGTGGTCCTGACGCGGCTCTATTTCCCGGGCCGATGGATTGGCGTGATCCATCTGGAAGCGCTGCCCACATGGCTCCTGGTGGCGCGGAACTTGGCGCTCCTCATGCTGCTCGCTGCAGTCGTGCTCGCGTTCATCAGGAGACCCACTGCCACGTCGCCCATCCCGCCACGGACACCCCAAGCAGGATCGAACTGACCGAGACGACTGCCGTATGCGCGCGGTGGCGAGTGAGCGTGGCCAGCGCGAGGAAGATCGGGAACATCGCGAGCCCGAGCCGGGGCAGCGAGAGCAGCGGATAGAGATCCGACGGCGCACTCAGCGGAGCCGCCAGGCTCGTTAGGACGAAGAGACCGTACGGTGCGCCGACCCTGCGCCATGCCACGACCGCCAAGACGCAG
>DATBDB010000219.1:0-11336 GCA_036270155.1 Gaiellaceae bacterium
CTTGGCGATCGCGCCGATCTTGACCGCGACGTGGTTGCGCAGCTCCTCGAGCTTCTCGACGGAGCCGACGGCGCCGCCCTTGAGCGTCACGAACGCGACGATCGCCTGGCCGGTCGTGGCATCGGACCGCGCAGCGACCGCAGCCTCCGCGACTTCCTTGTGGTCGACGAGCGCCGACTCGACCTCGATCGTCGAGATCCGGTGGCCCGAGACGTTCATGACGTCGTCGACGCGGCCGAGCAGCCAGAAGTCGCCGTCCTCGTCGATGCGCGCGCCGTCGCCTGCGAGGTAGACGTTCGGGTACTTCGACCAGTACGTCTCGCGGTACCGCTCGTCTTCCTTGTACAGCCCGCGCAGCATCGCCGGCCACGGCTTGCGCAACACGAGATAGCCGCCACCGCCCGGCCCGACCTCGTCGCCCTCCTCGCTGAACACCGCCACCTCGACACCCGGGAACGGCTTCGTCGCCGACCCCGGCTTCGTCGTCGTGATCCCCGGCAGCGGCGTGATCATGATCATCCCCGTCTCCGTCTGCCACCACGTGTCGACGATCGGGCACCGCTCGCCGCCGATGTGCTCGTGGTACCAGATCCACGCCTCCGGATTGATCGGCTCGCCGACCGAGCCGAGCAGGCGCAGGCTCGACAAGTCGTGCTTCTGCGCGTGCTCCGGCCCCCACTTCATCTGCGAGCGGATCGCCGTAGGCGCGGTATAGAGGATCGTCACGCCGTAGCGCTCGATGATCTCCCACCAGCGGTCCTTGTCGGGGTAGTCCGGCGTCCCCTCGTACATCACCGACGTCGCACCGTTACAGAGCGGGCCGTAGACGATGTAGCTGTGCCCGGTCACCCAGCCGACGTCGGCCGCGCACCAGTACACATCCTCGTCGCGCTTCAGATCGAAGATGTAGTAGTGCGTCGAGGCGGCGCCCACCAGGTAGCCGCCGGTCGTGTGCACGATCCCCTTCGGCTTTGCAGTCGTGCCCGACGTATAGAGCAGGTAGAGCAAATCCTCAGAGTCCATCGGCTCCGCCGGGCACTCCGACTCGTCCGTCGCGAGCTCGTGCCACCAGTGGTCGCGCCCCTCCGTCATCGGAACGTCGTTGCCGGTGCGCCGGAGCACGATGACGTTCTGCACCGTCGGCGACTCGCCGACCGCCTCGTCGGCGACATGCTTCAGAGGCACCGTCGTGCCGCGGCGCCATGCCTCGTCCTGCGTGATCAACACCTCGCACTCCATGTCATGCAGCCGCCCCGCAAGCGAATCGGCGGAGAAGCCGCCGAAAATCACGGTGTGCGGCGCACCAAGCCGCGCGCAGGCGAGCATCGCGACGGGCGCCTCGGGAACCATCCCCATGTAAATCCCGACCGGCGTCCCCTTACCGACACCGAGAGACTTGAGCGCATTCGCGAGCTTCGTCACCTCGCGCAGCAGGTCGCTGTAGGTCAGCGCGCGACGATCGTCCTCCGGCTCGCCCTCCCAGTAATACGCGACCTTGTCACCACGCCCCGCCTCGACATGCTTGTCGAGACAGTTCCACGCCACGTTGAGCTTCCCGCCGAGATACCACTTGGCATACGGCGGCTCCCACTCGTACAGCTTCGTGAACGGCTCGAACCACCCAACCCGCTCACGGCCCTCCGCCTCCCAGAACTCATCGAAGCCCCGCTCGTAGATCTCGGGCTGCGCATTGGCGCGCGCTGCGAACTCCGGAGGAGGCGGATACCGCCGCTCCTCGAGCTGGAAGGTGTTGATCGCCTGCGAGGAAGTGTCCATCGGGGAAGACTATGCGTGCTGGCGGCGCGACATCTTTCGGTTTCCGCCCGGGACGCGACGAAACCTACGGCGCGAGGTCGTACGGGTACCGCGTCAGATTCTCGGCGCCGTCGTTCGTGACGAGGATGAGGTCTTCAAGCCGCACGCCGCCGAAGCCCTGCCGGTAGCACGCCGGCTCGACGGTGACAACGTCTCCCGCGCGTAGCGGGCCCTTCGTCGAGAGGCTCATGCCGGGCTCCTCGTGCACCTCCAGCCCGACACCGTGCCCGAGCCCGTGGAAGAAGCCGTCGGCAAGCGTCGTCCCCGCCTCCTTCGTGCGCAGCGTCGGCTCACCGGCTGCCTCGAAGATCTCGCACGTCCCGTCGAAGATCGCGCGCCCATCCGCGCCGTCCTTGATCTCCGAGATCGCACGGTCGAGCGCCTCCTTCGCCAGCGCGTGCCAGCGCTGCACGTCCTGTGGCACGTCACCGACGACGAACGTACGCGTCATGTCGCAGAACATGAAGGACTCGTTGTCGCGCGGCCAGATGTCGATTACGATCGGAACGCCGGCGCTGATCGGGCCCGAGCCCATGTCGTGGCCGACCGCGCCCTGCGGGCCTGGGGCAACGATGAAGTCGTCGGATGTCGCGCCGTGTGCCGCAAACACCTGCGACATCGCGGACTTCACGCGCTCAACGGTCAGCGGCTCGCCGTCGACCTCGAGGCCGCTGCCGTTCACGGCCGCACGGCGCAGCAGATCGCGTGCGGCGTCCATGCCTGCCTCGGCTGCGCGCTGCGCGCGGCGGATCCCTGCGAGCTCGGCGTCCGTCTTCACGCGGCGCCGGTCGTCGAAGAACGCGCCGTCGACCGTCAGCTCAACGCCTTCGCCGCGGAGGCGATCGGCGAGCCAGAGCGGAAACGAATCGGGAACGACCGCGCGTGTGATACCGAGCGCCTTGACCGCGCGCGCGGACACCTCTTTCGTGATCTCGGAGTGCGACAGCCCTCCGGCGCGCCGGAGCTCGTCCGAGCCGTACGCCTCGGCGGGATGCAGCTCGAACAGCCCGAGCGTGGCCAGGCGCGGGATCTCCATCGAGCCGATCGCGATGTGCTTGACCCCGTCCTTCTCGGCGTAGAGGAACGGATCGGGGATCCCGATCGGCACCTCGTGCCGGAGCTCGGGCGAGCGGTACGTGTCGGCGTACATGAGGACGTCAGGCATGCACCGGACCATATCTAGACTCACCAACGTGGATGCACGCGAAAAAGCGCTTGCGCTGATGGTTCGGTACGACGGCGAAGCACGCAGCCTGATCCCCGCCGGCGCAGACATCTTCGATGCGCACCTGCACCTGGGTAACGACATCGACGGGATGGTCGGCGACTACGACCAGCTCGAGGCGATCATGACCAAGTACGGCATCTCACGCGCGTTCATGTTCTGCCTCGACGAGCCCGATCGGCACCCCGGCTTCACTGCTGCGAACGACCGCACGCTTGCATTCGCCGAGCGCAGCGCCGGCAGGTTGATCCCCTTCGTCCGGCTCGACCTCGATGAGTCGCCGATCGAGGAGGCTCGCCGCTGTCTCGACGCGGGTGCGCGCGGGATCAAGCTGCACCCGCGCGCCCAGAAGTTCACGGCCACCGACGAGAGGCTGGCGCCGGTCTTCGAGATCGCTGCCGAGCGTCGCGTGCCGATCCTCATTCACGGCGGGCGCGGTCTGCCGCCGATCGCGGAGGGACTGCGCCGGCTGGTCGACCGCTTCCCGGAGGCCTCGCTGATCATCGCGCACGCCGGGATCGCGGACATGGCTGCACTCGCAGACTGCATGGCGGGGCGCAAGGGCGTGTTCTTCGACACGTCCACGTGGAGCCCGATCGACCTGCTCGACTTCTACCGCCAGATCCCGCCCGAGCAGGTGCTCTACGCAAGCGACTTTCCTTACGGCCAGCAACCGTCGTCGCTCCTGATCGCGTTGAAGACCGCGCGCCTCGCCGGCTACTCCGAAGAGCAGCTGCGCGCAATGCTTGCCGGCAACGCAAACGCGCTCGCCGACGGCGACGCGCTGCCCGAGCCGACAACGCCGATCGGCAGCGACACGTTCGCGCAGACGATGCAGCTTGCACGCATTCACCAGTACCTCTCGATGGCGATGCCGCTGCTCTGGACGCGACAGCCCGACACGCTCGGGGTCCTCGGCCTTGCGATCAACGTCTGCGCGGAGCGCAACGGTCACGAACGCGAGGTCGAAGGCATCCGTGAGCTGCTCGAGACCGCACGCGAGCTCTGGGCCGAGGTGTCGACGATTGAAGACGAAGCCGATCGGCTGAGGACGATGCGGCTGACGCACCGGCTGATCCACGTCGCCGACGTGGAGGCGGTGACCGCCGGTGCTTGACTTGAACGTCAACGACCACACGTATGAGGTCCACGGCGCGGTCGGGACGACGCTTGCGGAGGCGCTGCGTGACGAGCTCTCGCTGACCGGAACGAAGGTCGCCTGCGGCGAAGGCCATTGTGGCGCGTGCACCGTGCTGGTCGACGGGATCCCGACGCTCTCGTGCATCACGCTCGTGCATGCGGTCGACGGCGCGAAGGTGACGACGATCGAAGGCTTGCGCGACCACCCGATGGTGCACTCGTTCGTCCGAGCCGACGCGCTCCAATGCGGCTTCTGCACCCCGGGCCAGATCGTCAGCGCCATCGCGCTTGTCGACTCGACGGCCGCCCCGTCCACCGAGGACATCCGCCACGCCATGGCCGGGAACCTCTGCCGCTGCGGCGCGTATCCGAAGATCGAGGAGGCGATTCGCACGTGGCAAGACTGATTCGCACCGAGAAGGAAGTCGAAGGCCGGTACGAGGAGGTCTGGCTCGTCGTCGAGGAGGACGCGCTCGAGCAGTGGCCCGCCGGCGCACGCGAGATCGTCGGGCAGCCTCATACCCGCGTCGACGGGCTCGAGCGCGCACAGGGCGAGGCAATCTTCACCGCGGACCTGCAGCTGAACGGGACGCTGCACACCGCTGTGCTTCGCTCGCCGCATCCGCGCGCGAAGGTGCGCCGCATCGACCTCGCGCCCGCGCTTGCGCTGCCGGGCGTGCACGCCGCAATCGGGCCGGGCGATATCCCGCAGCTCGTCGAGGACTGCACATACCAGGGGCACGCGATTGCCGCGGTCTGCGCAGACTCGCTCGCGGAGGCGCGCGCGGCGGTCGACGCGATCGACATCGAGCTCGAGGTGCTGAAGCCGCTGCTCGACCCGGACGAGGCGGTGCGGCAGGGGTCGTTCGTCGACGACGAGCCGCGCGTGCGCGAGCGCGGCGACTACGAGCGAGGCCTTGCCGAGGCCGACGTCGTCGTCGAGGCCGAGTTCCGCACACAGGTTGTGCTGCACAACTCGATGGAGACGCACCAATCCGTCGTGCAGTGGGTGGGCGACAGCATCGAGGTGCACATCTCGACGCAGTACATCTGGGGCATCCGCAGCGCGGTGGCGCGCGAGCTCGAGCTGCCCGCCGACAAGGTGCGCGTGATCTGCCATTACATGGGTGGCGGCTTTGGCTCGAAGAACTCGCCCGACGACTTCACGTTCATCGCCGCCGAGCTCGCGAAGCGCACCGGGCGCCCGGTGAAATGCGCGCTGACGCGCCGCGAGGAGAACACCGCGGCGGGCAATCGCAACGCCACGATCCAGCGCCTGACGATCGGCGCGCGGAGCGACGGAACGCTGACCGCGCTCGGTGGCGAGTTCATCAACGCGGTCGGCTGGTCGGGCTGGTCGTCCGGCACGGAGGGCCCGATGCAAATGCTCTACGCATGCCCGAACGTGAAGACGACAACGTACGGCGCGAAACTCAACCTCCCGCCGATGAAGGCGTTCCGCGCACCGGGCTTCGTCGAGGGAACATTCGGCCTCGAAGCGCTGCTCGACGAGCTCGCCTCGAAGCTCGACCTCGACCCACTCGAGCTGCGCCGGCACAACCACGCCGACCACGACCTCGCGGACGACCGTCCGTACAGCGGGAAGAACTTGATGGAGTGCTATCGGAGGGCGGAACCTCATTGGTCGCGGCGGCACGAGGTGCGCGCTCGTTCAACGGAGACGGTGAAACGGGGCGTCGGCATGGCGTCGCAGATCTGGTACGGCGGTGGCGGTCCGCCGAGCTATGCGTGGATCCGCGTCGGCAGCGACGGGCGCGCGACCGTCGTGACCGCGATGCAGGACATCGGCACCGGCACGAAGACCGCGATGGCGCAGATCGCCGCGGAGGAGCTCGGCATCCCCTTCGAGTACGTGACCGTGGCGGTTGGCGACTCCGCGCGCGGCCCGTTCGCGTCGATCTCCGCGGGCTCGTCGACGACGCCGTCGATGGGACCGGCCGTGCGCGCCGCCGCGGCGGACGCGAAGCGGCAGATTCTCGAGATCGCGGCGCAGCGCTACCACCTCGAGGAGCGCGTGCTCGACATTCGCGGCGGGCAGGTCGTCTCGGCCGATGGCAACCTGAGCTCGCCGATCGGCGAGCTGCTGGGGCTGCTCGAGACCGCGCAGATCCTCGGCAAGGGCGCGCGCGGCCCGAACCCGACCGGTATGCAGGTTCTGACCTTCGGCGTGCAGGTCGCGGAGGTCGCGGTCGATGTCGAGACCGGCGAGGTGTGGGTCGACCGCATCGCCGCGGTGCACGACGTCGGCCGCGTGATCAACCCGCTCGGCGCGTCGAGCCAGATCGAAGGCGGGATCATCCAGGGGATCGGGCACACGCTCTCAGAGGAGCGCCTGGTCGACCCCCGAACCGGACGGATCCTCACGACGACCCTCGATTCGTACAAGCTGCCGACGATCGCCGACGTGCCGGAGATCGTCAGCGAGCTGATCGACGAGCCGGACACGCACCTGACGAACCTCGGCTCGAAGGGGCTCGGCGAGCCGCCGATCATCCCGACGGCGGCCGCGATCGCGAACGCCATCCGCGACGCGACGGGCGCCGACGTGCGCTCGCTGCCGATCTCACGCGAGGAGATGCTGCGCGCGCTCCGCGAGGCGAAGGACCGGAATGCAGCTCCAGCGCGCGTCTAGCACCGACATTGACGGCGCGACGCCGATCCACGGCGGCACCGAGGTCGTCCCGCTCATTCGCGCCGGGTTGCTCAAGGCGGACACGCTGGTCGACATTCGCGGCGTCATCCCGAGGGGGATCGACGGCACGCGCATCGGCGCGGGCGCGACACTCGCCGAGCTCGAGTGCGATCCGCAAGTCCCTGCCGCACTGCGTGAGGCGTGCAAGCTCGCGGCAAGCCCGCAGCTGCGCAACATGGGCTCGGTCGGCGGCAACCTGCTGCAGGCGACCCGCTGCTGGTACTGGCGCCTCGACTGGCCCTGCCGCCTGCATGGCGGAGACGAGTGCTTCGCACATCACGGAGAGCACCGCGAGCACGCGATCTTTGCGAACGACTTCTGCGCGTCGGCGCACCCGTCGGACGTGGCGGCGGCGCTGCTTGCGCTCGACGCGACCCTGCGCACGAACCGGCGCGAGCTCCCGATCGCCGATCTCTACCGCGTGCCCACAGGCGACGACCGGCGCACGACGACGCTCGAGCCCGGGGAGCTCATCATGGAGCTGAACGTGCCTGTGCCCGAGAGCTCGATCTATCTGAAGGCCATGGAACGGAAGCGGTGGGCATTCCCGATGGTCGGCGTCGCGGCGGCCCGGTCCGGGGGTGTCACCCGACTCGCGCTCGCCGGCGTCGCGCCGATCCCCTGGCTCTTGCAGGGCGGCCTCGACGGGGCAACGCCCCTGCCCCGCAACGCCTACAAGGTGAACGTCGCGAAGGCGCTCGTAAACCGGGCCGAAGCCGCTCTCAATCAGGGCTAGACTCCCGCTCCCATGGTGAGGGAGACGCATCGGCGCCTCGTCCTGCTCGCGGTCGTCGCAGTCGTGGCGGTCGCCTGGGCGACAGGAATCTCGGGGACCGGCGTGACGCCGGTCGCGAACGCGGCCGCCTCGAATCCGAAGGCGATGGCGGCGCGGCTCGCGCCCTGCCCGTTCCCGACCGCGCTCCGCGGTGCGTTCGAGGTCGCGGCGGCGGATGCGTCGATCCCGCCGGGGATGCTCTGGGCGGTGGCGAAGGTCGAGTCGAACCTGCGGGCCGACGCGGAATCGGCGGCCGGCGCACGCGGGCTCCTGCAGGTGATGCCCGCGACGGCGAGGGCGCTCAACCTGAACATCGACGAGCCAAGCTCGAACGTGCTGGCCGGCGCGCGCTACCTTCGTCAGATGCTCGACCGCTTCCACTCCAGCGACCTTGCGCTCGCGGCCTACAACGCCGGGCCGACCGCCGTCACCGTCGCCGGCGGCGCGCCCTCGATCGAGGTCCAGCGCTACGTCTCCAACGTGACCCAGCTTTGGCACTCGGTCGCCGGCTGCCGCTAGCCCTCCTCGCGCTCGTGCTCGCTCTCGCAGCTTGCGGGGGCAGTGGCTCGAAGAAGCAGGCGGCGCAGCAGACCACCACTGATGCGGCGGGCTGCCGCTCGGTCACGCCGCCGCCCGCGAAGGCGCGGACGGAGAGCAAGCCGACGAAACGGCTCGACCCGGCGAAGACCTACGACGTCGTGATCAAGACGAACTGCGGCGACTTCACGATCCGCCTCGCGGTGAGCACCTCGCCTGCAACGACCGCCTCGTTCGCGAGCCTCGTGCAGAAGGGCTTTTTCAACGGCACGGTCTTCCACCGCATCGTTCCCGGCTTCGTGATCCAGGGCGGCGACCCGACCGGCACGGGAACGGGCGGTCCCGGCTACTCGACGGTCGACACCCCACCCGCCTCGACGCGCTACACGGTCGGCGTCGTTGCGATGGCGAAGACCGGCGCCGAGCCGCCCGGCACCGCCGGCAGCCAGTTCTTCGTCGACACGGCGGACGCACAACTCCCGCCGGACTACGCCGTTCTCGGGAGGATCGTGAAAGGACAGGCGACCGTCGGGAAGATCGCCCCGCTCGGCGATAGCCAGGGGGTCCCGACCGAGACGGTCGAGATCGAGAAAGCCACCCTCACCGTCCACTGAGCGCAGCTGCCGTCGTCCTCGCAGCCGGCGCGTCGTCGAGATACGGCGGCGTCAAGCAGCGCGAGCTCCTGCCCGCGGTGCTGGCTGCGCTCTCCCGGGCGCCGGTCGGCGAGATCGTCGTGGTCGAAGGTGCGCACGCACTAACTCTCGAACCTGGTTCGCCGGCGATCGGCGATGGCATTGCCCTCCGCGACATTGGCGAACCAGGTTCGGGCGTTTCGGTAGTGCGGTGCGAAGACTGGGCCACGGGGCCAGGAGCCTCGCTGCGCTGCGGCCTGGCGGCCCTCGGCGCGGACGTGACCCACGCGGTCATCGTCCTCGCGGACGGGCCTGACCTCGATCCGCGGGCGATCGCGCGGGTCCTCGAGCGCGACGAACCGGTGCTCGCCGCCTCCTACGACGGCACCCGGAGCCACCCCGTGGTGCTCGCACGCAGCGCCTGGGGCGACATCCCCGACGAGGGCGGGCGCGCCCTCGAACCGGTGCTCGTGGACTGCTCCGACCTGACCCCTCCAGGCGACGTCGATTACCGCCGATAGGAGGTACGAAGGAACGAGGAGCGAAGGAGGACCGCCGCAATGCTCGAGCTCGCGCACCCACTAGATGCAATCCCCGTGCACTCGCCGTTGGCCGAGGCCCGGGAGCGCCGTGACCTGACCGTCAAGCAGGTGGCGTACCGCAGCGGGCTCACGGAGGAAGAGATCGAGTGGCTCGAGGACGGACGCCTCTACCGCTTCCCTTCGCAGAGCGCTGCGGCGCTCGCGGCCGTGCTCTACGCAACCGGGCTCGGCATCGACCGCTACGAGGCTCGCCGGCTCGCCGGCCTGCCGGTCACCGGCTCGTTCCGCGTCAACGCCCGCGCACGGCTGGTCGTCGTCAGCGCCGTCGCGGCGCTGCTCTCCGCTCTTGCGGTGATGGTGCTCGCACCCAACTTGAACCTGACGCAAACGCGCACCGTCGAGGCGATCCCGAACGCGAGCCTCGCGCCGCCGTGGAAGCTCCACGTAACGGTCGAGAACGGCAACGGCGACATCAGCTGGACGCGTACCGTCGCGAGCCGCATCGGCGCGATGGGCTACACGATTGCGAAGGTCGGCCGCGCCGACCGCTTCGACTATCCGACCTCGACGGTCTTCTACGGGCCGGGCGGCCGCGATGTCGGCCTGCGCCTGGCGCGCCAGCTCTCGGTCGACGCGCAGGAAGCACCGGGTCTCAGCTCCAAGCAGCTGCTTGTCGTCGTCGGTCCGCAGACCGTCGCGTCTCAGTAGACGAGGCTAGAGGCTCTCTACGCGTCGAGCGGCGTGCGCAGCGCGGAGAGCTTTGCCTTCAGCTCGGCCGACATCGGCTCGCTATTCGCGACGCGCACGTAGTGCCGGAGACGCTCTTCGAAGTGGAAGCGCCTCGCGCACCAGCTGCACAGCTCCAGGTGATGCTTCGCCTGCTCGACCTCGGCGTCGGAGAGCTGACCGTCGAGATACGGCTGCATCAACTCCTCGCACTTGTCGCACCAGTCAATCATCCAGCGACTCCGTCGAGCCCCATGTCGATCAAGCGGCCACCCCGTCGGCGAGATTCTTTTTTAGGATACGCCTACCGCGGTGCAAACGCGACATCACGGTCCCCATCGGGATGTCAAGGATCTGCGCAGCGTCGGCGTACGAGAACTCTCCGATGTCGACGAGGACGATCACGTCGCGGAAGTCGTGCGGCACTTCGGCGAGTGCATCGACGATCGAGTCCTGGCTCAGGCGTTCGATCACACGCTCCTCGTCCGGGTTCGCTTCCGGCACCTGCGACTCGAGCTTGTTGTAGAGGAAGTAGTCGCCCGCCTCGTTGTCGAGCGGCGTCGTCTGCGGCGCGCGCTGCTGGCGGCGGCCGCGGTCGATGTTGAGGTTGGTGAGGATGCGGAGGAGCCACGCGCGCAAGTTGGTGCCGGGCGTGAACTGCTTCCAGGAGCGAAATGCGCGCTCGTATGTCTGCTGCACGAGATCCTCTGCTTCTTCGCGGGAACCGACCAGGCGCCGGGCGACCCGATAGACCTGGTCGCTCAAGCCGAGCGCCTCTTCTTCGAACCGCACACGAGCACGCGCCTCCTCGGCGAGCCTGCGGGTGTCAGCGGCCGTCGGTGCGCTCTCACTCATCCCGGCGGCCACCCTAGCATCGGTTTAAACGCTGGATTCCCGCTTGGGATTCCCTTCCTTAACGTTGCCTGAGGGAAGACCGGGACAGCGACGACGCGGTGCTTAGACGGACGACGCGGTGCTTAGACGAACGTCTGCTCGCGGAACCCAGCGCGAGACAGGACCTCGACCAGCGCGTCCCTGGAGGTGCGCTCGTCGTTGTAGGAAATCCAGTGTCACCTGGCCCACGAGGCGCCAGCCAACGACCGCCAATCTCGCCTAGACGAACGCCTGCTCGCGGAACCCGCCGCGAGACATGACCTCGACGAGCGCGTCCCTGGAGGTGCGCTCGTCGTTGTAGGAAATCCAGTGTCACCTGGCCCACGAGGCGCCAGCG
>DATBDB010000220.1:0-17545 GCA_036270155.1 Gaiellaceae bacterium
TTGAGAGTAGTCGAGTCTTTCGTCGTAGGTTCCTTCTCCCGGTCGGAGGTGCACGGTGTCGAGGTCGAACGCAGCAGCTGCGCGGCAGATGCAGCCGCGGGTCTGGCGGGACACCGGCGAGCTCGCCGTGATCGCCGCCGCGCGCAACGGCGACGATCGGGCGATGGATGCGATCATCCGGCGCTACGAGGGATTCGTCCGGCTCAAGGCGAGCTCGTACTTCCTCGCCGGCGGCGACTCGGAGGACCTGATCCAGGAGGGCCTCGTCGGCCTCTACAAGGCGGTCCGCGATTTTCGTCCCGATAAGGAAACGTCGTTCCGCTCGTTCGCGGAACTGTGCGTCACGCGCCAGATCATCACGGCGATCAAGACGGCAACGCGCTTCAAGCACGCCCCGCTGAACCAGTACGTGTCGTTCAGCCACACGCCCGCCGGTCAGGAGGGCGACGACTGCACGCTCGGCGACGCACTGCCGGGCCCCGCGGTCAACGACCCGTCCGTGAAGGTGATCTCGACGGAAGAGCTGCAGTCGCTCGTCGGTTGCCTGTCGTCGACACTGTCACCGCTCGAGTCGGATGCGCTTCGCCTCTATCTCGAAGGCTCGTCCTACGAGCAGATGGCGGAGGAGCTCGGCTGCGACACGAAGACGATCGACAACGCGTTGCAGCGGGTGAAGCGGAAGATCCTGACGCACCAGCAGGGCCGCCAAGTCCTTCAGTAGAGATCGATCCGCGCGATTTCGTAGGCGGCAGCCAAGCGAACACGTTTGCGCTGCCCGTTGCGGGCCGGCGTGACACGCAGCATTCCCAATACTCGTGTCGGGACGTCCTCGATCGGGATTAGATACACGCTCCCCAGCTCGGGGCAATAGACCGCGAAGTCGTCGATCTGACCTTCGTAATCCCGCCGGGGGACCTTTGGGTTCTTGTGATGCACGTATGTGCTGCAGGTTGGAAAGTGAACCGCTCCGTCCTTGAGGCGGCCGGTCTTGCACTGCACGCGTCGTAACCGCGATCCATTGTCGATGACGAGGTCGTAACGCGTGTTCTCGCCAAATGGCACGAGAATCGCGTAGTTCAACAGGCGTAGCGCGAACATGATCGCCATGGTCGAGCGGTCTCCGACATCCTTCGGATGCTGCATTTCTTCACGATGCCTGTGGCCTCGGACAGGCCGTGTCCTAATCAGACAACACCTCGCAGCTGCCTACAATGACGCGTATGCCGGAGTAGCTCAGTTGGTAGAGCACCGCTCTTGTAAAGCGGGTTGCAGGGGTTCGAGTCCCCTCTCCGGCTTCAACTCGGTTTCGGAGGCGTAGGCGAAACCAGTCGTATGAGAGTCTCCTGGACGATCTCCAGGGTTCGTCGAAATCCCTCGAACGTCACTGCTGAATATGGACCTGTCCTTCCAGCAATCGCGTCAGCGAACGCCACCTTTGACATCGCGACTGAGGTTCCGTCCTTGAACGTGAGGACTTCCTCGCGGACAAGCGTTCTGCGACGTGGCTCAAGGGTATAGACGGCTTCAGATTCGTGTCGGCCGGTCTCAGGATCGAACTCTTCTCGGAGATAGAGCCTTCTTCCTGACTGATCAGGAAGTCTGATGTCGTCATTTTGATAGAGCAGTTCGATGCAGATCTTCTGATCAACGCGCCACGGAGGAGTCGCGATGGCGACAGCAGCCACCCGATTCCCGTAGTCGCGCGCGTCCTCAGCGCCGACGGCCTTGCGCAAGATCTCGTCGTTATCTCGATCGAAGACGCAGATGCACGGAGTCTCTTGAAATGTCATTGCCAGTCCCTTGCAGCGATCCAAGAGCTGAGAGTCGCTTCCTGCGTCAGATTCGTCGACGACCTCGAATTCGAGAAACGGGAACTCGCCGGACGCCTGGAAGTGTTCGAGCGCCGCTGTGAGGTGCAGTAAGTCAGTTCGACCTTCCGCGTACATCCTGACCCGCTGAGTGGCGTGGAGTGTCTTGAGCGTGCGTGGACTGAAGCTCGGATCAAGTTTGTGCAGAACACCCGCAAGGTGTCTGTAGCGGTGATTGCTCCAACCAGTGACGCGCCCCACGTGCTGAACTCGTCCGGCGATGACTCTCCGGAACCTGGGATCAGGCTTCCCGGGAGGCCAGCTACGGAGTCCATTTGCGCGGTTAAACGAACGGACTGCTTCGCTCTCCCCGTACCGATCCCACACGTAGAGTGCCGCCCGGATACCACGCACGTATTCACGAGACACGTTTACCTTCTCGTTGACCACCAGCCCAGTCACTCGCTGGCGCTGGGTATGCCTCATCAGTCGAGTCTTCGGCTCATTGATGCGAAACCCGTTACTGTGGACGACTTCGCGCAGTCGATCGCCGAGCACAGGGATTGAACCTGGCTGCGGGGCAGCAAGTAGCGCAGGGAACCGTGTGCGGTCGGTGGAGAACGCAATGTCATCGGCGTACCGGGTGTAGTGACAACGCTCCATGCGCGCAAGACGGGCCAGCTGTGCGTCCAGGCGGCGGCAAATGAAGTTTGAGACGATCGGCGAAGTCGGGGCTCCCTGAGGTAATTCGTTGTTGTGACAACAGATCTGCGCAAGCAGCGTCGCCACCTCCTCGGGATACTCAAACGGCCTCGCTAGGAATAGGCCGCGGACTCGGCCGAAGTTGATTGTGGGGAAGAAATCCTCAAGGTCGATCTTCAAGACCCAACGTTTGCGCTGGTGTTGCTGCGCATTCGTAACCGGACTTCGCCCCGGCGTAAATCCATGGACGTTAGGAGGGGGCTCATAGCACTGCGCGAGGGTAGTCGCCAGTGTGCGTTGGATGTCTTTGATCGGCTTGATCGGCGCATGAATAACCCGAGCCGCGCCTCCGTTGCGGCGCCTCACCTCGAAACGGGTGTACCTACGGCTGGGCCGGAAGCCGTACACCCACCACGTAAGGGTATGGAGCGGGAGGCCTACTAGTCTCGCTACATCACCTCTCCAAAGCAGCTGGGGCGGTTCGGATGCGGAGGCAGTGTGCGGCCCGGGGTTCACCTTTTCCGAATCCACGGTCAGCTACCGACAGACGACGGACGACGCCGCCGACGGGCTAAAGGTCGAAGTCCGATGGCCACGGCGAATACACCGTGGAAAAGCAACCATTCCGGACCGCACAAAGCGATCCTACAGTTAGGTCGCTGACCATAGTTTGCGATCTAAGCCGCTGACATAACGGGCGGCTCTTCGCGGGCTGAGCGGTCCGCGACCGGGATCTCGACGAAGAACGTCGAGCCCTTGCCGTTGGCATCCCCGTTGCCGTTGCCCTCGACCCAGATGCGGCCGTCGAGGCGGCGGACCAGCTCGCGGCAGATGTAGAGGCCGAGGCCCGTGCCGCCGATGCCGCGGGTCATGTTCGGATCGAGGCGGTAGAACTTCTCGAAGACGCGCCGGCGCTCCGAGGCCGGGATGCCGAGGCCCTGGTCGGACACCGCCCAGCGGACGCCGCGCTCGCCTCGCGAGACCTTGACGTTGACCGGGCCGCCGTCGGGCGAGTACTTGACCGCGTTCTCGACGAGGTTGACGAGCACCTGGCGCAGTTGCTGCTCGTCGGCGGCCACCGGTGGGAGCCGCTTCGGCGCCCGGAACGTCAGTGTCACGCCTTCGGGGAGATGCGTTCGCGCGGCGTCGATCACGGTCTCGGTCACCTTGGTCGCGTCGACCGTCTCGATCCGCAGCTGCAGCTTGCCGGAGTCGAGATGACTCGCGAGCAGCACGTCGTTGACGATCTGGGCGAGGCGGTCGGATTCGTCGGCGACGACCTCGAGTAGGCGGTCACGCATCTCCTCGCCGAGATCGAGATCCGCGCGCCGTAGCGTCACCGCGGCGCCGTAGATCGCAGCGAGCGGCGTGCGCAGCTCGTGCGACACCGTTGCGACGAAGTCCGAGCGCATCTGTTCGAGCACGCGCTCCTCCGTCAGGTCGCGGAACGCGTACACCGTGCCTTCCTCGAAGCGCACAGCGGAGAACGACAACCACAGCTCACGGCCGTTGATCTCGAGCGGCACCGTCTGCGGGCGCCCGTCGACGTCGACCTCGACGACATGGTCCGCGTACCCGGGCAACGCCTCGCGCGCGGGCTTGCCGACGATGTCGGCGGCCGTGAGGCCGGTCATTGCCTCCGCCGCGTTGTTCCACAGCATGATCCGCTCGTCGATGTCGAGCAGCACGACCCCGTCCGCGATCGTCTCGAGGGCGCGCGCTGCGCGCGCCCGGCGCTCGACCTCTTCGTACAGCTGCGCGTTCTCGACCACCGCCGCCACGCGCAGCGCGAGCTCTTCCGCCGTGCGCAAGTCGGTCTCGTCGAACCGACGGCCCGACTCGGAGGTTACGAACGTGATCGCGCCGAGCGTCTGCCCGCGGGCCGTAATCGGCACGCAGAGGAACGAACGTATGCCGAGCTCCTGCAACAGCTCTTGGTGAAGCTCGTCCCTCGCCGCGCTCGCGAACGCATCGGCGGGGACCTCGGGCACCAGCTGCGCCTTGCCCGAGCGGATCACCGCGGCGGCTCCACGTGTGTTCGCGGGATCCGGCGGATAGCGCTCCTGTAGCTCCTGCGCGAACACCAGCTTTGCGGGATCCGTATGCTCGAGCGTCAGCGTGGCGATCGCTCCGTCTTCCTCGAGCAGGTGCACGGCGCACCAGTCGGCGACGCGGGGCACGGCCAGCTTTGCGACCTCTTGCAGACCCGCACGCCAGTCGAGCGAGAGCGATAGCTTGCCGCCTGCATCGAGCAAGAAGCGCTGCGCCTCTTCGATGCGCTTGCGGTCGTCGATGTCGGTCGCGGTCCCGATCCAGAAGTCGATCTCGCCTGCGTCATCGCGGATCGGCAGCGCGCGCCCGAGGTGCCAGCGGTAGGTCCCGTCGGCGGCCCGGAAGCGGTACTCCACCTCGAAGACGCTGCCGTCGGCCAGCGTCTGCTCGCGCCGGGCTAACGCATCGGGCAAATCGTCCGGGTGCGTGACGCGGGACCACGCCGTCGCGTCGACCTCACCGTCGGTCATGCCGGTGTACTCGAACCAGCGCCGGTTGTAGTACGTCGCGTTGCCGACGTTGTCCGAGGTCCACACGATCTGCGGCATCGCGTCGGCCAGCTGGCGATAGCGCTCGGCGCTTGCACGGCGCAGCTCGGCAAGCTCCTGCTCCGCGAGCAGCTCGGCCTGAAGGCGGATCTGCTGGTTCTTCTCCCATAGCTCGACGAAGACCGCAACCTTCGCGCGCAGGATCTCCGAGTCGAACGGCTTGAAGACGTAGTCGACGGCGCCGACCTCGTAGCCGCGGAAGACGTGGCGCTCTTCTTTCGAGAGCGCGGTCAGGAAGATGATCGGGATCATGCTCGTGCGTTCACGCTGCTTGATCACCTCGGCCACCTCGAATCCGTCGAGGTCCGGCATCTGCACGTCGAGCAGGATCACCGCGAAGTCGTCGCGCTGCAGCAGGCAGCGAAGCGCCTCGTTGCCCGACCGGGCACTGACGAGCTCGTACCCGAGCGGCTCGAGGATCGCCTGCAGTGCCAGCAGGTTCTGGGGACGATCATCGACGAGGAGCAGCGAGGGCATCAGGCAGACACTCTCGCAAGTCCGCACAGGTCGACGAGCAAAGGGGCGATCTCGGCGACGGGGGTGACCCGCGCGGTCGGCGCCGCGCGCAGGGCGGCACGGGGCATCTCGTCCCGCTGTGCGGTCTCCGGATCCTGGACGATCGCCGTGCCTCCGAGCTCCACCACGCGCGCCAGGCCGCGCGAACCGTCGTCGTTCGCGCCGGTGAGGACGACGCCGATGCAGCGGTCGCGGTACGACTCCGCCGCCGTCTCGAGGAGCACGTCGATCGACGGGCGTGCGTAGAGCACAGGCTCGTCGGTCGAGAGCGACACCGATCCGAGGTTGACGAGCAGGTGGTAGTCGGGTGCGGCGATGTACGCCGTTCCCGGGTGGACGGCGTCCTTATCGCTCGCCTCGCGCACCTTGAGGCGTGTCGCCGCTCCGAGCAGGTCGCGGAAGGCGGTCGGATGCGAGTCGGGCGACCGGTGCTGCGCGATCACGACGGCGGCGTCGAGCTCGGCCGGCAGGTGGCGGAGGATCTCGCGCAGCACGTCGAGCCCGCCCCACGAGGCGCCGATCGCGACGAGCCGGTGGACGCCCGGGGTCGTCATCGCACCTTCCGGTACAGCTTCTCTTGCGCGTCGAGTTCCTCATACGAGCCCTCGAGCCCCGTGAAGCGGATCGACTCCTTGTGGCCGAGGGCGAGGATCCCGAGGTGCTCGAGGCTGTCGTAGAACAACTGGTGCACGCGTGTCTGGAGCGCCCGGTCGAAATAGATCATCACGTTGCGACAGAGGATCACGTTGAACGTGTTGAACGAGCGATCCTGCACGAGGTTGTGGGGCGCCCACACGACGTTGTCCGTCAGCGCGCGGTCGAAGAGCGCGCCCTCGTACTTCGCAAGGTAGTACTCCGAGAAGGAGCGCGTGCCCCCTGCGCGGATGTAGTTCTCGGTGTACTCCTGCATCTTCTCGAGCGGGAACACGCCGTCGCGCGCGCGCTCGAGCACGGCCTCGTTGATGTCGGTCGCGTAGATCCGCGTACGGTCGTAGATCCCCTCTTCCTGCAGCAGGATCGAGACGGAGTACACCTCCTCACCCGTCGAGCAGCCGGCGACCCAGATCCGCGTGAACGGATAGGTGCGGAGCACCGGAACGACCTGCTCGCGGAACGCGGCGTAGAAGGTCGGGTCGCGGAACATCGACGTGACGTTGATCGAGAGGTCGAGCAGCAGGCGCTCCATCACGCTCGCGTCGTGCAGCACCAACGCCAGCAGGCCGGCGATCGTGCCGGCGCGCTCCGCTTGCACGCGGCGCCACACACGGCGCTTCAGCGATGCGGGTGCGTACTCGCGGAAGTCGAAGCCGTACTGCCGGTAGATCCCCTCGAGGAGCAACTGGAGCTCGAGTGTCTCGGTCTCCAGCTGTCCACCGGGGGACGACGGCTGATGCTCTACCTGTACAGCCACACCCGCATCAGTGAGAGCAGCTGGTCGGTGTCGACCGGCTTGGTGATGTAGTCGGAGGCGCCGGAGGCGATCGACTTCTCGCGATCGCCCTTCATCGCCTTCGCCGTGAGCGAGATGATCGGCAGCTTCGCGAATTGCGGCACTTCGCGGATGCGGCGCATCGCTTCGTAGCCGTCGAGCTCCGGCATCATGATGTCCATCAGCACGAGGTCGATTTCCGGATCGGCCTGGAGGCTCGCGATCGCCTCGTTGCCGTTCTCCGCGAACTGCACCTCCATGCCCTGACGTTCGAGCACCGACGCGAGTGCGAACACATTCCGAACGTCGTCATCGGCGATCAGCACGCGCTTGCCCTTGAACACGTCGTCTGAGGAATGCAGCTGCTCGAGTATGCGGCGCTTCTCGGTCGGCAACTTGGACGCGACGCGGTGCAGGAAGAGTGCCGTCTCGTCGAGCAGCCGCTCGGGTGAGTGAACGTCCTTGATGATGATCGTCTCCGCGTACTTCTTCAGCCGCGTCTCCTCGCGCCGCGTGAGATCGCGCCCCGTGTAGACGATCACCGGCAGGCCGCGGAACCGCTCATCGGTCTTGACCTTCTCGAGCAGCGCGAAGCCGCTCATCTTCGGCAGCTTCAGGTCGAGCACCATGCAGTCGAAGGCCTTCTCGCCGTCAAGCAGCTCGAGCGCCTCCTCCGAGGAGCCGACGGCGACGATCTCGACGTCCTCGCCATTGCCGATCAGCTCGATGATCGCGGTGCGCTGGTCATGGTCGTCGTCCACGACGAGCAGGCGGCGTGTGTCACGTTCGACGAACTCGAGAATCTTCGAGTACGTCGAGTCGAGCAGGTCGTACTCGACCGGCTTCTCGAGGACGGCGACCGCGCCCGCGCGGAGCGCCTCTTGCACGCCGCCGTTCTCGACGCCGCCGGACACGATGTGCACCGGAATGTGACGCGTGTCGGGGTGGCGCTTGAGGTGGTCGAGCACGTCCCAGCCGCTGCGGATCGGCAGGCGCATGTCGAGGATGATCGCGTCGGGCTTGTACTCGTGCGCGAGCTGAAGCCCCTCGTCGCCGCGGACGGCGACGATCCCTTTGAAGCCGCGCCCACGTGCCATCTGGAGCTCGGTCTTCGCGAACTCTTCGTCGTCCTCGACGATCAGCACCACGCGGTCTCCGTCGGCGATCTCCGCCCGGTCGTCCTCGACGGCCGGCTCGTGCGAGAGCAGCATCGACGGGTCGAAGTCCAGTTCTGGGCCGACCGACAGTGAGCTCCTGACGATCGGCGCGTCGTCGGTCGTCTCGTGCTCGGGCGCGATGCCGGGCAGGAAGAGCGTGAAGCTCGAGCCCTTCCCGGGCTCGGACGCCACCCGGATCTCGCCGCCCAGCAGGCGCGCGATCTCGCGGGAGATCGAGAGCCCGAGGCCTGTGCCGCCGTAGCGACGCGAGGTCGTGCCGTCCGCCTGCTGGAACGCCTCGAAGATCAGCTTCAACTTGTCGTCCGAGATCCCGATGCCGGTGTCGGCAACCTGGAACTGGACGACCGTGTCCGCGGTCTTGAGCGTCTCCTCGCCGAAACGCGTGTCTGCCGGGGCGGGGGACACCCTCAGCGTGACGGAGCCCGACTCCGTGAACTTGAAAGCGTTCGAGAGCAGGTTCTTCAGCACCTGCTGGAGGCGCTGCTCATCCGTGATGATCGAAACGGGCAGCTCTTCCTCCAGTTGCACGCCGAACTCGACCGACTTCTGGTCGGCGACCGGCCGGAATGTGCGCTCGACGAAGTCCGCCACCGCCGCCGGCTCGACCGCCTGCAGGTTGACGTCCATCTTCCCGGCTTCGACCTTGGAGAGGTCGAGGATGTCGTTGATCAGCTCGAGCAGATCGGAGCCCGCGTTGTAGATCGTGCGCGCGAACTCGACCTGCTTCTCGGTGAGCGTTTCCTCCTGGTTGTCCGAGAGGAGCTTCGCAAGGATGAGCAGCGAGTTGAGCGGTGTGCGCAGCTCGTGGCTCATGTTCGCGAGGAACTCGCTCTTGTACTTGGACGAAAGTGCGAGCTGCTCGGCCTTGTCCTCGAGCTCGGCGCGCGCGTTCTCGACTTCCGTGTTCTTTTGCTCGATGCGCGCGTTCTGCTCCGCGAGCAGCGCCGCCTTCTCCTCGAGCTCCTCGTTTGTCTGCTGCAGTTCTTCCTGCTGTTGCTGCAGCAGCTCCTCGGACGCCTTCAGCGAACGTGCCTGCTCTTCGAGCTCCTGGTTCGTGCGCTCGAGCTCGTCGCGCTGGGTCTGCAGCTCTTCGGACTGACTCTGCAACTCGAGGGTCAGGCCCTGCGACTGCTGCAGCAGCTCCTCCGTCCGCATCGTCGCGACGATCGTGTTGAGCACGACGCCGAGCGTCTCCGAGAGCTGCTCGAGGAACGTGAGGTGCGCGTCGGAGTAGGTCGTGAACGACGCCATCTCGATCACGGCCATCACCTGATCCTCGAACAGGACGGGGAGGACGACGATGTTCACCGGCGCGGACTCACCGAGCCCGGAGCCGATCGTGATGTAGTCCTCAGGTGCCTGCGTGATCAGGATCGGCTTGCGCTCGAGGGCCGCCTGGCCGACGAGCCCTTCGCCGAGACCGAACACGTTGGCGATGCCTTTCCGCCGCTTGTACGCGTAGCTCGACACCAGACGGAGCTGCGGCTCCGCATCCACCTCGGCTTCCGCCATGAAGAACGCGCCGTGCTGCGCGCCGACGAGCGGCGTCAACTCGTTCATGATCAGACGACTGACCTGCTTTAGGTCGCGCTGGCCCTGCAGCATGCCGCTGAAGCGCGCCATGTTCGTGTTGAGCCAGTCCTGCTGCGCGTTCACCTCGGTGGTGACGCGGAGGTTGGTGATCATCTGGTTGATGTTGTCGCGCAGCTCTTCGACCTCGCCGCGTGCATCGACGTTGATCTCGCGTGTCAGGTCGCCGTTCGTCACCGCGGTCGTCACTTCTGCGATCGCACGGAGCTGTGTCGTCAACGCACCGGCCAGCGTGTTCACGTTGTCGGTGAGCCCCTGCCACACGCCGGAGACGCCCTCGACGTTCGCCTGGCCGCCGAGAATGCCCTCGGTGCCGACCTCGCGCGCAACGCGCGTGACCTCGGCGGCGAACGACGCAAGCTGATCGACCATCGTGTTGACGGTGTTCTTCAGCTGAAGGATCTCGCCGCGGACGTCGACCGTGATCTTCTTGCTCAGGTCGCCCTTTGCGACCGCGGTCGTGACCTCGGCGATGTTCCGCACCTGATTCGACAGGTTGTCTGCGAGCGTGTTCACGTTGTCGGTCAGGTCCTTCCACGTCCCCGAGACGCCCTTGACGTTCGCCTGGCCGCCGAGAATGCCCTCGGTGCCGACCTCGCGGGCGACGCGCGTCACCTCGTCGGCGAACGAGGAGAGCTGGTCGACCATCGTGTTGATCGTGTCCGCGAGCGCGGCCACCTCGCCCGACGCCTCGACGGTGATCTTGCGCGTCAGGTCGCCGCTTGCGACCGCCGTGGTCACATCGGCGATGTTGCGCACCTGAGTCGTCAGGTTCGACGCCATGAAGTTCACGTTGTCGGTCAGGTCCGCCCACACGCCCGAGACGCCTTCGACACGCGCCTGGCCGCCGAGGATCCCTTCGGAGCCGACCTCGCGCGCGACGCGCGTCACCTCCTACGAGAACGCGCTCAGCTGGTCGACCATCGCGTTGATGGTCTCCTTCAGCTCGAGCACCTCGCCGCGGACGTCGACGGTGATCTTCTTCGACAGGTCGCCGTTTGCAACCGCCGTGGTCACGTCGGCGATGTTGCGCACCTGCGTCGTCAGCGACGACGAGAGCTCGTTCACCGAGTCGGTCAGGTCCCTCCAGGTGCCAGACACGCCCTTCACGTTGGCCTGGCCGCCGAGGTTGCCCTCGGTGCCGACCTCGCGGGCGACGCGCGTCACCTCGTCGGCGAACGAAGAGAGCTGGTCGACCATCGTGTTGATCGTGTCTGCGAGCTTTGCGACCTCCCCTGATGCCTCGACCGTAATCTTGCGCGTCAGGTCGCCGTTGGCGACGGCGGTCGTCACGTCGGCGATGTTGCGCACCTGAGTTGTCAGGTTGTTCGCCATGAAGTTCACCGAGTCGGTGAGGTCCTTCCACGTGCCCGAGACGTCCTTCACGTTTGCCTGGCCGCCGAGCTGTCCCTCGGTGCCGACCTCGCGGGCGACGCGCGTCACTTCGTCGGCGAACGAGGAGAGCTGGTCGACCATCGTGTTGATCGTGTCCTTCAGCTCGAGGATCTCGCCGCGTGCGTCGACGGTGATCTTGCGCGTCAGGTCGCCGTTGGCGACCGCGGTCGTCACGTCGGCGATGTTCCGCACCTGGTTCGACAGGTTGTCGGCGAGCGTGTTCACGTTCTCGGTCAGGTCGCGCCAGACGCCGCTGACGCCTTCGACCTTCGCCTGGCCGCCCAGGCGACCTTCGGTGCCGACTTCGCGGGCGACGCGCGTCACCTCTGCGGCGAACGCGTTCAGCTGCACGACCATCGTGTTGATCGTGTCGGCGAGCTCTGCGACCTCGCCCTTCGCCTGCACCGTGATCTTGCGCGACAGGTCGCCGTTGGCGACAGCGGTCGTCACCTCGGCGATGTTGCGCACCTGCTGCGTGAGGTTGTCGGCCATGCCGTTCACCGACTCCGTCAGGCCGCGCCACACGCCGGAGACGCCTTCCACCTGCGCGGAGCCGCCCAGGATGCCGTCGGAACCGACCTCGCGCGCGACGCGCGTCACCTCGGCGGCGAACGCCGAGAGCTGGTCGATCATCGTGTTGATCGTGTTCTTCTGGACGAGGAACTCGCCCACCGCGTCAGCGGTCACCTTCTCCGATAGGTCGCCCTTTGCGACCGACGTCGTCACGTCTGCGGTGTTCCGCACCTGGTCGGTGAGGTTCCGCACCATCAGGTTCACGTTGTCGGTCAGGCCGCGCCACACGCCGGAGACGCCGGGCACTTCGGCCTGGCCGCCGAGGCGGCCTTCGACGCCGACCTCGCGCGCGACGCGCGTCACTTCGTCGGCGAACGAGGAGAGCTGGTCGACCATCGTGTTGATTGTCTCGGCGAGCTGTGCAACCTCGCCCTTCGCCTGCACGGTGATCTTGCGGCTCAGGTCGCCGCGGGCGACCGCCGTAGTGACTTCGGCGATGTTGCGCACCTGAGTCGTCAGGTTGTTCGCCATGGAGTTCACGTTGTCGGTGAGCGCTTTCCACGTACCGGACGCGGCCGGCACGTCGGCCTGACCGCCCAGCACGCCCTCGGTTCCCACCTCGCGCGCCACGCCCGTCACTTGATCGGCGAACAGACGCAGCGTGTCGATCATCGCGTTGATCGTGTCGGCCAACGACGCAACCTCGCCGCGCGCCTCGATCGTGAACTTCTGATTCAGGTCGCCGTCGGCGACCGCGGTCACGACCTTCGCAATTCCCCGCACCTGCGTCGTCAGGTTGGTCGCCATGAAGTTCACGTTGTCGGTCAGGTCCTTCCACGTGCCGGACACGCCCTTCACGTTGGCCTGGCCGCCGAGTTGTCCTTCGGTGCCGACCTCGCGCGCGACGCGCGTGACCTCGTCCGCGAACGACGAGAGCTGGTCGACCATCGTGTTGATCGTGTTCTTCAGCCGCAGGATCTCGCCCTTGGCGTCGACGGTGATCTTGCGCGTCAGGTCGCCCTGCGCGACCGCCGTCGTCACCTCGGCGATGTTGCGCACCTGCTGCGTGAGGTTGTCGGCCATGCCGTTCACCGATTCGGTCAGGCCGCGCCACACGCCTGACACGCCTTCGACCTCGGCGGCGCCGCCGAGCTTGCCGTCGGAGCCGACCTCGCGCGCCACGCGCGTCACCTCTGACGAGAACACCCGCAGGCGGTCGACCATCGCGTTGACCGTCTCTGCGAGCGCCGCCACCTCGCCCTTCGCCTCGATCGTGAACTTGCGGTTCAGGTCACCGTCGGCCACGGCGGTGACGACCTGAGCGACGCCGCGTACCTGCGTCGTCAGGTTGGAGACCATCAGGTTCACGTTGTCGGTCAGGTCCTTCCAGGTTCCGCCGACGCCCTTCACGATGGCCTGGCCGCCGAGCTTCCCTTCGGTGCCGGCCTCGCGCGCGACGCGCGTGACTTCGTCCGCGAAGGTCGACAACTGGTCGACCATCGTGTTGATCGTGTTCTTGAGCTCGAGCACTTCGCCCTTGACGTCGACCGTGATCTTCCGGGTCAGGTCGCCGTTCGCCACCGCCGTCGTCACCTCGGCGATGTTGCGCACCTGATTCGTCAGGTTCGTCGCCATGCCGTTCACGTTGTCGGTGAGGTCCTTCCACGTGCCGGAGACGCCCTTCACCGTCGCCTGGCCGCCGAGCTTGCCTTCGGTGCCGACCTCGCGGGCGACGCGCGTCACCTCGTCCGCGAACGAGGAGAGCTGGTCGACCATCGAGTTGACTGTGGTGCCGATGCGGAGGAACTCGCCCTTCACCGCGCGCCCCTCGATCTTCAGCTGCATCTTCTGGTTCAGATCGCCTTCGGCGACGGCGTCGATCACGCGCGCGACCTCGAGAGTGGGGCGCGAGAGGTCGTCGATCATCGAGTTGACCGCGTTCAGGCTCTCGCGCCAGACGCCGGCGCTTCCCTTCACATTCGCCCGGTCGGTGAGGCGGCCTTCCCGGCCGATCACCGTTGCGACGCGGATGATCTCGCTCGTGAAGCGCTCGCGCGCATCGGTCTTCTGGTTGAACGCCTTGTTGAGTTGGCCGACGATCCCGCGCTTGCGGGGATCGAGGTGCGGGACGTGCTCGCCGCGCGCCGCGGCGCGGAGCGCATCGAGGAGCGGCTGGAGATCGGCTGCCGCAACAAGCGCGCCGTCTCCGTTCTTGGCGGCGGCGGCAGCACTGCTCTTGCTCGCAGAGCTGCGTGTCGTCCGCGTCTGGGTCCGTGTGGCCACGAATCCGTCCTTTCTCAGCAGGCGGACCCGGCGCGGTGGGCAAGGCGCGTCCGGAGTCCTGTGAAGGGGTGCTTCATGAAGAGCCCTCGGTTTGGGCGTTCCCCTCCAAACGGAGCGGAACCTCCTCAAACCTATTCTAAAGAATGGGTCTTACAAGTTCAAGCGATGGGACTATTGGCCTATCGCCTGCTCGAGGTCGGCCCACAGGGCCTCGGCGTCCTCGAGACCCACGGAAAACCGCAGCAAACCCCGCGGAATCCGGTCTCCCTCCCAGCGATGGCGGCTCTCCATCGTGGAGCGCGCGCCGCCCAGGCTCGTCGCGTTGAGGATCACCTTCGTCGAGGTCTCGACCGCCCGCGCATCCTCGACGTCGAAGGAGATCAGGCCGCTGAACCCGGGGTAGCGCACCCTCGAGACGGCGGGATGGTCGGCGAGGCGCCGCGCCAGTTCGGTCGCCGTCTCGGTGTGACGGGCCATGCGGTCGTCGAGCGTCTCGAGACCGCGCACGAGGGTGGCGGCCGCGTCGGGCGCCGCGACGATCCCCGCGTTCCCGCGGAACGTGCGTAACCGTGCGCTCTGCTCCGGATCGCGGGTGACCGTCGCGCCGAGCAGGGCGTCGTGGCTCCCGGTCAGGTACTTGGTCGCGGAATGGAGGACGACGTCGGCCCCCTCGGCGAGGGCGTGGAGGTAGACGGGCGTCGAGACGGTCGCGTCGCAGACGACGAAGCCGGGGTGCCGGCGCAGCGACTCCCAGTCCGGCATCGTCAGCACCGGGTTCGCCGGAGCCTCGACCCAGACGATGTCGGCTTCGGGCGGCGGCCCGGTCTGGTCGTACTCGACGTAGGAGATGCCCCAGCCGTCGAGGAGGCCGAGCAGCCTGCTCGTTCCGTAGTAACAGCCCTCGGCGAGCGCAACCGTCGTGCCGGGGCGTGCGAACGCGAGGAGGATCGTCATCGCCGCGCCCATGCCCGACGCGTAGAGAAGCGCGTCGCCGCCCTCGCGACGGCCGAGCTCCGTCTCGGCTGCGACGCCGGACGGGTGGTCATAGCGCGAGTAGTAGAACTGGCGCGGTTCACCGTGCTCGTCGTACGGCCAGATCGTCGAGCGATCGACGGGTTCCATGTGCTGACTCTAGTTACAGGATTGACACAACGGCGTGTGTCAGCGAACGTGGCTCCACTGATGGCGATGGGGGAGGGGTCTGCGGCTTCTAATGCCCTCGTGCAATCGACGCTGCTCGGTGAGCTGCTCGAGCACGCGCATGTCGGCGCGCTCGCAGCGGACTCCGGGCGCTACATCGCGGCGAACGAATACGCCTGCGAGGTCACCGGGTACGAGCGCTCGGAGCTGATCGGCCGGCCGGTCGACGACCTTTGCCGGCAGCGCGGAAGCGGTGTGATCGCGCTCGGCTGCAAGGACGGCGGCGAGATCGAAGTGTCCTACCGTGTCGTCGAAGCGGAGCTCGCGGGAATCGCCGTCACGCTCGGCTTGTTCTGGCCCGCCTGACGGCGGCGGCGAGCCGGTCGATCTCCTCGTCGGTGTTGTAGTAGTGCACTGACGAGCGCACGGCGTCGGCAATGCCGCGCTCGCCGAAATCCAGCTGCGCCGAGGCGGCTTCCATCACTGACACGTTCACGCGTTCGGCTGCGAGCCGGCGCTGCACATCCACCGCGGAGACGTCCGCGACGGTGAAGGTCACGGTTGCGCCGAGTGTCGCGCCGCGGTCGAGCAGCGTCACGTCGGGGATCTCGTCGAGCTCTGCTCTCAGCCGTGACGCGAGCGCCTGGATGCGCTCCCAGGCGTTCTCGACACCGATCGCGAGCGCGTAGTCCACGGCGACGCCGAGCCCGACCTTGCCCGCGTAGTACGTCTCCCAGTTCTCGAAGCGACGCGCGTCGTCGCGAATGCAATAGCTGCCGTCCGGCTGCCAGTCGGCGGCGTGCATGTCGAGGAACGGCGGTTCGAGGTGCTCGATCAGGCCCCGCCGCACATAGAGGAAGCCGGTTCCGCGTGGGCCGCGCAGGAACTTGCGGCCGGTGCCGGAGAGGATGTCGCAGCCGATCGCGTCGACGTCGAGCGGCAGTTGCCCCGCCGACTGACACGCGTCGAGCAGCAGCGGCACACCGGCCGCGCGCGTCACGCGGCCGACCTCGGCGGCGGGATTGACCAGACCGCTCTGCGTCGGGACGTGTACGAGCGAGACGAGCTTCACCCGCTCGTCGATCAGGCGCTCGAGCGCCGGGACATCAATCTGGCCGCTCTCGTCGTCGGGGACGACCTCGATGCGCGCGCCCGTTCGGTCCGCCACCTGCTTGAGTGCGATCCAGTTCGATGCGTACTCCGCGTGCCCGGTGAGGATGCGGTCGCCCGGCTGAAACGGGAACGCGTAGAACGCCATGTCCCACGCGCGCGTCGCGTTCTCGACGACGGCAATCTCGTCGCGGTCCGCGCCGATCAGCTGCGCGATCGCGTCGTAGGTGTTCTCCCAGCGGTCCTTCCGCTCGGCCGAGGCTTCGTAGCCGCCGATCTCCGCTTCGCGCTGCAGGTGCTCGACGACAGCCTCGACGACCTGTCGCGGCGGCAGGGCCGAGCCTGCGTTGTTGAAATGCGCCACGTGCTCGACGCCGGGCGTGTCGGCGCGAACGCGGGTGAGGTCGATCACGCGTCGGCCGGCGTGAACAGCGTGAGCTGCATGCCGTCGGGCGCCTGCAGGCGAACGTTCCTGTCCCCCCACGGCGTCTCGACGGGCTCACCGAGACGATCCGCGCCGGCCCGTTCGAGCTCGTCGGCCACTGCTGCCGAGTCAGCCACTTCGAGCGCGAAGCGGACCGTGCCTGCGACGCGCCGGCCAACCTCGATCTCGTCGACCATCGCCGCCTGCCCTTCGTCGAAGATCTCGAGTGTCGCGCGGCCGGCCTCGAGAAGCGCACCGTTCGACTCGGGCGTGTTCCACTCCGCGAGCAGCGGCAGCCCGAGCACGTCCCGGTAGAAGGCCAACGCCTCGTCGTAGTTCTCGACCGTCAGCGCGATCCGCAGTTCTTTCACCATGCTCGGCTGAACGTCCGTGCAGTCGCAGTCATTCCGCGTGGGCAACGTCGTTCAGCGGCTCGAGCAGGTCGATCGCGCGACTCGTCCAGTCATCGCCTCCCCGGTAGAGCGCAGTCAGCGCGTCGCCGAGCTCCGGGCCGAGCAGCTCGCGGACCTCCGCCTCCGGCGGCTCATGCTCCGGCCGCCCCGCTGTCGTGTCGGGCGCGAGCGCCGCGGTGAGGATCGCCTGCGCGACGGCGTTGCGCGCGGCGCGCGCAAACGCGGCACGATCGCTCGAGCCGGCGCTGTCGACCGCCGTGCGGAGCGAGCGAAGGGCGTCGGTGCTCACGGTTCTATTCTGATCTAGTCTCCGCCTCTCATGGCGAAGGCAGAGAAGGGGACGCACGAGACGACTCGCGCGAAGCTCGAGTGGCTCGAGGAGCTGCGCCACGAATCCGAGCACCATGGCTCGGAAAAGGCGGTTGCGAAGCACAAGGAGGCGGG
>DATBDB010000221.1:0-3616 GCA_036270155.1 Gaiellaceae bacterium
CTCGGCGGCGACGAGTTCGCCGTGCTGCTCGTCGGGATGGACGAGCAGCTCGCGCTCTCGACCGCACAGTCGATCGTGCAGCGCATCGCCGAAACCGAGCTCGGCAAGACGGGTGCAATCACCGTCAGCGCCGGCGTCGCCACGTTCCCGCAGCACGGGCGCGAGCGCGACTCGCTGATCCGGCTGGCCGACGGCGCGCTCTACTGGGCAAAGGAGCACGGCAAGAACCAGGTGCGCCTCGCGCGCGCCGACGTCGCGGAGCTCTCCGAGTTCCGCCGCGTCGCCGGCGGCGTCGATCGCGCCGCACGCTTCCGCGCCGCGGCGTCCCTCGCGCGCGCGGTCGACTCACGCGACGCGTACACCGGCAGCCATTCGGAGCGAGTGGCGACCTTCGCAGCCGAGATCGCCTCTCAGCTCGGGCTGCCCGCGGATGAGGTCGAGCTGACGCGCCTTGCTGGCAGCCTCCACGACCTCGGCAAGCTCGCGATCCCCGAGGAGATCCTCCGCAAGCCGGCGACACTCAGCGATGCGGAGCGGCTCGTGCTCGAGCGCCACCCGCAGATCGGCTATCGCATGCTCGAGAGCCTCGGCGTCGATCCGATCGCCGACTGGGTGCTCCACCATCACGAGCGCTGGGATGGCCACGGTTACCCCGACGGCCTCGCGGGGGAGCGCATCCCGCTCGGCGCGCGAATCATCTTCGTCGCCGACGCGTTCGATGCAATGACCTCCGACCGGCTGTACCGGGCTGCACTCACCTACGAGGAAGCAATTTCCGAGGTCGAACGGTGCGCGGGCTCGCAGTTCGATCCCGAGGTCGTGCACGCGTTCCTCGCCCGCGTCGCGTCGCAGATTCCCGTCAGCGTCTGAACCGATCGAGGGATCCCGAAGCGAACCCCTAATCCGGGGGAGGCCGCCTCGCCCGAGTCGGGGGACGATGCGGCTCGTGACTCGCGGCGTCGCATTCCTCACCGCACTGCTCGCGACGCTTGCCGTCGCAGCTCCGGCTTCGGCCGCTAAGGGCCGGTCGCTCAAAGGCGTGCTCGTCTCGGTCTCCGCGACCACGGTGGCGGTGAAGGACACGAAGAGCATCGTGATGACCTGCGTCGTCGCTGCCGGGTCGCCGTCACTCGAACGCTACGCCGCAGGCGATCGTGTGCAGGCCACGTGTGCCCGCTCCGGCGGCAAGCTGGTGCTGGTGAAGATCCGCTTGCTCACGGCCAAGAGTGGCTCGAGCTCGAATGACACGGAGCCGACGAAGTTCGCTGGCGCGGTGACCGCGCTCAGCGACAGCTCGATCACCCTGCACGACGGCGACCGTGACCTCACCTGCTCGATCGGCGCAGCATCGCCGTCGACGGCAGGCGTGAAGGTCGGCCAGCACGCCAAGGTCTCGTGCTCGGACGGCGTGCTCGTGACGCTCACACCGGTCACCGCCGGCGACGCGGGCCGCGCCTACGAAGGAACGGTCACCGCTGTCAGCGCGACCGCGATCACCGTGCACACCGACAAGGGCGACGGCACGTGCACGCTCGGCGATGGCTCACCGAGCGTCGCGGAGGTGAAGGTCGGCGACCGCGTGCTTGCCGGCTGCAAGTCCGGCACCTACCAGCTCGTGCTCCTCAAGAAGCTCGGCGCTGCGCCCGTCAGCGGCCCGCACAAGACGATCGGCGCGGCAGGAACCGTCAGCACCGTCTCCTCCACCTCGCTCACCGTGCACACCGACGGTGGCGATGTCACCTGCACGGTCGGCGACGGCTCACCGAACGTCGCAGCCGTGCACGTCGGCGACAAGGTGACGATGGCCTGTGTCGACGGCGTCCTGAAAGTACTCGCACCATCCGCCTCCGCGCCCGGAGCCGGCGACGGTCACACCGCAACGACGGTCGCAGGCACGCTCACCGCACTGTCGAGCTCGGCCTTGACGGTCCACGGCGAGCACGGCGACGTCAGCTGCACCGTTTCCCCTACGGCACACCTCGGCGATTTCCACGTCGGCGACCGGGTCGGCATGGCGTGCGTCGACGGCGCGCTCCTGAAGCTCGTCAAGCTCTAGTAGAGGCTGGGCTACAGCGGAATGTTTCCGTGCTTCCGCTTCGGCGTCGGTTCGCGTTTCGTGATCGCCGTCTTCAAAGCGTCGATCAGCACCGGCCGCGTGCGCCGCGGCTGGATGACGTCGTCGACGTAACCGCGCTCAGCCGCGCTGTACGGATTCGCGAAGCGCTCGCGATAGTCGGCGATCAGCTCGGCGCGCCGTGACTCGGGATCGCCGGACTCGGCGAGCTCGTTCCGGAAGATGATGTTGACGGCGCCCTCGGGGCCCATTACGGCGACCTCTGCCGTTGGCCAGGCGAAGTTGAAGTCGGCCCGGACGTGCTTCGAGCTCATGACGTCGTACGCGCCGCCGTATGCCTTGCGCGTGATCACGGTCAGCTTCGGCACCGTCGCCTCGCAATACGCGTAGAGCAGCTTCGCGCCGTGGCGGATGATCCCGCCCCACTCCTGCGCCGTCCCCGGGAGGAACCCGGGAACGTCGACGAAGGTGACGAGCGGGATGTTGAACGCGTCGCAGGTGCGAACGAAGCGCGCCGCCTTCTCCGATGAGCTGATGTCGAGTACTCCTGCGAGCGCCTTCGGCTGGTTGCCGACGATGCCGATGCTGTAGCCACCGAGCCGCGCGAATCCGCAGACGATGTTCTCGGCGAAGAGCGGCTGGATCTCGAGGAACTCGCCATCGTCGACGACCGAAGCGATCACGCGCTTGATGTCATACGGCTTCGTCGGCTCGTCGGGCACGAGCTCGTCGAGGTCGGGAGCTTCGCGATCGATCGGGTCGGACGGCGCGTCGTACGGCGTCGGGCTCGCGTTGTTCTGCGGGAGGAAGCTGAGCAGGTAGCGCGCATCCTCGAGCGCAGCCTCCTCGTTCGGCGCCGTCAGGTGCGCGACGCCGGACTTCGTCGCGTGCGCCAGCGCACCGCCGAGCTCCTCCTGGGTCACCTCCTCGCCGGTCACGGTCTTCACCACGTCAGGACCCGTGATGAACATGTACGACGAGCCCTCGACCATCAGGATGAAGTCCGTCATCGCAGGCGAGTACACCGCACCGCCCGCGCAGGGTCCCATGACGAGCGAGATCTGTGGGATCACGCCGGAGCTCTGCACGTTGCGCCAGAAGATCTCGGCGTAGGCGGCGAGCGAGACGACACCTTCCTGGATCCGCGCGCCGCCGGAGTCGTTGATGCCGATCACCGGGCAGCCGTACTTCGCGGCCATATCCATGACCTTGCAGATCTTCTCGGCGAACACCTCGCTCAGCGAGCCGCCGAAGACAGTGAAGTCCTGGCTGAACACAAAGACGCGCCGGCCGAAGATCTCGCCGGAGCCGGTGACGACGGCATCGCCGTAGGGGCGCCGCTCGAGCATCCCGAAGTTCGACTCGCGGTGGCGGACGTAGCGGTCGATCTCGACGAACGTCCCTGGATCGCAGAGCTTCTCGGCGCGCTCGCGGGCGAGGAGCCTCCCTTCCTCGCGGCGCTTTGCGACGGCCTTCTCGCTGCCCGCGTGCAGCGCCTCGCTGCGCAGCTCCCGCAGCCACTCGAGCTTTCCCGCGGTCGTC
>DATBDB010000222.1:0-35699 GCA_036270155.1 Gaiellaceae bacterium
ATTACGTGCGTGTCCGGGAACGTCTCGCGCTCGGAGAACCAGGTCGCGATCGCAGCTTCGTACCCGGCGCTCGTCGCAAAGGCTTCGGCTGCGAGCTCGCGTCTCGTGTCGAGTGAGAGCTCGCCGTTCTTGCGCAGCTCGTCGAGCACGAACCCGTAGCGCTCCGGGCGGCAGACCGGGGCGACATGCGCGAAGTTCTTCGCCGCGCCGCGGAGCATCGAAGGTCCGCCGACGTCGATCATCTCGACGGCCTCCGACTCGGTGATGCCTCGCTGCGCCGAGATGCGCTCGAACGGATACAGGTTGATGCAGACGAGATCGAACGGTTCTATGCCGTGCTCTGCGAGCGTCGCGATGTCGTCGGGGTTGTCGCGGCGCGCGAGGATGCCGGCGTGAATGCGCGGGTGCAGCGTCTTGACGCGGCCGCCGAGCATCTCGGGCGCCTGTGTCACGTCCTCGACGGTCGTCACCTCGAGCCCCTGCTCTTCGAGGAACGACGCGGTGCCGCCCGACGAGACGAGCTCCCAACCAAGCTCGGACAGGGAGCGCGCGAACGCGTCGACGCCTTCCTTGTCGTAGACGCTGATCAGTGCGCGGCGAGACACAGGTCCCTCACCACCTCGGGCAGCAGGCGGTGCTCGACGCCGTGGATCCGCTCGACCAGCGTGTCGCGCGGCTCGACGGGCACCGCTTTCTGCGTGATCAGCGGGCCGGTGTCGAGTCCCTCGTCGACGTAATGGACGCTCACGCCCGTCGTCTCGACGCCGGCCGCGAGCGCATCGTCGATCGGATGCGCGCCCGGGAACGCGGGCAGCAGCGAGGGATGGACGTTGATCACTCGCTCGGGAAATCTCTTGAGAAAGGGCGGCGTGAGCAGGTGCATGTAGCCCGCGAGCACGACGAGCTCGACGCCGTGCTCCTCGAGCCACGTCGCCATGACGAGATCACGCTCGGCGCGGTCTGCATGGCAGTCGAGGCTGAACGTTGCGGTCGGGACACCCGCTTCGCGGGCGCGGACGAGCGCGTAGGCGTCCTTGCGATTCGCCGCGACTGCGCTCACGGGCAATCCCGCGTCGAGCAGCGCCTGCAGGTTCGTGCCGCTACCGCTGACGAGAACGCCGATCACCGGATCCGCCCGATCACCGTCTCGACGGGTGCGGGCTCGGCGACGACGGCGCACCAGCCAATCCCCAGGTTGAACACGCGGCGCAGCTCTATCTCGTCGACGTGGCGTGCGAGCCACGCGAAGACGGGAGGTCGTTCCCACGCATCCCACTCGAGATGCGCTGCCAGGCCTTCGGGCACAACGCGCTCGAGATTGCCGAGGACCCCGCCGCCCGTGATGTGCGCGAAGGCCTTTGCGCGGCCGCGCAGCGCGCGCGCAACGTCGAGGTACAGGCGCGTCGGCGCGAGCAGGTCGTCGCCGTCGTAATTCTCCGCTTCGAGCACGCGCCGGACGAGTGTGAACCCGTTCGCGTGCACGCCCGCGGACGGCCAGCCGACCACCGCGTCACCGGCTTCGATCGTCGAGCCGTCGATCACGTCGTCGCGGGCGACGATGCCGACGGCGGTGCCGGCGAAGTCGAGCTCGCCGTCGGCGTAGATGCCGGGCAGCTCGGCCGTCTCGCCGCCGACGAGTGCAACGCCGGCCTCGCGGCAGACCGCAGCCGCGCCCTCGACGAGCTCGGCCACCTCCTCGAGGCGGATCTCGTTCGCCGCGACGTAGTCGAGCAGCATCAGGGGGTCGGCGCCGCAGGTCAGCACGTCGTTGATGCAGTGCGCGGCGAGGTCGGCGCCGCAGTCGCGTAGACGGCCGCGGGCGCGCGCGAGGATCAGCTTCGTGCCGACGCCGTCGGTCGAGGCTGCGAGCAGCCGGTCGCCGTCGAGCGGGTGCAGACCGGCAAACGCGCCGAAGTTCGTCGCGCCGGTCGACTCGACAGCCGCGCGCAACCGTTCGACGATAGTGCCGGCGGTCGCCAGCGAGACCCCTGCAGCGGCGTAACTGTTCTCCGTGCTCAGAAGTGCAGTGTACGGCCGCGCCCGGCTGACCTTGACGATTGATCGGCAATTGGAGCACCCGCGCTCGAATTACCGATCAACCGTCTGAGCCCTCACCCGAACCGCTCGCCGTGCAGCTCCGGCCGGCCCTCCGGGCCGCCCGCGAGGAAGGTCACAACGGCGTCGCCGATCAGCACGGAATTCTCCGCGAGCTCGGCGTCGAGGATGTCTGCCAGGGCGCCCGCCTTCGCTTCGGGATCGTCGGCGCGCAGCTGAAGCTCCGTGAGCTTCAGCGCCTCCGGCTCCGACAGGAGATTGTCGATCCACTCCCGCGGCGGGTGGATCTCGATGCGGTAGCCCGCGTTCGTGGCGACGAACGTGCGCCGTCCGCCGTGCTCCTGCACCCGCAGGTTCCACTGCATCGCCCGCCCGAGCACTGCCTGGAACTCCTCCTCGTCGAGGGCGAGACCGATGTGGTCGACCCGCGGCACGCGCCAGTGGCCCGGCTGCACGACGACGTTCACGGCGCCGCGCTCCAGCTCGGACAGCCGTGGCTTGAAGCCGTCCAGATCGAGCTTCTCCCAGGGGACCCCGGGCTCGACCGCGACGTGCTCCTCGCCGACGCGCCCGTACCGCGCGACCAGGTTGAAGCCGAGCTTCCCGAGGTAGCGCGCCTCGACGTCCCGGAGCTGCGAGGTGACGAGGTGGTAGTGGAAGAGCTGCACCTACCTATCCTTCCAAGAGCCGTGGATCCGTCGCTGCTCACCCCCTGGTCGTTCGAGCCGCTTCAGGTCGTCCCGACGGTGGTCGTCGCGGTGCTCTACCTGCGCCGCACGCGGACGCTGGCACGCGAGGGGCGGCCGGTCAGCGGCTGGCGCCAGGCGAGCTTCTGGACCGGCATCGCGCTCGTCATCCTCGCGCTCAACTCGCCGATCGACACGCTCGGTGAGGAGCACTTCTTCTTCATGCACATGACGCAGCACGTGCTGATCGGCGACCTTGCGCCGCTCTGCTTCGTGGCGGGGATGACGGGACAGATCCTGCGGCCGGTGCTCGCTTGGGGCGCGGTCGAGAAGCTGCGCGTGCTCGCCCACCCGCTGATTGCGGTTCCGTTGTGGGCGGCCAACCTCTACATCTGGCACATCCCGTACCTGTACGACGCGGCGCTGCATCACACGCCGATCCACGCGCTCGAGCACTTCTGCTTCTTCACGTTCGGCTGCCTGATGTGGGAGCCGGTCGTCGAGACACTGCCCGCGCCCGCGTGGTTCGGGACCGGGCCGAAGATCGCCTACATCTTTGCCGTGCGTCTGATCGAGACCATTCTCGGCAACATCTTCATCTGGTCGAACAGCGCGT
The DNA here is from genome assembly GCA_036270155.1 of Gaiellaceae bacterium. GTDB lineage: Bacteria > Actinomycetota > Thermoleophilia > Gaiellales > Gaiellaceae > PALSA-600. The sequence goes on from DATBDB010000222.1 coordinate 3,358, forward strand.
TCTACAGCGTCTACCGCCACGCGCCGCAGTGGGGGATCACGCCGGCGCACGATCTCAACCTCGGAGGGATCGTGATGATGGCCGAGGGATCGCTGGTGACGCTCGCCATGCTCGTCTGGCTGTTCCTGCGCATGGCGTCGGAGGGGGAGACGCGGCAGCAGTTGCTCGAGCAAGGCCTCGATCCGCGCCAGGTGAAACGCGCCGTCCGGTATGGCCGGGCGAAGGATCTGGGCGCTCCACGCTGAACTCCTCGCGGCAAACGCAACGAGGAGGAAGCCGATGACTGCTCCCGAGAATCGTCCGAATTACGCGGCAGGTCCGCAGTGGCCGGCAGGCGCTCGTCTACCCATCCCGGGCAATGCCGAGTGGGTGTGGTGGATCGTCGCCTCGATCGTCGTTGCGATCGTGGCGGGGATCTCCAGCTACGTGAACGCACCGATGTGGGTCGACTTCTTCAAGTGGACGACAGCGGCGTATCTGATCTCGCGCGGGATCGCGAAGGCGTCCCGCGTGCTCGAGCAGTAGGAGTAAGGAGACGCTAGACGGGCTCAAACCGCAGCTTCGCCGCGTCTGCCGGCACGCGCGTTGGGTACTCGCGCGTCAGGCAGGCGCGGCAGAGCGCGCTCGCCGGCCGCCGCGTCGCCGCCTGCAGCCCCTCGAGTGAGATGTACGCGAGGCTCGTCGCGCCGATCGCGGCGCGTACTTCCTCGACGGTCGAGTGCGCGGCGATCATCTCGTCCTCGGACGCGAGATCGATCCCGTAGTAACAGGGTGAGATCACCGGCGGCGACGAGACGCGCACGTGCACCTCGGCGGCACCGGCGTCGAACAGCATCTGGACGATCTGCCGCGTCGTCGAGCCGCGCACGATCGAGTCGTCGACGACGACCAGGCGCTTGCCGGCCACCTCGGCCAGCGGGTTGAACTTCATCCGGATCCCCTGCTCGCGCATGCCCTGCTCAGGCTGGATGAACGTGCGGCCGACGTAGCGGTTCTTGATCAGGCCCTCGCTGAAGGGGATGCCCGTCGCGCGCGCGAAACCGATCGCGGCCGGGGTGCCCGAGTCGGGGATCGGCAGCACGAGGTCTGCCTCGACCGGCGACTCGGCGGCGAGCCGCTCGCCCATGCGCACCCGCGCGCCGTGCACCTCGACGCCCGCGAGACGGGTGTCCGGCCGTGCGAGGTAGAAGAACTCGAAGATGCAAAGCGCGCCGTGGTTCTCCGGCTCGACTGCCTGGACGGAGTGCAGGCCCTCGTCGTCGACGATCACGAGCTCGCCCGGGCGCACCTCGCGCTCGAACGTCGCGCCGACGAGGTCGAGCGCGCACGACTCGGACGCGACGACGTGGTCGTCGCCGAGCCGGCCGATCACGAGTGGCCGGAACCCGAACGAGTCCCGGAACGCGAAGAGCTTTCCGTCGGCAAGCCCGACCACGGTCGCCGCGCCCTCGAGGCGCGCCATCGTGGACGCGATCGCCTCCTCGAGCGGCCGTTCGTCGTCGGCGATCAGCGCGGCGATCACCTCGGAGTCGGAGCTCGAGGCGAGCGGCTTGCCGGCCTGCTCGCGCAGCGCTTCGGCGTTCACGAGGTTGCCGTTGTGGCCCAGCGCGACGAGCCGCTTGCGGCCGCGATGGAGCAGCGGCTGCGCGTTCTCCCAGGCGTTGCCGCCGGTCGTCGAGTAGCGGGTGTGCCCGATCGCGTACTCGCCATGGAGGCCTGACAGCGTGCGCTCGTCGAAGACCTGAGGCACGAGCCCGAGGTCGCGCACCGCGGTGAGGCGCCCGTTCTCGGAGACCGCGATGCCCGCCGACTCCTGGCCGCGGTGCTGCAGCGCGTAGAGGCCGAAGTACGAGAGCCGCGCCACGTCGCGTCCCGGCGCGCGAACACCGAACACGCCACACATCAGGCGACCATCCCGAGCTCGACGACGCCGTCCCAGTCAGGCCGCTCCGTGGCGGCCACCAGGACGCCTTCACCCACTTTGTGTTGACTCAACACAAAGTCACGCCCGGACCAGGACGCGGCCTCGGCCAGCGCCAGCTCGACACCGCCGTCGGAGACGTCGTGCGCGAGCGAGAACAGGTGAGTGTTCTCCCAGACGAAGCGCACAAGCGCCGCGCCCCGGCCGGGCAGGAAATAGATCGTGTGCCCGCTCTGCCACTTCGAGGGGATCGCGGTCACGTCCCGGACGAGCCCGACACAGCCGACGACGGGGGTGGGCGGGATCGGGCTGCCGCCGGTCTCGTTGTAGAGCGACACGTTGCCCGAGACGACGGGGATGCCGAGCTCGTTCGCGGCGTGCGCGATGCCTTCGATCGCCTGCTCGAGCTCCCAGCCGATCTCAGGCTTCTCCGGGTTGCCGAAGTTGAGGCAGTCGGTGAGCGCGAGCGGCTCGCCGCCGGCGCACGCGACGTTCATCGCCGCTTCCATCACGGCGCCCCAGCCGGCCGCGAACGGATCGCGCTCGCCGAGACGCGGGCCGTCGAGTGAGACGGCGATCCCGCGCGTTCCGTCGATGCGCAGCACGGCTGCGTCGAGACCGGGACGGCGAACCGTGCGCGAGCCCACGAGGTGGTCGTACTGCTCGAACACCCACGTCTTGGGCTCATGGTTGATCGCTGCGACGGGCGCCGACTCGACGGCGTGTGGCTTGGTCTCGATGTCGTAGCGCGGGCATTCGTCCGTGAGCAGAGCAGCTGGGACCCGGCCGACGACCTCGTCGTCGAAGAAGCACCGCAGCTCGCCGTGGTCGGTGACCTCGCCGATCACCGTGCACGGCAGCTCCCAGCGCTCGCACACGGCGCGCACCTCGTCGACGCGCTCGGGCGCGACGACGGCGACCATCCGCTCCTGCGACTCGGAGATCATGATCTCCCACGGTTCGAGATCCGCTTCGCGGAGCGGGACGCGATCGAGGTGCACGTCGACGCCGACGTCGCGCGCCATCTCCGACAGCGACGAGGCGAGACCGGCAGCGCCGCAGTCCTGCAGCGAGATCACGAGGTCTTGCTCGACGAGCTCGAGCGACACCTCGATTAGCGCCTTGCCGCGGAACGGGTCGCCGATCTGGACCGAGGGGCGTTTCTCGTCCGAGCCTTCGAGATCCTGCGACGCGAGGACGGACGCGCCTCCGATCCCGTCGCGGCCGGTGAACGCGCCGTAGAGCACGAGCGCATTGCCCGGGCCTTGTGCTTTTGCGGACAGAACACGTTCCGTCGGCAGGAGACCGACGCACATCGCATTGACGAGCGGGTTGAGCGCGTAGGCCTCGTCGAAGGCGCACTCGCCGCCGACGTTCGGGACTCCGACGCAGTTGCCGTAATGGCTGATGCCTGCAACGGCGCGCTTGAAATGCCAGTCGGGCTCGCCGAAGCGGAGACCGTCGAGCAGCGCGATCGGGCGTGCGCCCATCGCGATGATGTCGCGGAGGATCCCGCCGACGCCCGTCGCCGCGCCCTGGAACGGCTCGACGGCGGACGGGTGGTTGTGCGACTCAGCTTTGAATGCAACCGCTACTCCGTCGCCGAGGTCGATCACACCGGCGTTCTCGCCCGGGCCCTGGAGCACTCGCTCGCCGCGCGACGGCAGCCGCTTCAGCAGGCGCGCCGAGTGCTTGTAGCCACAGTGCTCCGACCAGAGCAGCGAGAAGACCGCAAGCTCGAAATCGTTCGGGGACCGCCCAAGCAACTCGCGGATACGGTCAAACTCCCCGTCCGTAAGGCCGAGGCTGCGGTGGAGAGGTTCCGCGACCGAGCTCAGAAGTCCAGAGTACCGGGCCTCTAGGATGTGGCCCGTGGAGGTAGTAGAGGCACGGACGCTGGGCGAAGCCTGGCTTGAGATCTCCCGCCGAATCCTCGAGGCGGGCGCCGACGCGACCTACGAGGGCCAGGCGACGAAGGAGCTTCCCGTCGTCACGCTCGCCGTCGCCGCGCCCGACCCGGAGGACGAGCTGATCGCGTCCCTGGCCGACCCGGACTGGCTGGACTGGATGCGGCGCAACTTCACGGAGCCGGACGACGTGCCGGAGCTCGGCGGCGCTCGGTCGTACGCGCGGCGCCTGCGCGACTACGACGGTCGCGACCAGGTGGCGTGGGTGATCGAGCGGCTGCGCGCGGACCCCGAAACGAGGTCGGCGACCGTGACGACGTTCCAGCCGCTCTCCGACACGACCTACATCCCCTGCGTGTCGCTCCTCGACTTCTGGATCGTGGAGGGGAAGCTCGAGCTCGTCGTCTACGCCCACTCGCTCGACTTCGGGAAGAAGGCGTACGGCAACCTCGTCGAGCTCGCCCGTCTCCAGCACGAAGTCGCCGCGGCCGTCGCGGTTCCTGTCGGGCCGCTCCTGATCCAGGTGAAGTCGGCCCACGTCTACGAACCGGAGTTCGAGACGATGCGCCGCCTGACACAAGTTGCCGTCTGAAATACGGCGCGCCGGTTCGTGCGTTTCATCTCACGTGATGTGCCGCTCCTCCGTTGAACCTTTGAGATGACTCGCCGCTTCCTCCCGATGCTTGTCTTGCTCGCCCTCGTCTGGGGCAGCTCGTTCATGTTCATCAAGGTCGCCGTTCGCGATCTCGACCCGGCGACCCTCGTGCTCGGGCGGCTCGGCGTTGCAGCTCTGACGCTCGGTGTCGTCGTGCCGATCGTGCTCGGCGGGAAGCTGGCGCTCGCCGAGCTGCGCGGCCACTGGCCGTTCCTTGCGGTGGTCGGCCTGCTGAACACCGCGGTGCCGTTCTGGCTGCTCTCGTGGGGCGAGACACGGATTGACTCCGGCCTCGCTTCGATCATCCAGGCGTCGGTGCCGATCTTCAACGCGCTGCTCGCGTTCGGGTTCTTCCACGAGCAGCGGGTCACCGGGCGGCGTCTCGTCGGCGTCGCGGTCGGCTTCGTCGGCGTCGCGCTGCTCGTCGGCGCGCAGCCGCAGGCGAAGATCCTCGGAGCACTTGCAGTGGTCGGCATGGCGACCTGCTACGCCGCCGGCGGCCTCCTCGCCAAGCATCACCTCTCGGATGTGCGGCCGCAGGCTGTCGCGCTCGGCACCACGATCGTCGCCGCGCTTGCGATGCTGCCGACCGGCGTGGCGTTCGCGCCCGATCACGTCCCGGGCTGGAAACCGATCGGGTCGGTGGTCTTCCTCGGTGTCGTCGGGACCGCGTTCGCCTATCTGCTCTTCTACACGATCATCGCGGGCGCAGGTGCGGCGTACGCCTCGTTCGTGACGTATCTCGTACCGCCGGTGGCACTCGCCTACGGCGCGGTGTTCCTGCACGAGCACATCGGCTGGCCCGCGGTGGTGGGACTCGTGCTGATCCTGACGGGCGTGTCGCTCGGCACAGGTCGGAAGCGCCGCGTCGCAACCGGCGCCGCGCTCGTCGCTGCTCCCTCCGAACGGGTGTGACCTGAGTGACCGTCAGCGACCACCCCAACGAGCTGCGCTACGAGATCGAGGTGGACGGCGAGGTCGCAGGCTTCATCAACTACCGCCGTGAGCCGGGTGTGTACGAGCTCGTGCACACGGACGTCGATCCGAAGTGGGAGGGGAAGGGCGTAGGCGCGGCGCTCGTGCAAGGCGCGCTCGACGACCTGCGCGCCCGCGACCTGAAGGTACGGCCCTACTGTCCGTTCGTTGCCGCGTACATCAGGCGGCATCCGGAATACCAGGATCTCGTCGCCGCGTAGGATGGAGCCATGACCAGCCGCTTCTTGCACACGATGATCCGGGTCACCGACCCGGACAAGAGCCGCGCGTTCTACGAGGCGCTTGGCATGGAGTTCCGCCGTGAGTCGCCGATCGTCCGCAACGGCGAGCTCGAGGCGACCTTGTACTTCCTCGGCTTTCCCGGCCAGGACGAGGAGCTCGAGCTGACGTTCAACCACGACGGCAGCACGTACGACCTCGGCACCGGCTACGGCCACGTTGCAATTGGCGTTGACGACCTCGACGCGACACTCGCGAGCCTCGCCGAGCAGGGCATCGAGCCGGAGCGTGCGCCGTACCAGGTGCGCGAGGGCGGCTCGTGGCTGTGCTTCGTGCGCGATCCAGACGGTTATCGGATCGAGATCATCGGTCGCAGCGTCAGCTAGCCGATAGCTAAGTCGATTCCTCTGCTTCGTACGTCATTCAGGCCGTCGGCCGAGAGGACGCTGGTCCTGATCAGCATTGCTCCGCCTGAAACCCGCGTCGCTTTCAGCCCACGGGGCGCTTGACCTCTTCGTCGACGTTGCTCGTGTGGGCGTAAGCGTCTCGAAAGGCCTCTTCACCGCTTGCCCGCGTGTCGCCAAGCCAGTCGCACTCGCAGATCGCAACAAAATACGGCTCGAAGTGCTCCCCACCGGGTTGCGGGCGAGTGTCATAGACAGCCGCCCGGTGCTCCTCCGGAACGTGTTCTCGGGGAGACGGAACCCCACGAACATCCCGGCCGCGTTGGCAGCGAGAACGGCCGGTAACCACCAGAGAAATCCGCGCAACGCGCTACCGCTGAACTGTCCATTTGCTCCGAGAATGCCGAGCCCGACCACGGAGCACGCGACGAAGTAGACGGCGAGGTCCGCGAAGAAGGCTTGTTGCGCAAGTCGGCGGCGCGAGAGGAGAAGTGCAGGCGGAACTCCGGTCAGCGACGTCGTGGTTCCAAGCAGGCCACCGAGGAAGCCTGCGATGAGATTCATGCCGCGCAGCCGTGGCTTCGGAGGGTGGCGGTCCACCCATGCAAGACCGAGCGCGGACACTGCGACTACTACGCCTGCCGCCACCCGCACACCGCGAAGATCGACCGTGCCGAGTGCGATCGATCCGATCCACAGGCCAGGAACCGCACCGCCAACGAGGGCCGCAGCTCGCCGCCAGGTAATCCACGTTCGCATCCGCCATACCACGGAGACCCGCGTCGCGAGGGAAATCAGCAGGTTCACCGTCACGACGAATGGCAACGAAAAGCCGCTGAGGAGCAGGAGCGGCGTTGCTACGAGCCCGAGCCCGAAACCGGAGGCGCCCGCAAGAAACGCCGCCAACGCGGCGAGCGCGCCTCCCAGGACGAGCATCGGGCGAGTATCGCTGTCCGCAGCAACCGGCGTCGGTCGGTCTGCAAGTGCATCCGGAACATACTGGCCCAGCCGACCCCAACTGGTGTCTGACACCGGGTAGCGCCGGCAGACGGTGGCCGGCAACGCGGTGTCAGACACCTTTCCGACCGGCCGACGACGTTGAATGGTGCGGATGTACTCCCGAACACGCGCTCGGGGCATGTGTCCGGACCGCTTGGGGTACTGAAGATGAAGTGGCTGACCGCGCTTCCTTCCGCGTGGAGTTCGAAGATGCGATGCGCGCCCGGCGTGGCGGCGACATCACTGCACTTATCGCGCTCGTGCAGGGGACAGACCGGATCCCGGAAGCTCGAAGTTACGCGGCGCGCAGCCTCGGCAAGCTCAGAGAGCCGTTCGCGCTCGATGCGCTCCTCGGTGTGCTTGACGATCAGTCGTTTGATGTCCGAGCGGCTGCGATCAACGCACTCGGACGCATCGGAGACCCGCATGCCGCACCGAAACTGAATTCCCGGCTTGCGACGGCCGTCAACGTGGCTGAGACCATCCTGATCTTGAACGCGCTGCGCCGACTTGGGGGTCAGCCAGCCGCTGCAGTCGTTACGCGCCTTGCCGTCCACCCAAACCGGCGAATGCGAAAAGCCCTTTCGCGGGCAATAGGTCGCCGCACGCGGTTGATCCGTTGGCCTTGAGCGGTGTGCCTCATAGGTCGTCCCGGAACGCCGGCTTGAGGTCACTCGACCGAACCGAACCGACTCTGTCGTACCCTGTAGCCGTGAGTGGTCGGATGGTGGTCGCCTTGTGGGCGCTCGCGCTGGTGGCTGCGCAACCGGCTCTCGGCGGGACGGGCATGTTCGTGGGAGCAGCGGATGACGGGGCGCGAAGCCTCGATCCACTCACGGCGAAGGCGAAGATGGACAGAGCGGCCGGCGCGGGGCTCGGCGTCCTGAGGATGACTGTTACCTGGTCGCCCGGCGAACAGACAGTCGGCGGCGACGACCTCGTCGCGCTCCGGAATGCGTCGGCCTCCGCGCAGCTCGACGGTGTTCGGTTGATCCTGTCCATCTACTCGCGCGACTCGCGGACGACGCCGCTGTCATCGCGGGCGCGCGGTGAGTTCGCCCAGTATGCGGCCTCGATCGCGCGACGATTTCCCGCGGTCAGGGACTTCGTCGTCGGCAACGAGCCGAACTTGAACCGCTTCTGGATGCCTCAGTTCGGGGCCGGCGGCTCCGACCTCGCAGCCCGCTCCTACGAGCTCCTGCTCGCGGCGACGTATGACGCGCTCAAGTCGGTGTCGTCGGACGTGAATGTGATCGGCGGGGCGCTCTCCCCGAGCGGACAGGACAAAGCGAACGCTGCGCGGCAAACGCACTCTCCGACCGTGTTCATCAAAGACCTCGGTGCCGCGTACCGGTCCACCGGTCGTCGGCGGCCGATCATGGACATGTTCGCGATTCACCCCTACGTGATCCCATCGCGATTGCCGCCGAGCTTCGCGCATCCCAAAACGACGACGATCGGGATTGCCGACTACCCCAAGCTCGTTCGCTTGCTGACGATCGCCTTCGCCGGCACGGCGCAGCGCGGGGAGACGCTGCCGATCGTCTACGACGAGTTCGGCTACCAGTCGCTGATTCCGGTTCGAAAGAGGTCGGTCTACCAGCACCTCGGAGCGCCGGCAGCTCGGGACGCGATCTCGGAGGCGCTGCAGGCCGCCTACTACCGGCAGGCGTTCGCGCTCGCGGCCTGTCAGCCGACGGTCGCCGGCCTGCTCATCTTTCACGTCGCCGACGAACGCGACGCGCGGGGCTGGCAGTCGGGCGTCTACTACGCCGACGGCACGCCGAAGTCGAGCCTCGCCGCGGTTCGAAATGGAGCGCTCGCCGCGCAAGGCGGGACGCTGGGAACGTGTTCCGTCGGCAAGACGACGAGCAATCTCAGCGACGTGATCTTCCATCAGTCGACGGTGACGGAGCCGAGGATACTGGGGATCGACTTCTCCTGTGCGCTGCCGTGCAGTTACGAAGCGCAGGTCGTCGACGGACGGACAGGCGCGGTCGTTCGCGGCGTCGCTGGGAAGGCCGTTGGGGCGCAGACGGTGCGGCTGCCGGCTGACGGCCTCGAAGCGGGCAGCTACCAGTACGTCCTACGCGTTCTGAAGTGCGGGAAGCCGGGGACCGGCGAGGTGCGATTCAGCCGAGGTTTCGAGGTTCCATTCGAGGTTCCAGCCGGCACGCAGACCGGGACACCGACCGTTCCACTCCCGCTCCCGCTCCTTCCGCTCTTGCCAGAGGCGCCTTTCCCGCTGCCGACACTCCTCCCGACGATCCCCGCGACCGCCTGACGGATGTGACAGCACCTCGCGCATTCAGCAGCGTCGGAGTGTTCGGTGTCGCGTTGCTGCTCGCGATCCTCTTCGTTCACGACGCTGCTGCAGCGTCGAAGCCACCAGCCCTGTCGGCCGCGTTCGTGGCGACGTCATACGCACCGGGTCAGCTCGCCGAGCTACGTGTCCTCAGCCATATCCGCCGTCTTGAGCTCCAAGTCATTCGTGCAGGAGCAGAGCGGGGCTGGTCGAGCGTCGGCCGTCCGTGGGGCCCGCCGGTGCATTTGCGGTTCCGGGCCGGGGCGGTGAACACCGTCCGGCTGCGGCTGGGCAACTGGACGAGCGGGCTCTACTTCGCGCGACTCACCGCGTCGGGCGGCCGCGCCGTCGAATACGCACCCTTCGTGATCAGGCCGGCGGTGCCCGGCGCGGCCCGAATCGCGATCGTGCTGCCGACGTACAGCTGGCAGGCCTACAACTTCTACGACGCCAACAGGGACGGACGACCCGATTCCTGGTACGCCGATGCGAGCCGGCACAACGTCGTGCTCGGGCGCCCGTACGCCGGCAACGGCAAGCCTCCGCATTACCGCACGCAGCAGCGCGGCTTTCTGCGCTTCCTCGTTCACACCGGCAAGCAAGCCGACTATCTGACCGACGAAGACCTCGAGCGGATCGCAAGCGGGGACGACCTCGCGCGTCACTACGACTTGATCGTCTTCGCGGGCCACGAGGAGTACGTCACGACGCACATCTACGACCTGGCGCAGCGCTATCGCGATCTCGGCGGCAACCTGGCGTTTCTGTCGGCGGACAACTTCTTCTGGCGGGTCGACCGAAGCAGACACCGGATCTGGCGCATCCAGCTCTGGCGCAACCTCGGCCGCCCGGAAGCGCAACTGATCGGCGTCGAGTACCGAGGCAACGACCGGGGCGGCCACGTTGCCCCGTACGTCGTAACGAACGCTGCCGCGGCCCCATGGTTGTTCGGCGGACTCGGCGTGGTGGACGGCAGTCCGCTCGGATCGGCTCGCTACGGGATCGAGTTCGACATGATCGGTCCCGACTCGCCGGCCGGAACGACGGTGCTTGCGACGGTCAGTCCCGGTCTGGGCGACGGCTCGATTCTCGGTCAGATGACCTATTACGAAACGGCCGCCGGCGCGAAGGTGTTCGCCGCCGGGACACTCGGGTTCGGCGGCTCGGACAACCCGGTCGCGAGCGCCCTCTTTCAGAACCTCTGGCAGCACCTGGCCGTTCCATAGTCGGCCGGCCGCGGCTGGGCCGGCGACCTAGGCCGTGTCCGCTCGGACCGCTTCGAACTGCGCGAGTGCGAAGTCGAGATCGTCGGTCGTGTGTGCGGCCGACATCTGGGTGCGGATCCGCGCGGTGCCGCGCGGGACGACCGGAAACGAGAAGTTGACTGCGTAGACGCCTCGGTCGACCAGGGCCCGCGAGAAGTCGCGCGCCGCGAGCTCGTCGCCGATCATCACCGGGACGATCGGATGATCGCCGGAAAGGATGTCGAAGCCGAGCTCCGTCATGCGCGAGCGGAAGTAGGACGTGTTCGCTGTCAGCCGGTCTCGCAGCGCGGACGAGCCGTCGATCAGGTCGAGCGCCTTGAGGGTGGCGGCGACGATGGCGGGCGCGACGCTGTTCGAGAAGAGATATGGACGCGCGCGCTGCCGCAGTACCTCCACCACCTCGCGGCGACCGGAGACGTAGCCGCCGCTCGCGCCGCCGAGCGCCTTTCCGAACGTGCCGGTGAGGATGTCGACACGGTCGATCACACCGTAGAGCTCGGGCGTGCCCCGCCCTCCGGGGCCAACAAAGCCTACCGCGTGCGAGTCGTCCACCATCACGAGCGCGTCATACCGGTCCGCCAGGTCGCAGATCTGGTCGAGCTTGGCGAAGTAGCCGTCCATCGAGAAGACGCCGTCGGTGGCGATCAGTCGGTAGCGGGCGTCGGCGGACTCGCGCAGCCTCTCCTCGAGCTCGTCCATGTCGCCGTTCGCATAGCGCAGTCGTCGAGCCTTGCAGAGACGGATTCCGTCGATGATCGACGCATGGTTGAGCGCGTCGGAGATCACCGCGTCGTCGTCCGAGAGCAGCGCCTCAAACAGGCCGCCGTTCGCGTCGAAGCAGGACGAGAAGAGGATCGTCTCCTCGGTGCCGAGGAACGCCGACAGCCGTTCTTCGAGCTCGCGATGAAGGCTCTGCGTCCCGCAGATAAACCGGACGGACGCCATCCCGAGACCCCACGTCGTCAAGGCGGCCGTGGCGGCCGCGATCAGCTCGGGATGGTCGGCGAGCCCGAGGTAGTTGTTCGCGCAGAGATTGAGCAGCTCACGCCGGCGATCGCCGTCTTCGACGGAAACGCGCGCCGATTGTGGCGTTGTGATCTCGAGCTCGCGCTTGTAGACCCCCGAAGAACGCGCCTCATCCAGCCGCGCCTCGAGCTCCTGCCGAATCGATCCGTACACCGGGGTCCTCCTTTACGTTGACGCCCCGACGACAGATGCGGCCGCAGCTGCGGCCCGCGCGATCCCCTCGTCATCGACGTGGCGGTGGGTGACGAAGCGGACCGACCTCTCGCGCGACACGTATGCGCGAACGCCGTGCTCGGCGAGGGCGTCCACAAAAGCTTGCGCAGGCATCAGTTCGGCCGCGAGCACGGCGATCACCATGTTGGTCGGGGCGCCTCCGCGGTCGAGCGTGATCCCTTCGATCTCCTCCAGGGATCGGGCAAGGAGTTCTGCGCGGCGATTGTCCTCGGCAAGCTGCGGCATCATCTCGCGCAGCGCGACAAGACCGGCGGCGGCGTGGATGCCTGCCTGGTGGAATGAGCTGCCGCCGAGGCGGCGCACGTTGAGCTTGGCTCGGTTGATGAAGTCCGCCGTCCCAACGAGCACCGCTCCCCCGGGAGCGCTGAGTCCCTTGTTGAGGCTGATCATGGCGCTGTCCACCGGCGACAGCATCTCGTGCAGCGCGACGTCGAGGGCGACGCAGGCGCTGAGCACCCGGGCACCGTCGAGGTGCGTCGAGAGGCCCAGTTCGCGCGCGACCTCCGAGAGCTCGCGCACCCGCTCCGGCGTCGCCGCCTCGCTGTACATGTTGTCGGTGTTCTCGAGGCAGAGGAGCGACGTGCGAGGGCGGTGCCGGTAGAGGGAGTCCGCCATCGCGTCGGCGACGCTCGCCGGAGTCGGCTGGCCCCGATGACCGTCGAGAGGCCGATGCGTGAGGCCGGCGATGTAGGCGAAGCTCCACTCCTCGCACCAGAGGATGTGAGACCACGAGTCGAGCAGGATCTGATCACCGCGCTCCGTGTGTGTCATGAGCGCGACCAGGTTGGCCATCCCGCCGGTGAGCACGTAGAGCGCCGCTTCCTTGCCCGCGAGGCGGGCGACCTCGTCCTCCAGCTCGCGGACCGTCGGATCCTGACCGGCTGAGGCCCACCCGAGCTTTGCCGAGCGCATCGCCTCCCACATCGCCTCCGTCGGCGTCGTGATTGCGTCGCTCCGCAGGTCGACGTCCTGGGGGTCGCGGGCCATCCGGCCGGCCATCTCGCTCCTCCTTCAGTGGGCGGGACTAGGCCGCCGGGTGGACAAGCCAGCGTGGTTTGACAGGCGCCGCCGACCCCATTATGCTAACAGTATAAAGTCTACTGATTGCTGGAGACCGGCGCCGACGTTGGCGCACGTCGCTCCTTAAAACGAGGAGACGACGCCGACGCCGGCGAGACCTCTTCCCGGGCGACGCCAACGCGGCGTCCAGTTGTCGTCGCTCGGGTCATGCGTGGGAACGGCTTGCCGTTTCCGTTCGGATCGCAAGATCCGCATCTACTCGGCTGTGTGACAGCCGGGCGGTCCCCGCGCTTCCGAGTCGAGACGTCTGCGGCGCGGTGTGAGTCGCAAAACGCGCAATGGAAGGAGTTCCCCGATGAACCCAGCCCGGCGGACAAATGGGCGGTACATGCTCGGATGGCCTCGGCTCAGGCTCGTTGCGGTCGTCGTCGTTATCGCCGCGGCGACCTCCACCGCGATCTCGTACGCCGCGTCTGCACGAGGGGGACAGGCGGCAGCGAAGGCCGCTGGAAGCACCCTCGTGTTCGATCGTTCCAGCGATCTCTTCGGCTTCGACCCCGTCGTCAGTGGCGACCAGACGTCGATCTCGACGGATCTGCAGGTCTACGACCGCCTCGTCGAGGTCTCCCAGGATGGGAAGCGCATCGTTCCCGGTTTGGCCACGAGCTGGAAGGTCACAGGCGGCGGTCGCACGGTGACGTTCAAGCTGCGGAGTGGCGTGCGGTTCTCGGACGGGTCGCCCTTGACGCCGGCAGACGTCGTCTTCTCCCTGACGCGCGGCACGGATCCGAAGACGCCGTACGGCGTCCTCTTCGGTAACGCAGTCAAGAAGATTTCGGCGGTCGACGCCTCCCACGTCAAGATCACGCTCTCAAAGCCGTTCTCTCCGCTGCTGGCGAGCCTGTCGACCTTTATCGGATCGATTTACTCCGAGAAGAACTTCAAGAAGTGGGGCAAGCTCGCCGGGCAGCATCCCGTCGGAACCGGCGCGTACATGCTCAAGAGCTGGGTGAAGGGCAACCAGCTGACGCTGGTGAAGAACCCGCATTACTGGGGCCCCGTCAAGCCGACGATCGACACGCTGATCTTTCGTGATGTCGCAGACGCGAACGCACGGATGCTGCAGCTGCAATCCGGTGCGGCAGACGTGATCGACACGGTGTCCCCGAACCAGGTCACCACGCTGAAAAACGGTGGCAGCAAGATCGACGAGGTCTTCGGCCCGGCGATCCAGCCGATCTATCTCAACGAGAAGTTCAAGCCGTTCACGGACAAGAACGTTCGTGTGGCCTTGGCCTACTCGCTCGATCGGAAAGCGATCGCGCAGCGCGCCTACTTCGGCCTTGCCAAGCCCTCGCTGTCCGCCTTCCCGAGTGGGACGTTCTTCTACGACCCGAGCTCGGCGGTGACGTTCAACATGGCGAAGGCCAAGCAGGCGCTGCAGAAGAGCGGCTATGCGAAGGGCTTCACCTTCGACCTGATCGTGCCGCCGGGCAGCTCTCCTCAAGGGACGCTCGCCCAGATCTGGGGGGCCTCGTTGAAGACGCTCGGGATCACGCTTCACATCGTGTCGCTCGAGCAGGCCACGGCGTACCAGAAGTGGACGAGTCAGACGTATCAGGCGTCGACGAACCCGAACTACATCAACGACACGCCCGATGCGTTCGAGTTCTCCACCTTCATGTTCTTCGCTCAGAACGGCTTCTACACCGGATGGCACAACGCCGCGGGCGCAGCGCTCGCGAAGGAGGCGCAGACGACCTCCAACACCGCGGTCCGGAAGAAGGACTACGCATCGATCCAGAAGCTGCTCAGCGCCGAGGAGCCCTTGCTGTACACGGTCGACACGCCGGTGATCTACGCGAGCTCGAGCAAACTCACGGGCTTCGCGCCGAACCCGTCGGGCCGGTACTTCTTCGAGAATGTCCGCAAGAGCTAGTGAGGCATTGCGTTGGCGCCGCGTCCCCAGGCACGTCTGGGGCGCGGCGCCCAACGCGTTCACGATTGCCGTAACGCCCGTCGATCGAGTTATGGGCCGTCAACCAGGCGACGCTCCTCCCTGCGTCACCGTGTGAGTCGAGGAGACGTTTGGTCCGATACTTCGGTTGGCGAGTCGCGCAGATCGTCCCGGTGCTTTTTGGGGTCAGCCTCGTCGTGTTCCTGCTCATCCGGCTCATTCCGGGCGACCCCGTCACCACCATGCTCGCGTCGCGCGCGACCCCGCAGCTCGTCCAGCAGGCACGCGACCAGCTGCACCTGAACGAGCCGATCTGGCAGCAGTACTGGGACTACCTGCGGAACGCGGTGCACGGCAACTTTGGCGTGTCGTTCTTCTACCAGGAGGGCGTGTGGCCGCTCACGGTCCCGCGCATCCCGGTTACGGTCGAGCTGCTCGCCTTCGCGTCCGTGCTGTCGCTCATCATCACGTTCCCCGCCGCCACGCTCGCCGCCGCCAAGCGGGGCGGCTGGGTCGACCAAGTTCTCCGGCTGACGTTCACGACCGCGCTGGGCATCCCGTCGTTCTGGCTCGGCTTGATCCTCGCGCTGTACTTGGGGGTGCGCGTGAAGCTGTTCCCGATCGTCGGGAGCGGCTCGGGCGGGCTCGACACGCTCTACCACTTGACGCTGCCGGCGTTGACGATCGCGCTCTCGATGGCGCCGCTCCAGGTCCGCGCACTCCGCAGCAGCATGATCGAGGTGATGACCGCGGACTACGTGACCACTGCGCGCGCCTGCGGTCTCCGCCGGCGCTTCGTCGTCTGGAGCTACCTGTGGCGCAACAGCATCCTCCCGCTGATCACCGTCGTCGGCGTGAACCTCGGTTGGCTGATCGGAGGCACGGTGATCGTCGAGCAGGTGTTCTCGATACCTGGGCTCGGGTCGCTCCTGATCAACTCGATCGCGACGCGCGACTACGCGATCATCCAGCTCGTCACCACCGTCCTGGCGCTGCTGATCATCGGCGCGAATCTCTTGATCGACCTTGCCTACGCGCTGTTCGATCCTCGGGTGACGCTGCAGTCATGAGCGCGGCCGAGCTGGCATTCCCCCGTCGGGGCCGGAGCATCCGCGCGGTGCTGCGATTCGCAAGCGCGCCCGGCTGGGGCCGACGGATCGGGGCCGGGGGTGTTGTCATGCTCACGCTGCTCGCGATCCTCGCGCCGCTCCTGACGCCGTACTCGCCGACGCAGCAGAACCTTGCGCTCGGCCCGCAGGGACCGACGTGGCATCACCTGTTCGGCACCGACGAGCTCGGGCAAGACATCCTGACCCGCGTGCTGTTCGCCGCGCGGGTCGATCTCATGATCGGCGCGATCGGCGTCGGGGTGTCCATCGTGATCGGGACGATCATCGGGCTGGCCGCCGGGTACTACGGTCGATGGCTCGACCTGGCAATCGGCCGAATCATCGACATCTTCATGGCCTTCCCGTTCCTCGTGCTCGTCATTGGCATCGTCGCCATGCTCGGGCCGGGTCTACGGAACCTCTATATCGCGATCATCGTCGTGAGCTGGGTCGCGTACGCGCGGATTGTTCGCGGGCAGACGCTGTCGGTGAAGAACCGGGAGTACGTGCTCGCGGCCCGCGCGCTCGGCTACTCGAACGCACGGATCATGTTTCGCCACGTCCTGCCGAACGTCATTGCTCCGGCCGTCGTGTTCGCGATGAGCGACTTCGTCATCGACATCCTCGCCGGGGCCGCGCTCGGCTTCTTCGGTCTTGGCGTCCAGGCTCCGCGCGCGGAGTGGGGAGTGATGATCGCCGACGGGCGCGACTTCATCGTGACGCAGCCGTGGATGGTGATCTTCCCCGGGCTGGCCATCGTCGTCACGGGCTTCTTCTTCAGCCTGCTCGGAGACGGCGTCGCCGATTACATCAGGCGTGTAGATCGTGGCTGAGCGGCTTGCGGTCGAGTCGCTCAGCGTCGCGTTCGGCGGTGGGCTCCAGCGCGTCGTTCGCGACGTCTCCTTCGCGATCGAGCCCGGAGAGGCCTATGCACTCGTCGGCGAGAGCGGCTCCGGGAAGACACTTACCTCGCGGGCCATCCTGGGGCTGCTCCCGACGGGCGCGCACGTGACGGGTGACATCCAATTCGGTGACACCTCGCTGCTGCAGGCCACGGAGCAGGAGCTGAACGGGATTCGCGGCGCGCAGATCGGCATGGTCTTCCAGGACCCCGGGTCGTTCCTCAACCCGCTGCTCCGGGTCGGGGATGCAATCGCCCAGGTCATCCGCTCGCACGAACGAGTGTCGAGGCGCGAGGCGCGCAAGCTCGCGATCGCGCTGATGGGGCGAGTCGGGATCCGCGGCGCGGAGAGCAGGACCCGCGATTACCCGCACGAGTTCAGCGGCGGCATGCAGCAGCGGGTGCTGATCGCGATGGCGCTCGCCGCCCGGCCGACGTTGCTGCTGGCGGACGAGCCGACGACGGCGCTGGACGTGATCGTCCAGGCCGAGATCCTGCGCCTGCTCGACCGGCTTCGGCGCGAGGAGGGCATGAGCCTCCTGCTCGTCTCGCACGACTTCAGCGTCGTGGCGGGCGTCTGCACGCGCGTCGGCGTCATGTATGCGGGACAGCTGGTCGAGGAAGGCTCTGCGGCCGATGTCCTCCATCGGCCACGCCATCCCTACACCCGCGGCCTGATCGAGAGCCTGCCCGAGCGCGCCGGGTCGGGGCCACTGCCGTCCATCCCCGGAGTGCCGCCGGACCCAGGCGACGTGCCCGTCGGCTGCGCGTTCGCTGCCCGCTGCCCGCTGGTCGCGCCGGAGTGCACTGCCGCGCCCGTTTCACTGCTGTCCGTCGGCGCAGGGCACACCACACGTTGCATTCGCAGCGAGCTGTTGACCGAGCCCGTCTCCGGGGGCGAGCGGCCTCGTGAGGAAGACGCAACGCGTGCCTGAGATCATCCTCGAGGCGCATGAGCTGTCGAAGAGCTACGGCGGCCGGCCGGCGCTCGGCCGTCTCGGCGCGCGGACCGTCGCTCGCCGGCCGGCGCTCGACCGAGTCTCCGTGCAGCTCGAGCGCGGTGAGGTGCTCGGCGTCGTCGGCGAGAGTGGGTCGGGGAAGACGACGCTCGCACGCTGCCTGACGATGCTCGTACGTCCGGATGCCGGCCGCGTCGTGCTGGAAGGACGCGATCTGGGCGCGCTGCGCGGCCGTGCCCTGAGAGCTCATCGGCGGCGGATCCAGGTGATCTTCCAGGATCCGTACGCGTCGCTCAATCCGCGCCTCTCCGTGGCCGCGGCACTCGAGGAGGTTCTGCGTGTCCACGATCTGGTTCCGCGTGTGGATGTCGCAGGGCGGGTCGCGGAGCTCCTCGACCTGGTCGGACTGTCCGCCCGCGCGGGCGCGCGCTTCCCATCGGACTTCTCGGGCGGCCAGCGTCAGCGGATCTGCATCGCCCGGGCCCTGGCGGCCGAGCCGAGCGTGCTCGTGGCTGACGAAGCAGTCAGCGCGCTCGACGTGTCCATTCAGGCGCAGGTGATCAACCTGCTTCTGTCCTTACGCGACCGCCTCGGGCTCTCGATCGTCTTCATCAGCCACGATCTGCACCTCGTCCGGCGGGTCGCCCCGAAGATCGTGGTGATGTTCGGGGGACGCATCGTCGAGATGTTGCCGCCGGACGTTCCGCTCGAGGGCGCCGAGCACCCGTACACGCGCGCGCTCGTGGCGGCCGTCCCCCGGCTCGACGCGATGGCACTGCCGGAGGTCGAGGTTCGCGAGGGCACCACGGCTCTCGCGCCGGAAGGCTGTCCGTTCCGGGATCGCTGCCGCCTGGCCAGTGAGATCTGCACCGCCCAGGATCCGCCGCTTCGGCCGGGAACGAGCGGTGTCGTCGTCGCCTGCCACCACGCCGGCCGCACCCCTTGAATGCCCGTGTCGACGGGGTTCTTATTTGACTCGACAAACCCGATATGTTAACAGTTAGCAGATGAACATCGACACCTTTCCTGTTGTGGGAGACCTCCGTCTCGGCGTCGACATCGGTGGGACCTTCACGGACGCGATCCTCATCTCGGAGGACGACGGACGGGTCTGGGGCGGAAAGGTGCTGACGACCCCGCATGACCCCTCGGAGGGCTTCCTCCAGGTGGTTGCGCAGGTGCTCGCGCGCTCCTCGGCGGATGCCGAGGGAATCCGTTCGATCATCCACGCGACGACCGTGGCGACAAACGCTGTGATCGAGCGCCAGGGCGCGCGGGCCGGCCTGCTCGTCACGCACGGCTTCCGCGACATCCTGGAGATCGCACGGCAGATCCGTCACGAGCTCTACAACCTCCAGACCGACAAGCCGACGCCGCTGATCCCGCGCAAGTACTGCCGCGAGGTCGTCGAGCGCCTCGACTACACGGGCAGCGTGATCGACGAACTCGACGAGGACGGCGTCCGCGCGGTCCTCGCCGAGTGGCGCGAAGACGGCATCAACTCTTTGGCGGTCTGCCTCCTGCACTCCTACCGCAACCCCGCCCACGAGCAGCGGATCCGCGAGCTGGCCGCCGAGGTTCACCCTGACGCGGACGTGTCGCTCTCCAGCGAGATCGCGCCCGAGATCAGGGAGTACTGGCGCGCCAGCACAACGGTGATGAACGCGTACATCGGCCCGACGGTCAGGAGCTATGTCGGCGGCGTGCAGACTCGGCTGCGGGACGCCGCGATCTCTGCACCGCTGTACCTGATGCAGTCGAACGGCGGCATCACGAGCGTCGAGAACGCCCGCGAGCGGCCCGTGTATCTCATCGAGTCGGGGCCTGCCGCCGGCGTGGCGGCGGCGACGCATTTCTGCAACGCCCTCGGTGCCCGCGATGCGATCGCGTTCGACATGGGTGGCACCACCGCGAAGATGGGGCTGATCCGCAACGGACGGTCGGAGATCTCCGCGGAGTTCGAGGTCGGCGCAGGCTGGTCTGGTACGCCCATGACCCGCGGCGGCGGCTATCCGATCCTCGGGTCGGTCGTCGATCTCGTCGAGGTCGGCGCGGGCGGCGGCAGCATCGGCTGGATCGACGACGGCGGCGCACTTCGGGTCGGCCCGCGGAGCGCCGGCGCGAACCCTGGGCCTGCTTGCTACGGCCGGGGCGGGACGCTGCCGACCGTGACGGACGCGAACCTCGTGCTTGGCCGGCTGGACGCGCGCTACTTCGCCGGCGGCGACATGGCTCTGGACGAGGGCGCCGCCTACGAGGCGATTGAGAAGCACTGCGCCGAGCCGCTGGGGCTCGACGTCGATTCCGCCGCCATGGGGCTGCTCGACATCGCCAATGCAACGATGGTGCAGGCGATGCGGCTCGTCTCGGTCCAGCGGGGCCACGACCCACGCGACTTCACGCTCGTCGCAACGGGCGGAGCAGGCCCGCTGCACGCGAACGCGCTCGCACAAGAACTTGGAATCCCGACGATCGTCGTGCCCCCGAGCCCCGGCGTTGCATCGGCGCTCGGCATGCTCGTCAGCGACCTTCGCCGCGACCTGCGGATCACGCGGCTCGAGAGCCTGGAGAGCGCCCCGCTCGCAGAGATCGACGTGGCCTATCGGAAAATGGAGGCGCAGTCGCGGGAAGGGTTCGCGCAGGACGGGCTCGCGGACTCGCAGATGGCGTTCGAGCGCTTCATGGAGATGCGCTACGCGGGCCAGTCGTGGAAGCTCCGTGTCGCGCCTCCGGCGGATCTCGGCCCCGGGAGCCGCGACGAGCTCAAGTCCCGCTTCGATGCGATCCACCACCAGGCCTACGGCTACTCCGTCCCGGAGGAGGATGTCGAGATCGTCAACATCGGGATCACGGCGATCGGCTCGCTCTCGCGGCCACGCCTGGAGCACGTCGTCGGCCGAAGCAAGCCGCGCGAGCGCACGTCCCGCGACGTCTACTTCCGCGAGCTCGGCGAGCGGGTCAGCTGCGAGGTCGTCGACCGCTATCAACTCGCCGACGGGGATGTGGTGGAGGGGCCTGCGGTGATCGAGGAGACCGACTCGACGACGATCGTCTACCCGGGGTACCGCGCCGCCGCAGGCGAGCACGGCGTGCTTCTCCTCTCGGCGGTCGAGCAATGAGCGGGATCGGCGACATCGTCGGGACCGACCCCATCCGGCTCGAGGTGATCCGCGCGGGGCTCGCGGCGACCGCCGACGAGATGGCGATCGCCTTGCAGCGCGCTGCCTATTCCACCAACGTCAAGACGCGGCAGGACTTCTCGTGCGCGATCTTCGATGCGCAGCTGCGCGTCGTCGCGCAGTCGTTCAGCGTTCCGACCCATCTCGGCTCGCTCACCTCTTTCGTCCCGGGGATCGTCAACCGGTACGGCATCGAGAAGCTGCAGGACGGTGACGTCGTGATCTGCAACGACGGGTATCGCAGCGGCGGCGTTCATCTGAACGACGTCACGGCCGTCGCGCCGATGTACGTCGACGGCGAGCTGACGGCGTTCATGGCCGCGCTCGCGCACCACGTCGACGTCGGGGGCGGCAATCCCGGGAGCATGGGGCTCGCGCGCGAGATCTACGGTGAAGGGCTGATGATCCCGCCGACGCTGCTCGTGCGCGACGGCGAGTTCGACGACAGCATCCTGCGTTTCATCCTGAACAACGTCCGCTCCCCGAGGGAGAGCGGCGGCGACCTCCGCGCGCAGATCGCGGGCGTGAACATCGGCCGCCGCCGGCTGTCGGAGCTTGCGGGCAAGTACGGCCGGGGCGAGCTGGTGACGTCGATGGACGCCCTGCTCGACTACACGGAGCGGCGCGTCAGGCACTCCCTGGCCGAGATCCCGCATGGCGTCTACGAGGCCGAAGGGTTCATGGACAACGACGGGATCGTCGACGTCCCGGTCCGGATCGCCGTCCGCATCGAGATCGACGAGAACGGTGTGCGCTACGACCTCACCGGCTCGGCCCCGCAGTGCGCAGGCCCGATCAACTCGACCTACGCGATGACGTTGTCGAGCTGCGCCTATGCGCTGCGCTGCCTCCTCGACTCGGACTTGCCGACGAACGACGGCTTCTATCGCGTGTTCGACATCGTCGCGCCGCTCGGGACCGTGGTGAACGCGACCGAGCCGGCGCCGATCAGCGTGGGATGGGAGACCGGGCTTCGCGTGACGGAGACGGCCCTCCGCGCGCTCGGCGACGCGCTCCCGGAGCGCATCACCGCCGGCTCGAAGGGGTGTCTGTCGAACATCTCGTTCGGCGGCATCGATCCCCGAACCGACCGCTACTTCACGTTCTACGAGGCGGTCGCCGGCGGGTACGGCGGGCGCGCGCACAAGGACGGGATCGACGCGATCCAGCCGCACGGCCAGAACACGGAAAACTCGCCGGTCGAAGAGGTCGAGGCGAACTACCCGCTTCGCGTGCTGCGGTACGCGCTCGTCCCCGACTCCGAAGGGCCTGGACGGCAGCGCGGCGGTCTGGGGCTGCGGCGCGACTACGTCGTCGAGGGGGACGTCTCATTCAGCGTGCTGGCCGATCGGGGGAAGTTCCCGCCGTGGGGTTTCGCAGGCGGGATGGATGCCGACGTCGCGCGGTACGTTCGCAACCCGGACACCGACCGCGAGGAGCAGCTCCCCTCGAAGTTCTCCCTTCGGCTCGCGCCGGGCGAGACCGTGCGCGTGCAGATGGCCGGCGGCGGCGGCTACGGCGATCCGCGCGAGCGTGATCCCGAGCGCGTGCTCGCCGACGTCCGCGAGGAGAAGATCACGGTCGCCCGCGCGCGGACGGCGTACGGCGTGGTCATTGACGCGGAGACGCTCGAGCTCGATCGTGATGCGACGGCGCGTGAGCGTGGAGTCCAAGCGCAAGGAGGAGGAGAGACCGATGAGTGACCGCGAGGCGGAATCGGCGGTCGACATTGCGACTGCGCTCGGCATCGAGCACACGCCTGAGCGCTCGGCGGAGCTGCTGCCGGCGGTGGCGACCTTTGCTCGTGACATCGCCGGCCTCTGGAAGGTCGACGTCGACGGTTGCGAGATGGCAGTGCGGTTCCACGTGGACGACGCATGGTGAAAACGCTCGCCGGCGCGGCGGCAGCCGCGCGGGCCGGTGAGGTCTCGCCGACCGAGCTCGTCGAGCAGGCGCTCGCCCGCTACGAGCTGTTGGGCGAGCAGCTCAACTGCTACCGCACGCCGTTGCACGAGTCGTCTCTCGCTCGGGCGCGGGAACTCGAGGCGCTCCCTGCCGCGGAGCGGGCGTCGCTGAGCCTCTACGGCGTGCCGGTCTCCGTCAAGGACTGCATCGCGACGGCTGGGATTCCGACCTCCATCGGCTCGCCGATCCTGCGCGACTTCCGTCCGCTCGAGAACGCGCGCGCGGTCGACCAGCTGCTCGCGGCGGGGGCGATCGTCGTCGCGAAGGACAACATGTACGACTTCGCGTACTGCGGGCCGAACGCGGCGTTCGGGGATGCCGTCAACCCGTGGTCGGGCTCCCAGACGACCGGCGGCTCGTCGAGCGGATCCGCGTCGGCGGTTGCATCGGAGATCTCCCTCGGTGCACTTGGAACCGACGGCGGAGGGTCGATCCGGATCCCATCCGCGTACTGCGGCGTGGTCGGGCTGAAGCCGACCTTCGACGAGGTGAGCGGTGTGGGCGAACTGCCCTGTCAGGGCTCGCTCAGTTGCGTCGGACCGATCGCGCGGACCGTCGAGGACGTCCGTCTGCTCTTTCGGGCGATCCGCGCGCGGAAGCCGCCGGCCGGTGACGAGGCCGGCCAGCCGGGCCTCGCCGGGGTCAGGATCGGGATTCCGAGCAACCTCGACGCTGCGAGCGCCGAGGTCGCACGATGCTTCGACGCCGCGTGCTCGAGCCTCGCGGCCGAGGGGGCGATCCTCTCCCAGACGGCGCCGCTCAACTTCGCCGCCGCCCGAGCTGCGATGTGGGTGATCACCGGAGTCGAATACGCAGAGGCGTTACGGCCATTGCTGCGGTCACGCCCGGGCGACTTCCACCCGCTGACGCGGACTCTCCTCGAACGCGCCGAGTATATTCCGGCCACTGAGTATGTCCATGCGCAGCGAGTTCGAGTGGCGCTCTGTCGCGAAATGACGGGAATCATGAAACAGGTCGACGTGCTCCTCCTTCCGACCGTGCCGACGGCGGCATATCCGAAACCGGCGGAGATCGGCAGCCCGGACGAGGCGGCCGATCACCCGGTGAACCTGAGCACGCTGTACACGGCGCTGTTCAACGTCACGGGCCAACCTGCCGTCACGGTGCCGTGCGGCTTGACCGACGCCGCGCTTCCCGTGGGCCTTCAGGTGGTCGCGCGTCCGCACGCCGAGGAGACGGCGCTGCGCGTCGCGCTCGCCTACGAGAGCGCGAACCCCTCGGCGAGCACGGCCCCGCCCCTGTCGGTCTCAAGTCTCGGCGGATGGGGATAACGGCAAGATGAGCGAACCGATGTTGCTGTCGGTCGGTCGCACGGGTACGCCTCGCGACCGGTACAAGACGTTGAACCAGATGGTCGCCGAGCAGTTGACCGACGACATTGTCGCCGGGAACCTGCTGCCGGGAACGAAGCTCAGCGAGCCGGAGTTGGCGGCGGCCTATGGGGTGAGCCGCGGGCCGGTGCGAGAGGCGCTGCGACTCCTCGAGGGGAACGGACTCGTGCGGATTGTGTCCGGGAAGGGCGCGACGGTCACGAAGCTCACGCCCGACGAGATCATCGAGACCTATGACATTCGGGTCGAGCTCGAGAGCCTCGGGGCACGCATCGGAATGCGCCACGTCGACAACGCTGCGATCGATCACATGGGGCTTGTCCTCGAGGAGATGGGCAACACGCTCGATTCTCCGGCCGATTGGATCAAGCTGAACGACAAGTTCCACTTGCTCTTGTACGAGGCGTCAGGAATGTCCCAGCTGTGCGACATCATCTCGACGCTGATGGTCAAGACGCGGCCCTATCAGTACGTGTATCTCGCTCCCCGTGAGACGCTCGCCACGACGCATCAGGAGCACGTGCCGCTCTACGACGCGATCCGCCGAGGCGATGTGGAGGCGGTTGACCAGATCACCCGCTCGCACCTGAGGCGGGGAGCAGAAGCGATGATCCGGATGGCCATGCTGAACGAGCGAGCCGAGTCGTCATAGGCCCGTCCGTTCGCGCGGTGACGGGGCGAGCGATCTACCGGTTGACGGTCGACATGTCGGACTCCCGCTCGCCGCTTGCTGCGTTGGGCGGAAACTCGTGCTCGAGCGCGGAGAGCTCCTCGGGGCTCAACTCGAGGCTCGCGGCAGCGGCGTTCTCCTCGAGGTAGCGCCGCCGTTTCGTGCCGGGGATGGCGACGACGTCGTCGCCGCGCGACAGGACCCACGCCAGGGCGACCTGCGCCGGCGTCGCGCCCTTCGCCGTGGCCAAGTCCTTGACGTGGTCGGCGAGCCGGCGATTGCGCTCGATGTTCTCTTCCGCGAACCGAGGGTTGCCGCGGCGGGAGTCGCCCGCGTCGAGGTCATCGGGGGAGCTGAAGCGCCCGGCCAGGAAGCCCCGTCCGAGTGGGCTGTAGGCGACGAAGCCGATGCCCAGCTCACGGCAAGCGTCGAGGATCGCGCCGTCGGGATCCCTCGACCAGAGCGAGTACTCGGACTGGAGTGCCGTGATCGGGTGGACCGCGTGGGCGCGGCGGATCGTGGCTGCCGACGCCTCCGACAGGCCCAGATGCCGGACTTTGCCGGCGGCCACGAGCTCGGCCATCGCTCCGACGGTTTCTTCGATTGGGATGCTGGTGTCGACTCGGTGCTGGAAGTAGAGGTAGACGAAGTCGACGCCCAGGCGGGCGAGCGACCCGTCGATCGCCTTCCGCACGTAGTCGGGCCGCCCGACGATCTGCCACGACCCGTCGGCGTCGAGGGCGTTTCCGAATTTTGTCGCGAGCACGACCTCGTCGCGCCGGCCGGCGATTGCCCGGCCAAGCAGCTGCTCGTTCTCTCCGAAGGAGGCGCCGTACATGTCGGCGGTGTCGAGCAGGTTGATCCCCAGGTCGAGGGCGCGCCGAATGGTCGCCGTCGACTCTTGTTCGTCGGTCTCGCCGTAGAAGGCCGACATTCCCATGCAACCGAGACCGAGCGCGGAGACCTCAAGCCCCTGACCGAGTGTCCGCGTTTCCATGTCCGGACGGTACCTGCGGCAGGTGGCTGCACCGCGCACCAACACGACAGCCGCTGAAACGGAAAGACACGGTTGCCGGTTCGGGCGCGGTTCTAGCTCAGCGACACGAGCTCGAGAACCGGCGCAGGATCCGATGTCATAATCACGGAGGCAAGGAGACGGGAGATGGACTGGAAGCTCGAGCTGGTGGCTATCCCTGTGAGCGATGTCGATCGTGCGAAGGCGTTCTACGTCGAGCAGGCCGGCTTCGTGGCAGACCATGACCACGTCGTGACCGACGAGCTCCGGTTCGTCCAACTCACTCTGCCGGGGTTCGGCGTGCTCGATCACG
Source organism: Gaiellaceae bacterium (assembly GCA_036270155.1). Taxonomy (GTDB): domain Bacteria; phylum Actinomycetota; class Thermoleophilia; order Gaiellales; family Gaiellaceae; genus PALSA-600. The sequence goes on from DATBDB010000222.1 coordinate 29,729, forward strand.
ATCGGAACGGGCATCACCGAATCCGCGCCCGGCACCGCGCAGGTGCAGCTCGTCGTCGCCGGCTCCGGCTGCCTGATCGCCCTCGGTTAGCGCAAGCTCAGCGACAGCCCACCGCGCTCGTCGCGAACAGGCGGCTACAAGGCGGCAGCTTGCCGTGTGATCGCGCGGCCGTCACGACCGCCGTGACCGCGTCGATGACGACCTGTGGCTGACCGGCGGGTGCAGGACGCTGGATGTAGTGCGTGCTGTTCTTTGCGACGGCGTTGATGCTGTCGGTCGAGAGCGTGGCCTCCTCGTCCTGCGCGTGACGAAGCTTCGCGTCGAGCGGGGGCTTGTTCGAACCTAGGACGACGAGCGGTATGGGGTGGAGGATGGTGACGGCGTCAGACTCGGCAATCGCGGCGGCGATGTCGATGCCTTCGCGCGTCCTCTTGCGCGGCAATCGCGCCGCGGTCGCAGGAGTCAGATACGGGAACGTGGTTGCATCGACGAGAACAACGCCTGCTGTCTTGCGCGGGTACACATGCGCGAAGATCCTGGCCAGCAGCCCGCCCCAGGAGTGCCCGACGATGACGTAGGGCGGAGGGATGCGTGCGGCTGTCAGCAGTGCCCGCAGTTCTTCGACTTGGGTCTTTGCGGTGCGGCGGCCTCGGGGCGCGGGCGAACTTTCTCCGAGCCCCGCACGGTCGTAGGCGCATACGCGGGTCACGCCTGCGATCTGCGGTTGTACCCAGCGCCAGGTCGCGGTGGTGTCGGGGGAGCCCGCGTCGAGAACGACGGTTGGGCTCCCGGCTCCGCTGCACTCGTAGTACATCCGATGCCCGGCCACGAAGGCGAACCCCGTGGACGTCTGACTCGTGTTCGGGGATGACCCCACTGACGCTGCCGCCACGCCCGCAGTGACGGCGCACGTGATGACGATGGCTGTCGGCAGGCCTGGGCGCACGCGACGGATCCTGCCACCCGCGCTGGTCGCGGGCTCGCCCAGGTCGCAGCGGTCATCTCCTACCGTCCTCTGCGAGCCGGAGCGGCCGGTTGTGGCTCGGTAGCGCGGGCTAGTGGGGAGCCTCGCGCATGCGTGGGATCTGCTTCGGAAACTCGTTCGTGATGTTGGGGCTGACACGCCGCTCTTCGTGGCGGATCGAGGCGATGTCCTCGACCTCGTCGACGAAGATGACCGCTTCGGGCAGGTCGAGGAGACGGTCGAAGGTGTCAGCAAGGAGCTTCGCCTGCCGCTCCGCGCCCTCTGCGCCGATCTCCGCGGGCTGAATCTCGGCGAACGGCCACCCGAGGCGCGACGCGATGCCCTTCGCGAATGTCGTCTTGCCGGTGCCCGGTGGGCCGAAGAGGACGATCGCCTTCGGTTGCTCGACTGCGTGGCGCGCCGCGAGCTCAGGTTCCGCGAGCGGCAGGATGACGCGGCGCTCGATGATCTCCTTCGCCTCGTCCATCCCGCGAAGGTCGTCCCACAAGCCGGGCGGGATGACGCGCGCCCCGACGGCGTTCAACGCCATCGGGCTGCCGACGTCGGCGACCTCGCGATCGAACATCGCAGTTCCGGTGGGCCGAAAGCCGCGCTCCGTGAGCGCATCGCCGGCGTTCGAGACGGCTGCGATCAGCCGTGCCCCGCCGTGCGCGAGAGCTGTCGACAGGGCGTCGAGCAGTTCGTGCCCGTCGTCACCGTTCGCCGTGTCGACCCGATAGATCCAGCCGACGCCCCCGGCCACGCCCCCGAGCGCGCAGGCGACCACGCGCCCCTCGTCTTCTGCGACGAGGGCGACTGCACTCGAGTCGAGCAGCAAGCGCATCGCGGCGTCCGTGCCGGGCCACGCGTCGGTTGCGGACTCCCACAGGCGCAACACCTGCCCGAGGTCGTCGGAGTTGTACGTCCGAATGGCGCTACTCATCGAGGGATGATGCCAGCGGCTCGACCTGCGGCCGTCAGCCTGCCCACACCGGCCCAGATTTGCAGCTCGCCGCCCTGGCTCGTCAGCCCGTCGGCGAACACGGGCGCGCTGCTCGGGCAGCCACAGCGGTGTCTCGTTGCGGCCGCGGCCGTCGAACGGCGCGAGGAAGCCTCCGGGCAGTGCGCTGCCGGCCCGATCGCTTCGAGCTCGGTCTCCGGGATGTTGCTACGCGAGATCCCAGCCCGCTTCCGGGCGCCAGTCGGGGTACGCGACCCGCCGCACCCACGGGCCCGGGGCGACATCGATCGGCGACAGGCTCACAGCGTCGATTCTGTCAGCGTCCAGTAGAAGTCGGCGCCGGCCGCGCGCGGCGTCGCGACGCGGCTGAGCGCGGCGCGTGTCTTCTGGAGATCGAGCTGCGCGATGAGCGCAACCTCTGCGGTGGCGAGCGGTTCGCCCGCCCACGCGAGCAGTTCCTCGACGCGCTTCGGCTTCGGCCGGCGACCGAGCTCCGGCGCGAGGTTCGCGATCGCCACCTCGTAGGTCTCCACCGGGTTGAACCCCGGCACCACGGTCTGGGTCCCGTCACCGCGCGTGAGCTCGTAGCTCGGCGCGGTGTAGCGCCGCCGCGCGCGCGGGCCGCCGAGCTTGTGGTCGAGCGCGCGGGCGGCGGCATGCGGCGTACGTGCCGCCTCGATATCGGCTTGCAGCGCCGCTTCGACGTCGTCGCGCGCGCACCAATCTGCGAGCTGTGCTGGATCGAGGCCGATGTCGCGCGCCGCTGCGGCGATCAGCTCCGGATCGTCGAGCAGACCGCGCTGCATGACCCGAACCCGCAGCCGTCGTAGGAGCGCCTCCTCCGTCCCCGGCGCGTGCAGGCGCGCGGCCACGACGGCGCGGCACGCCGGTTCCGAGGACGCCGGGCGCGCATACGGCACCGGGTCGATCGGCATCCCGTGGATGCGCTGCAGGTTCGGCGCACCCTCGGCGAGCCGCTCCGCCTCGCCGGGCTCGAGGGTGAGCACGATCATCCGCGTGCGCCAGACGAGCTGGTCGCCGTAGTGCCAGCGCAACCGCATGCGGACGGGCTCCGCGGAGAACGCAAACGGGCACGCCGGATCGGTGAAGTGCGTCAGCTCGAGCTGCAAGCGCACGACACTAGCGAGATGATGTCGGAGTGAGCACCTGGACCAACTGGGTCGGCAACCAGTCCTTCAGTCCCGCGGAGCGGGCTGCGCCGACCAGCGAGGACGAGGTCGCCACGCTTGTCGCGGCTGCGGCGCAGCGTGGACTGCCGGTGCGCGTTGCGGGCGCGGGGCACTCCTTCACGCCGGTCGTCGCGACCGACGGCTTGCTGCTCGACCTGCGTGGACTTGGCGGGATCCGTTCGGTCGATGCGAACCGGCGTCGCGTCGTCGTCGGGCCGTCCACGACGATCGGTGAGTTCGGCGAGCCACTCTGGGCGGAAGGGCTCGCGCTCGCGAACCAGGGCGACATCGTCGCCCAGCAGATCGCCGGTGCGATTTCGACGGCGACGCACGGCTCCGGCCTTCGGCTTGGCAGCTTCTCGTCGGGCGTGCGGCGCTTGCGAATTGTGACCTCGGCCGGCGACGTCGTCGAGATCGGCGAGGACGATCCCGATGGTCTTCATGCCGCGCAAGTCTCCGTCGGGATGCTCGGCGTGATCACGGAGGTCGAGCTCGAGGTCGCGCCCGCGTACCGGCTGCGCGAGCGGATCGAGCACTGGAGCTGGGAGGAAGCCTGGGGCCGCTTCGATGAGCTGGCGCAGGAGCATCGCCATTACTCGTTCTTCTGGATGCCATCGGAAGACTCGGCGGCGCTCTACGGCCTCGCAAGCGCCGGCGAATCGCTCACCGACAAGTGCCACGTGAAGATCTACGACGAGGTCGACGATTCGACGCCGGACTCGGACGAGCCTCGCGGCCGCGTCGGGCCGGCGTACGTGATCTATCCGATGGTCTACGAGCCGAACTTTCACGAGCTCGAGTACTTCGTGCCGTACGAGCAGGGCCGTGACGCGCTCGCGGCGATGCGCGAGCTGATGCTCGCAAGCCTCCCTGCGTCCGTGTTTCCGATGGAGGTGCGTACCGTCGGCCGCGACGAGGCGTTTCTGTCGCACAGCTACGAGCGCGACACCGTGGTCATCTCTGTGTCTGGGACGCCGGGCACCGACTACGACTCATACCTCCGGGACGTCGACCGGTTACTCGGCACCTTCGACGCGCGTGTCCACTGGGGGAAGCTTCACTACTTGTCGCGCGAGCAGTTGCTCAGCCGCTACCCGCGGGCGAACGACTTCATCGCGGCACGGCGCGCGCTCGACCCGACGGACACGTTCCTCAACGCGCATCTGCAGCCGCTCTTCGGTTAAGCGGCAACGTAGGGCGGGCCGCCCATGTACTTGAAGCCGCTGTCGACGGCGAGCGTCACGACCACTGATCCCCGCGGCAGCTCCTCGGCGAGCCGTAGCGAGCCGACGACGTTCGCGCCCGTCGAGACGCCTGCGAAGATCCCCTCCTCGCGTGCCAGCCGGGCCGTCATCGCGATCGCCTCGTCGTCCTCGATCGTCCAGATGTCGTCGACGCGATCGGCGTCCCAGTGCGGCGGCACGAGCCCCGTCCACCCTTGCATCGCGAATGAGCCGCTCGCGCCGCCGCTGATCGCTGCGGAGCCGGCGGGCTCGAGCGCGACGATGCGCACCTCCGGGCTGTGCGCCTTCAACGCCTCGGAAACGCCGATCAGCGAGCTTGCCGTGCCGATGCCGTGGCAGAACGCGGTCACTTCGCCGTCGGTCTGCTCCCAGATCTCGCGGCCGAGCATGTCGCGATGCCCGGCAATGACGTACGGGTTGTTGAACTGGTCGGTTGCATACGTGCCGGGCTCGCGGGCGAGCTCCGCGGCGCGCTCGACCATGTTGCGGATGTCCTGTGCAGTCACGCGGCCGCGCTCCTCGACTGCGGGGATGAGCTCGAGTTCCGCGCCGAGCGCGCGCATCAGCTGCATGCGTTCCTCGCTGAAGCATTCGGAGATGACGATCCGCGCGCGATAGCCCTTCGCGCGGCAGACGAGCGCGAGCGCCGGGCCCGTGCTTCCACCGGTGTACTCGACGATCGTGGTGCCGGGCTCGATCAGCCCGTCGCGCTCGGCGCCCTCGATCATCGAGAGCGCCATCCGGTCCTTCATCGAACCGCTTGGGTTGCGGTACTCGAGCTTGACCCAGATCTCGGCGCCGCTCTCGGCCGTGACCCGCCGCAGGCGCACGAGCGGGGTGTCGCCGATCGTGTCCAGGATCCCGTCGCCCGCCATCTGCACGGACTATCTCACGGGGCGAGGCTGGCGCAACAGATGGTTGCTCCGGCCTGACCCGCACGCCTGCTGCAATAGTTGCGCGGTGCTGCTCTACAACAGCCAGGTCTCGGGCAACTGTTACAAGGTGCGACTCCTGCTCGCGCACCTCGGCATCGAGTACGAGCGACAGGAACTCTCCGTCGCAGACCGTTCGAACCGGCCGGATGTCCTCGGCGGTCTCAACCCTGCGCTCCGTGTCCCGACGCTGGTGCTCGACGACGGGCGCTCACTCGGTGAGTCCGGCGCAATCATCTGGTTCTTCGGCGAAGGCACGCGCTTCGTCCCCGACGATCCGTACGAGCGCGCACAGGTGCTGCAGTGGATGTTCTTCGAGCAGTACGACCACGAGCCGGCGATCGCAGTTGTGCGCTTCTGGCTCGCGTACTCGGGCCGCCCGCGCGAGGAGTTCGCAGATCGTCTCGACGAGCGGCTCGCGGCGGGCTACCGCGCGCTCGATGCGATGGAGCGCCACCTCGACGGACGTTCGTGGCTCGTCGGCAACGGCATGACGCTCGCCGATATCGCGCTATACGCATACACCCATGTCGCCGGCGAGGGCGGCTTCGAGCTTGACGGCTATCCGGCAATCGGCGCGTGGATCGATCGCGTTGCGAACGAACCGGGTCACGTCCCGATCGACGCGTGACGCTCTAGCGAATGGTCAGCGCGGCACCGACGAGCGGACCGGCGCGCAC
>DATBDB010000223.1:0-2814 GCA_036270155.1 Gaiellaceae bacterium
GGCCGGATGCCGCGAAAGTTCTCCTTCAACAGGTCCTCGTCGGAAAGATGCTCGTCCGGCGCGTACCACTCGCGCCGCACCCGCTTGTGCAGCCACTCTGCGAACGCTTCCGCCAACCGATCGGCCAGCGCCTTCACGGCGATCGCCGAGTAGTCGTCATGCGCCGCTTCGTAGCGCGCCGCGAGCTCATCGGCGCCGTGGATCGCCACCGCAAATGCGCCGACGTGATCGTCGGCTGCTGCGACGTAGTCAGCGAGGCAGCGGTTCGGCCGGCCGTCGCCGTGGTCGGCCTGCTGGCGCAGAAAGCTGAAGCGCGCGTCGGCGACGACGACGTCGTCGCCCTCGGCGTGCGCAGGCCAGTAGCCGTAGACGCCCTTCGGGTGCAGCGCCGCCCCCTGGAGGATCGTGCGGAGCAGCGCCTGCGCGTCGTCGTACAGCTCACGCGCAGCCGGATTCTCGAGGATCGCCGGGAACTTGCCTTTCAGATCCCAGGCGTGGAAGAAGAACTGCCAGTCGATGAACGGCACGAGCTCCGCAAGCGCCGGCTCGACCTCGCGCGCGCCGCTGAAGGGTGGCGCCGGCAGCTCGATCGGCGAGACGGTGACGCCGTTCGCGCGCGCGTCCTCGAGCGTCAGCAGCGGCTTGCGGATCTTCTCGGCGTGTTGCACGCGCAGCTTCTCCTGCAGCTCGCGGTTCTCCGTGTCGAGCGCAGTCCGCCGCTTCGGGTCGAGCAACGCGGAGACGACGTCGACGACACGGCTCGCATCGAGCACGTGCACGGTCTCGTTCCCGTACTCGGGCGCGATCTTCACCGCGGTGTGCTGGCGTGACGTCGTCGCGCCCCCGATCATCAGCGGCAGCTCGATGCGACGGCGATCCATCTCGCGTGCAACGTCGACCATCTGGTCGAGCGACGGCGTGATCAGTCCCGACAGCCCGACGACATCGACGTTCTCGCGTTCCGCGGTGTCGAGGATCTGGTCAGCGGTGACCATGACGCCGAGGTCGATCACTTCGTAGTCGTTGCAGCCGAGGACGACGCCGACGATGTTCTTGCCGATGTCGTGCACGTCGCCCTTGACGGTCGCGAGCAGCACCTTCCCCTGTGCGCCGTGCGTGCCGTCCTTCTCGTCCTCCATGTACGGCTGCAGGTAGGCGACTGCGCGCTTCATCACGCGCGCCGACTTCACCACCTGAGGCAGGAACATCCGGCCGGAGCCGAAGAGGTCGCCGACGACGCGCATTCCGTCCATCAGCGGCCCCTCGATCACGTCGAGGGGACGCTTCGCGGTGAGCCGCGCCTCCTCGGTGTCGTCCTCGACGAAGTCGACGATCCCGTGCACGAGCGCCCATTCGAGGCGTTTGGCGACCGGCGCCTCGCGCCAGCGCAGGTCGAGCTCGCGCTTCGTCCCTGCGCCGCGGAACCGGTCGGCGATCTCGACCAGACGCTCGGTCGCATCCGGACGACGATTGAAGAGCGCGTCCTCGACGCGTTCGAGCAGTTCCGGGTCGATGTCCTCGTAGACCGCGAGCTGCCCGGCGTTGACGATGCCCATGTCGAGCCCGGCACGGATCGCGTGGTAGAGGAACGCAGCGTGCATCGCCTCGCGGATCACGTCGTTGCCGCGGAACGAGAAGCTGAGGTTCGAGATGCCACCCGAGGTGCGCGCACCCGGGCAGCGCGCCTTGATCAGCGGCAGGCTGTCGATGAACGCGCGTGCGTAGTCGTTGTGCTCCTCGATGCCGGTCGCGACCGCGAGCACGTTCGGGTCGAAGACGATGTCCTCCGGTGCGAAGCCGACTTCGTCGACGAGCAAGTCGTAGGCACGGCCGCAGATCGCGACGCGCTTCTCGACATCCGTCGCTTGCCCTCCTTCGTCGAACGCCATCACGATCACACCCGCGCCGTAGTCGCGGACGCGGCGTGCGTGACGCAAAAACTCCTCCTCCCCTTCCTTGAGCGAGATCGAGTTGACGATGCCCTTGCCCTGCAGGCATTGCAGGCCTGCCTCGAGCACGGTCCACTTGGAGCTGTCGACCATGATCGGCAGCCGGGCCACCTCAGGCTCGGTCGCGATCACGTTCAGGAAGTGGCGCATCGCCTCCTCGCCTTCGAGGAGGTCGGCGTCCATGTTCACGTCGAGCAGGTTCGCGCCGCCCTGTACCTGCTCGAGCGCGACGTCGACCGCCGCGCCGAAGTCACCGCTTTCGATCAAGCGCCGGAAGCGCGCGGAGCCCGTGACGTTCGTGCGCTCGCCGACGAGCACGAAACCGGTGTCCTCGGTGATCTCGAAGGTCTCGAGGCCGCTGAAGCGCGCGCCTCCATGCCTCTTTGGGACGTGTCTAGGGGACAGCCCCCGGGACGTGTCCGAAATGGCCCTGGTGTGCTCCGGCGTGGAGCCGCAGCAAGAGCCGACGATGTTCAGGAGACCGTCGCGCGCGAACTCGTGGAGCAGCGCCGACGTCACGTCGGGCGTCTCGTCGTAGCCGCCGAACGCGTTCGGCAGTCCGGCGTTCGGGTGCGCGGAGGTCAGGCAGGTCGCAATGCGGGAGAGATCGGCGACGTAGGGGCGCATCTCCTTGGCGCCGAGCGCGCAGTTGACGCCGACGATCAGCGGGTCGGCGTGCTCGATCGCGGTCCAGAAGCCCTCGATCGTCTGCCCGCTCAACGTGCGCCCGGAGAGGTCGACGATCGTGACGCTGATCCAAAGCGGCAACTGCGGCGCCACCTCGCGTGCAGCAGCGATCGCCGCCTTGGCGTTCAGCGTGTCGAAGATCGTCTCGATCAGGAGCAGGTCCACCCCGCCCTCAGCG
>DATBDB010000224.1:0-2917 GCA_036270155.1 Gaiellaceae bacterium
TGCTGGGCGCGATCGGCCGCGGCCTCGACGCGATCCTCTTCTTCGACGTCCCGGACGAGGTCGGGATGGAGCGCGCGCTCAAGCGCGCCGAGCTCGAGAACCGCCTCGACGACACCCGCGACGTGATCGCGAAGCGGCTCGAGATCTACCACTCCGAGACGGAGCCGATCGTCGAGCACTACCGCGCGACCGGGAAGCTCGTGCCGCTGCACGCCGAGCGCTCGATCGACGAGGTCTGGTCGGAGATCTCCGACTCGCTCCAGGTGGTCGCATGATCATCCGCAAGTCCGCGCAGGAGATCGACACGATGGCGCGTGCCGGCAAGGTCGTCGCCGAGACGCTCGCTCTCGTCGAGGAGCATCTGCAGCCGGGGATCACGACCGGCGAGCTCGACGCGCTCGCGGACGAGTTCATCCGCTCGCACGGCGGCGTCGCGACGTTCCTGGGCTACAAGGGCTATCCGGCAGCCACCTGCCTCTCGCCGAACTCGATGGTCGTCCACGGGATCCCCGGCAAGACGAAGCTCGAGGACGGGGACATCCTCTCGGTCGACGTCGGCGTGACCCTCGACGGGTTCGTGGCGGACTCGGCCTGGACGTTCCCCGTCGGGACGATCTCGGCCGACGCGCAGCGGCTCCTCGCTACCTGCAAGGCGGCCCTCGAGGCCTGGATCGCGGAGGAGTTCATCCGCTCGCGCGGCGGCGTCCCGACGTTCAAGGGCTACAAGGGCTACCCGGCCGCGACCTGCCTGTCGCCGAACTCGATGGTCGTCCACGGGATCCCCGGCCGGACGAAGCTCGAGAACGTGGACATCCTCTCGGTCGACGTCGGCGTCACCCTCGACGGGTTCGTGGCGGACTCCGCCTGGACGTTCCCGGTCGGGACGATCTCGGCGGACGCCCAGCGGCTGCTCGACGCGTGCAAGGCGGCCCTCGAGGCCGGGATCGACAAGGCCCGCGTCGGCAACACGATCGGCGACATCTCGGAGGCTGTCCAGACGGTCACCGAGGCCGCAGGCTTTAGCGTGATCCGGAGCCTCGTCGGGCACGGGGTCGGCCGGTCGATGCACGAGGATCCCCAGGTGCCGAACTTCGTCTCCGCCTACAAGGGGCCGGAGCTCAAGGAGGGCATGACGATCGCGATCGAGCCGATGATCACGGCCGGCGCCGCGGAGGTCTATATCCACGACGACGAGTGGTCGATTTCAACCGCTGACGCCTCTTTGGCGGCCCATTTCGAGCACACCGTTGCGGTCACAGCCCAGGGCCCTCGGATCCTCACGGGGAAAACGGGGGTTTTGGTACCATGACGGCCCGCGTCGCGCGGCTTACGCCAGCGCGCGGTCTTCTCACGCCATGAAAGTCAGACCCTCAGTCAAGCCGATGTGCGAACGCTGCCGCGTAATCAAGCGGCATGGGCGCACCATGGTCATCTGCACCAACCCGCGCCACAAGCAGCGTCAGGGGTAAGGAGAGAATTTGGCACGTATCGCGGGCGTCAACCTGCCCAATCAGAAGCGGCTCGAGATCGGGCTGACGTACATCTTCGGTGTCGGCCAGCCCACCGCCAAGAAGATCTGCGAAGCACTCGAGCTCTCGTGCGACACGAAGGTCCGTGACCTCACCGAGGACGAGGTCGCAAAGCTTCGCGACTACATCGACGAGCACTATCAGGTCGAGGGAGATTTGCGCCGTGAGCGCACGCAGGCGATCAAGCGCCTGCAGGAGATCGGCGCGTACCGCGGCCTGCGCCACCGGCGCAACCTGCCGGCGCGCGGCCAGCGCACCAAGACCAACGCGCGTACGCGCAAGGGCCCGAAGAAGACCGTCGGGCGCGGAAAGAAGGCGAAGTAATGGCTCCTCCTCGCAGAGCTGCCGCCACGCGCGGCCGCACGCGCCGTCGCGTTCGCAAGAACATTGCGATCGGCCAGGCGCACATCAAGACGTCGTTCAACAACACGATCGTCGCCCTGACCGACAAGGACGGCAACGTGATCGTCTGGGAGTCCGCCGGCTCGGCCGGGTTCAAGGGCTCGCGCAAGTCGACGCCGTTCGCCGCGCAAGTCACCGCCGACTCGGCGGCGCGCAAGGGGATGGAGCACGGCTTGCAGAAGGTCGAAGTGTTCGTCAAGGGCCCCGGCTCGGGCCGCGAGACGGCGATCCGCTCGCTGCAGGCAGCGGGCCTGGAGATTCTCGGTGTGAAGGACGTCTCGCCGCAGGCGCACAACGGCGTCCGCCAGAAGAAGCGGAGGCGCGTCTAGTGGCTCGCGATCGTTCCCCGAAGTGCAAGCAGTGCCGCCGTGAGGGCATGAAGCTGTTCCTCAAGGGCGAGCGCTGCCTGACCGAGAAGTGCGCGATCGAGCGCCGCTCGTATCCGCCGGGCGAGCACGGCCGCGGCCGCATCAAGCAGAGCGAGTACCTGCTGCAGCTGCGCGAGAAGCAGAAGGCGCGCCGGTACTACGGTCTCCTCGAGACGCAGTTCCGCACGTACTACGAGAAGGCCAACAAGCAGGGGGGCATCACCGGTGACAACCTCCTGCGCATGCTCGAGACGCGGCTCGACAACGTCGTCTACCGCCTCGGCTTCGCGGCCTCGCGCGCCCAGGCGCGCCAGCTCGTCCGTCACGGCCACTTCTCGGTCAACGGCCGCCGCGTGAACATCCCGAGCTACCAGGTCAAGCCCGACGACGTCGTCTCGCTTAAGACCGGGTCAGGCGCGGAGCAGATCGTCCGCGATGCGACCGATCTGACCGCTGCCGTCGCCCCGTGGCTGCAGGCAGACCACGACGGGCTCAGCGGTACCGTCTTGAAGTGGCCGGAGCGTGCCGAGATCGACACGCCGGTTTCCGAACAGTTGATCGTCGAGCTCTACTCGAAGTAGTTCGACTACTCCGTTAGAGCCGGCACAGAGAGGAAGG
>DATBDB010000225.1:0-9504 GCA_036270155.1 Gaiellaceae bacterium
TCGACGGCGAAGTCGATGTCGATGTCGGGCATCGACTTGCGGCCGGGGTTGAGGAAGCGCTCGAACATCAGGTCGTAGCGGATCGGGTCGATGTCGGTGATCGCGAGCGTGTAGGCGACGAGCGAGCCGGCGGACGAGCCGCGGCCGGGGCCGACGGAGACGCCGTTCGTCTTCGCAAAGCGGATGAAGTCCCAGACGATCAGGAAGTAGTCGGTGAAGCCCATCTCCTTGATCGTCTTGAGCTCGTACTTGAGGCGCTCCTGCAGCTCGGCGGTGACCTTGTCGTAGCGCCTTGCGAGACCGCGCTCGCACTGTTCGACGAGGTAGTCGAAGGCGTCGCGGCCCTCGGGCACGTCGAAGCGCGGCAGGTGGATCTGGCTGAGGTCGATCTCCACGTTGCAGCGCTCGGCGATCTCGAGCGTGCGCCGCATCGCCTCGGCGTCGTTCGGGAAGTCGAGCGCCATCTCGGCCGGCGACTTGAAGTAGAAGTGGTCGGTCTCGAACTTCCAGTGGTTCGGGTTCTTGAGCGAGTCGCCCGACTGGATGCAGAGCAGCGCCTCGTGTGCGCGCGCGTCGGTGTCGCGGAGGTAGTGCACGTCGCCGGTCGCCACGGTGGGCAGCCCCTGCTTCTCCGCGATGGAGGCGAGCTGCGGCAGGATCCTCGCCTGCACGTCGAGGTGCGCGTTCTGCAGCTCGACGTAGACGTTGTCCTTGCCGAACACCTGCGAGAGGCGGTCGAGCTCGGCGCTCGCGTCGCTGACGCGGTTCTCCTCGAGCGCCTTGCAGACGCGGCCCGAGAGGCAACCGGACAGTGCGATCAGCCCGGAGGAGTGCTGTTCGAGCAGCTCCCAGTCGACGCGCGGCTTGTAGTAGTAGCCCTCGAGGTAGCCGAGCGAGGAGAGTTTGATCAGGTTGCCGTAGCCGGTGTTGTCGGCCGCGAGCAGCGTGAGGTGCGCGTTGCCCTTCGTGTGCGCCTTGCGGTCGTCGGCGACGTAGACCTCGCAGCCGACGACGGGCTTGACGCCGGTGTTGCGCGTCTTCTGCCAGAGCTGGACGGCGCCCGCCATGGAGCCGTGGTCGGTGAGGCTGACCGCCGGCATTTCGAGCTCCGCGGCCCGCGCCACGAGGTCGGGAATCCGGCACGCCCCGTCAAGGATCGAGTACTCGGAGTGGACGTGCAGGTGGACGAAATCAGCTTGAGCCATGCGCGGAGGCCCAGTGTACGCCGGGGTCCAGACGGGTCTCAAAGGGCCGCTCCGAGCAGGCAGAAAGCTGCGATCCCGACCCCTTAAGCCGTTCTTAAGCGGCCCGCCGGAGGCTGCGATCGACATTCGATCCTCGCCGGCGACTGACCGACGCGCAACAACAGCTAGGGCCGAGGGGCGGCGCGCGCCGCCCCTCGGCCTGCTCGTTACGGCCTGAGCGTCGCGCTGAAGACGTCCTGGGAGACGGGCCCGTTCCCCGTCCAGGCGATCGCTACGAGCTTGTCTGTCGCGTCGATCCCGAGGTAGTCGCCCATGAACGGCGCGTGCCCGGCACCGCGTGGCGGCTGCGCGTCGCCGTCGATCCCGGATTGGACGACCGTCTGCGCGAGCGTCGTCGAACCCGGTGCGACCTGACCGTAGTCGGCATCCATCAAGCCGGTGGCGCGGTTGTAGTCGTAGTAGACGAGATCGAGGCGGCCGCTCGGGCGCACCGACATCCACGGCATCACCTGGTCGTTCGCGTCGTTCGTCAGGTTCGCCTGCTGGCTCGCAGGGAAGCTCGCGCCGTGGTCGTGCGAACGCGCGAGGTACAGGTCGATGTTTCCCGTCGCGAAGTCGCCGGTCAGCAGGTCGACGGTGCCGTCACCTTCGACGCCGATCGAGGCCTGCATCGATGTCCGCCAACTCTCGCCGGGCAGCGTCATCGGCGCCGGGAGGAGGTCGCGCACCTTGACGCTGCGCGTGAACGCCGTCTCCCCCGGACGGAGCTGGCTGACGACGACCGCCTGCTCGCTCCACTCCTGGACGTGCTGCCAGATCCCGGTCGTGGCGTAGATCGTCCCGTCGGGCGCTCCGGCGAGCGAAACGTCGAAACGATCGACGGCGTTCTTTGTGTAGTCGGATGCGATCTCGTACGGCCCCGCGTAGGTGTTGCCGCCGTCCGAGGAGATCAGCGCGTATGAGCGCGCGTGGAGGCCGTTCCAGACGCTGTAGGCGAGCAGCGCCCGGTTGCCGTAGCGGTCGATCGTCAGCATGTTGTGGTCCTGGGTGTGGCCGAGGTTCTGGCCGTAGGTCAGCTGCTGCGCGGGCGCCCAGTTGCGGCCGCCGTCGGTCGAGCGTGATGCGAAGAGCGCGCTCGGCTGGCTCTTGCTCGCGCCCCACGCAGCGCAGCTCAGCACAGCAGTGCCGTCGTTGAGGAACCCGACGGACGGATCGCCGGCGCCGTAGTCGAACGTCGCGTTCCCGCCGAGCGGCGTCACGCCGCGCAGCCAGCTTGTCGCCCAGGTCTTCCCGCCGTCGAGCGAGTAGCCGAGGCCGCACGACTGCCCCGGGCCGTAGTCGTTCCAGGCCGCGATCAGGTTGTCCGGGTTCGTCGGATTGATCGCGATGTCGACCTCGTTGTCGCCGTTCGAGTCTGGGCCGTCGTTTGTGATGTTGGCGAGCGTCTTGACGCTCGAGCTGGTGCTGCTTGCCTGGACCGGCATGACGACGACCGCAGCGCACGCGAGCACTGCAACGAGCCAAAGAGGTTTCACCGTTTTGCCCCCTTTTGAAGATCCGCGCGGAGGCCCCTGCGCTCCGCTCGGGGCGACTATACGACAGCGGCTTCGCGAGAACTAGCCGGCTTCAGCGTGTTTCGCGCGGGCCGCTCAACCGATCAGAACAGGCCGAGGATCAGACGTAGTGCGTCATCAACCTCTTGTAGGTCGGCCGCCGCGAGGTGCCCACTCGAACGCCCGAGACGGGAGCGGTCGACGCTCTTGATTTGATCGAGCAATACTCGCGTCGTTCGGCCCCGAACATGCACCTCCGGCCGAAACTCGGCAGGTTGAGCACTTCGGGAGGTTGGAGCGACGATGACCGTCCCGAGCCAATGGGCCTGGTCCGACTGCAGGATGACCGCAGGCCGAGTCCCTCGGTGCTCGTGACCGACGACGTTGCCGGATCCTCGCACCGCCACGATCTCACCTCGACGAGGACTAGAGCTCGCCAAAGAATTCTTGGATGTCTGCGATCAAGGCGAGATTCTCGGGATCGTTCGCGAGACGTTTCGCATCCGCTGCCATCCGGTCGTAGCGTGCCGCGCGCGATGCCGCGATGAGGGCCGACCGGATTGCCTCCGATTGGGAGCTTCCGTCCTGCATGAGAAGTTCGAGTGCTCGCTGAGCCGCAGCGTCGAGTCGGACAGAAATCGCCTTCTCGGCCATCAAATCAAACTGTATCACGTTTGTCATACGCCGCTCAGTTGAGGTCGGGCCTCCCCACCTCGGCCAGGAGGTGTACGCAGGCCTCCTGCCACACGTCATCATCCTCCGGACGCTCGGGCAGTCGCTCCCCGGCGAGCGCCTTCAGCTCGGTCGCAAGATCGGGCATCGACTCGGTTGCGAGCTCGCCCAGACGCCCGAGCCGCGTCCGGATCGCCGCACGGCGCTCGACCGTACCGAGCCGCTCCGCCGGTGGACACCGCGCCGCGCCGGCCAGAGCTTCCTCGATCTCGGCGACAGGTACTCCGGCATTTCGCACTGCGACGATCGCGACGCGAACGGCACGGGCACGCCGCTCGGCCGGCTCTGTACGCCCGAGCCCCTCTTCGACACAGCAGAGACAGAAGAACACGGGATGATCGGCGCTCCCGAGTTGCATCGCAAGCTCGCGCACGACCTCTCGCCCCACCTCTGAGCCCGGTGGATCGCGATCGAACGCAGCGAGCGCGGCCGCAGCTCCCTGCTCCCAGCCGTCCTGGCCACAAAGACGAACGATGCCGGCACGAACCATGCCCTCGAGCTCGTCGTCCCAAATTCGTCCGACCGCCTCGTCGGTCAGTTGTTCGAGCACGGGTCCCTGCGCCCAGACGAGCATCGCGTCGGCGAGCTCATCGAGCGCGGGCCGATCTGTCTCGGGATCGACCCCGACTCCGACGCAGGTCGCGATGTCCCATGCGCTCGGCTCGAAGACGAAGTCGTCGAGCAGGAGTTCGAGGTCACCGTCGTCCATCCCACGATCGAAGCAGGCCGACCACGCGTTGTCATCGGCTTTTTCGGACAGTCACCTGTGAAAATTCAGTCGCGGGTGATCTGGCTCCCGCCGACGATCGCGTCGCGGCCGTCCGGGTAGCGCACCCACGCCTTGTGCGTGCCGTCGTAGTCGGGCCCGAAGAGGATCAGCGTCGCCCGCTCACCGCGCACCAGGCACGCCTCCGTTCCCTCCGGGTCGACGCCACGCCAGATGCGGATGAACGGGTTGTGCTCCCACTCGTCGCCGATCGTCGAGGGCAGCGTGTGGCCCGGGTGGATGCGTGTCTCGGCGGGGAGACCCATCAGCCGGTTCATGATCGAGTCGTATTGATCGGCGTACCCGGTCGGCCCGCCGCCCATCGTTCCGCCGACCGTGCCCTTGAAGAGGCAGTCGGCGGTCAGACAGTCGGTCCCGTTCACGAGCAGCGCCGTGTGGTCCCGGCAGTGGCCGGGCGTCGCAATCGCCCGGATCTCGAGCTCTCCGGAGCGGACGACGTCGCCGTCGCCAAACGTCTCGTCGATCGGCACGCCGGCCTGCTTCGTCAGCTCACTCCCGACGACCTTGACACCGAACCGCTTCGCGAGCCCTGTGACATCGACCACGTGGTCGCCGTGCTGATGGGTGACGAGGACATGCGTGATCGTGATCTCGTGCTGGTCGATCAGCGCGAGCAGCGGCTCCTCCACGCCGTTCGAGTCGACGAGCACGCCGTGACCGCCGGCACCGTCGGCGACGAGGTACGCGTTCGACGTCCATGTCGGATGCTCTGCACGTTCGAGGATCATGCGAACTGGATCACGCTCCTGATTCCGTCTTGGGCTTCCATCAGCTCGAAGCCGCGGTTGACTTCGTCGAGAGTAATGCGGTGCGAGATGAACGAGTCGGCATCGATGTCGCCCGCGAGCCAGCGCTCGACGAGAGCCGGAACGCCGTCGCGTCCCTTGACACCCCCGAAAGACGAACCGGCGACCCGCCGCCCGGTGATCAGATAGCGCGGGACGACGTCGAGGGTCTCGCCCTTGCCGGCGACGCCCGCCACCGTGCAGAGCCCACAGCCCATGCGCGCGGCTTCGACCGCCTGCCGCATCACGTTGACGCTGCCTGTCGCCTCGAAGGTGTAGTCGGCGCCGAAGCCGCCGGTCTCTTCGAGGATCCGCCCGACCGTGTCGGGCCCGCCGAGCATCATTTCGGTGGCACCGTGCTGCGTCGCGAGCGCCAGCCGATCCTCGGAGAGGTCGACGCAGATGATGCGCTCCGCGCCCTGGAGCCGGCAGCCGATCACGGCGCCGAGCCCGACCATTCCCGCGCCGAAGACGACACACGTCGACCCTGGCTCGACCTTCGCGGTGTTGATCGCCGCGCCGAGCCCCGTCGAGAGCCCGCACGCGAACAGCGCCGCACCCTCAAGTGGCGCTTCAGGGTTGATCTTCGCGAGCGCGATCTCGGGCATCACCGTGTACTCGGCGAAGGTCGATGTCCCCATGAAGTGGCGGACGGGCTCGCCGTCGATCGAGAGGCGTGTTGTGCCGTCGGGGAGGTAGCCCTTGTTCTGCTGCTCGCGGATTGCCAGGCAGAGGTTCGTGCGGTCGCTCAGGCAGTGGATGCACTCGCGGCACTGCGGCGAGAAGAGCGTGACGACGTGGTCGCCGACCGCCAGCGAGGTCACGCCGTCGCCGATCTTCTCGACGACACCGGCGCCTTCGTGCCCGAGCACCGTCGGCGCATAGCCCGACGGGTCGGCGCCCGAGGCCGTGTAGAGATCGGTGTGGCAGACGCCGCACGCGACGAGCCGGACGAGAACCTCGCCCGCGCTCGGATCGGCGAGCTCGACCTCGCGGATCGCGAGCGGTGCTCCGAATTGCTCGAGGACGGCGGCCTTGATCTGCATGCGATCCGATCCTAGTTGCGTCGGTCGCGAGGGCTCGTCAGGCCTCGACTCAGTCGGCGAGCGGTGCGACCGCGGCTGCAGCCCGCCTCGAGCTCTCACCGCGGGCGGACGGCGCCGGCAGGCGCATGCAGATGAAGACGCCGAGCGCCGGTGCGAGCGCGCAGATCGTGAGCGCGGTCTTCAGGTCGACCGCGTCGGCCACCGCGCCGAGGATCACGGCCGCGACCCCGCCCACTCCCATTGCGAGCCCGACGGATAAACCGGAGGCCATGCCGACGTGCCGCGGCAGATAGAGCTGGCTGAGCACCATCGTCACGCCGAACGTGCCGACGACGCAGACGCCGACGAACATCAGCGCGATCGCACCGGGGATGCCCCCGACATAGATGAAGACGAGGACGAGCGGCGTCACGAGTGCCTGCGTGATCACGAGCGTCGTGCGCAGCCCGATCCGGTCGGCGACCGGCCCGAGCACCAGCGTGCCGGCGGCGCCTGCGAGCAGCATGAGAAAGAGCAGACGGTTGCCCTCCGCCTTCGAGTGCCCGAGGGAGACGAGCCAGAGCGGGACGAACGCGAGCAGCGTGAACCACGAGACGCTTCGCAGCGAGATCACGATGCCGAGGAGCGCCATCGCCCGCCGCCGGTCGTCGCCGCGCACGTAGGCGATGTCCCTGTCGACCGGCTGCAGCGTCGAGAGGTGCGCCATCACGCGCGCGAGCCCCAGCCCGACGAGCAGGACGGGAACCATCGCCACCAGACCGCCGACGAGCCCGAGCCAGACGACGAGCTGCCCGGTCACGAATGCACCGAGCGCGTAGCCCGCATTGCCGCCGCTGTTGAAGTACGCCATCCCGCTCGCGCGCTTGTGGCCGCTTGCGTAGGCGGCGAACTTCGCGCCCTCGGGATGGAAGGCGGCTACGCCGAGCCCGCCCGCGAACACGAGCACCAGCACGAGCGGGTACACGGGTGAGATCGCGGCGCCGCCGACGCCGACCGCGGCGAGCAACGCCCCGCCGGGGATCAGCCAGAGCGCGCCGCGCCGGTCGGACAGCAGGCCGAAGAGCGGCTGCACGAGCGACGACGAGGCCGTCGCGGCCAGCAGCAGCATCGCGGACAACGCGTAGCCGAGGTGGAACTTGTCGGTCATGAACGGGATCAGCGCCGGGACGCTCCCGGAAGCGAAATCGACCGCCAGGTGCCCGCTGAAGAGGGCGCCCATCGCGCGCCTGTCGATCCCGAGCCTCATGCGTCGATGCTAGCCGCGAGTGCGATGCAGCCCAGCCGGAGCACGGGGCGCAGCCGGCCGGAGACCGGCTGCGCCCCGGAGGCGCTCTAGACGTCCGGCATGTCGTAACCGGCCGGCCCGGCGGCCGGCGGCGGCTCCGCCGGCCCGTAGTCGTCGTCCGAGTCGAGGCCCAGCTTGCTCAGGACCGTCTCACGCGCGCTCGGGACCGCGGCGACCACCGCGCCGACACCGGTGAGGAACAGCACCGTGTTCCGCAGCTTGTGGCTCCTGTGCTTCTTCAGCCGGCTGTTTGCCTTCTGCAGCTGCACCGTGGCCTCAGCGACCTGCGCGCGCAGCACCGGATCGGTCGCGAGCCGCATCGCAAGTCCGCGCAGGCCCGTCTGCCTCCTCGCCCGTTTGCGGGCAGCCGCTCCCGCAGCGATCGCGGCGCCAAGCCGCTGGCGCAGCTTCTCGTCGTGGGCAAGCTGATCGACGTAGGGCGACACGCCGTCGAGCGCATCGCTCGCAGCCGTGACGACGTTTTTGCGTCCGAACATCAGGTCCCCTCCTCGGCGTGCGTTGAGTTGCCCCAGCGCTGACGAACGCGCGGGCTTTGCTGTCTCCTTGCTGATCGAGGCGAGAGCTAAACGCGACGCGCCAGGGGAACTCGGGTGTGACTCGGGCGCTTCCTGAGGCGGTCGCAACATGGCAAGGTCTGGGGTACGAGCACCCCGCCGCCACCGAAACCTTCGACCCCCGACAAGCCGCGCTTTCGTCCAGGGTGGCGCTGGTTTGCCTTCTTCGCTGCGCTCCTCGCGATCAACTACTACACCGCGAGCCGCGCGACGCAGCCGACGCCACGGATCCGCGTCCCCTACAGCCCGTTCTTTCTGAACCAGGTCTCCGCCGGCCAGGTGGCGATGATCACGTCGAAGGGGACGGCGATCCAGGGGACGTTCACGCGCGCGGAGAGCTACGCCGGCTCGAAGAAGACGACGCTCTTCCAAACCGAGGTTCCCGCGTTCGCCGACACGAACGCGCTGTCGCAACTGCTCCAGAAGAAGAAGGTCGTCGTCAACGCGAAGCCGCTCACGACCGGGATGCCGTGGTGGGAGAGCGTGCTCGTCGGGTTCGGCCCGACGCTCCTCTTCATCGGGCTCCTCGTCTTGCTGATGCGGCGCGCGGGCAACGTGCAGGGGATGCTCGGGGCCTTCGGCCGCTCGCGCGCCCGCCGGTACGAGCCGTCCGGGACGAAGGTCACGTTCGCTGACGTCGCCGGGATCGAGGAGGCGAAGGCGGAACTGGCGGAGGTCGTCGACTTCCTGCGCAACCCGCAGCGCTACCAGAAGCTCGGCGGCCGGATCCCGCACGGCGTGCTGCTGAGCGGGCCGCCCGGCACCGGCAAGACGCTGCTCGCGCGCGCCGTCGCGGGCGAGGCGAACGTGCCGTTCTTCTCGATGGCGGCGTCCGAGTTCGTCGAGGCGATCGTCGGCGTCGGCGCCGCGCGCGTGCGCGACCTGTTCACGCAGGCGAAGGAAGCGGCGCCGTCGATCGTGTTCATCGACGAGCTCGACGCGATCGGCCGCTCGCGCACCTCGGGGGTCGCGGGCTTCAGCGGCGGCAACGACGAGCGCGAGCAGACGCTGAACCAGATCCTGACCGAGATGGACGGCTTCGACTCGTCGACGAACGTGATCGTGATCGGCGCGACCAACCGTCCCGACGTGCTCGACGCGGCGCTGCTCCGGCCGGGCCGGTTCGACCGCCGCATCGCGGTGCAGCCGCCGGACAAGAACGGCCGCCAGAAGATCCTGGAGGTGCACACCCGCGGGGTGCCGCTCGGCCCGGACGTCGACCTCGCGCGGATCGCGGCGACGACGCCGGGCATGGTCGGCGCCGATCTCGCGAACCTCGTCAACGAGGCGGCGCTGCTCGCAGCGCGCCGCAACCACGACAAGGTTGCGGAGGCCGACTTCACGGATGCGCTCGAGAAAATCGTCCTCGGCGCAGAGCGGCAGGTGCTGATGAGCCCGGAGGACAAGCGCCGCACCGCCTACCACGAGGGCGGGCATGCGCTCGTCGGGATGCTCACCCCGGGCGCCGATCCGGTGCGAAAGATCTCGATCATCCCGCGTGGCCAGTCGCTCGGGGTCACGTTCTCGGCGCCGGAC
>DATBDB010000226.1:0-35833 GCA_036270155.1 Gaiellaceae bacterium
CCGATCGGAATGGCGATCGCCCGCTCAACCTCCTCGCCGAGCCCGACCGTCGCGCGGACGTGCAGCAGGCCGTCGTCCTCGACGAGCAGGATCGCGGCGGTGTCCGCCTCGAGCACCTCGACGATGCGTGCGAGCAACGAATCGAGCAGGCCGCTGAGCGAGGAGCGCTCCAGGGCCGCCTCGGAGACGCGGCCGAGCTTGCGCAGTGTCGAGACAGCGGCTTCTGCCTCCGCGCGCGCGATCCGCTCGCGCTGCAGCAGCAACTGACGCTCCTCCTCCGCCCGTTTGCGGCGGAGGAACTGGCCGAGCTGTGCCCCGATCGCAGTCAGCGTCTGCATCAGGTCGGTGTCCTCGTCGCGGGACGCAGACGAGAACGCCTCGAGGACGCCGACCGCTTCGGATTCGACCAGCACCGGGAACGCGACCCCGGATTTCAGTCCTTCGGCCGAGGCGACGGACGCGCGCGCGAACGTGCTCCGGTTCATCTCTGCGAGCCACTCGGCCTTGCCGGTTGCGGCGACCCGGCCGGCGAGCATCGCCGGCGTGAGCGCAGCCCGCTTCGTCGTCGCGATGAAGCCGTCGAGCAGCCGTCCTGGCCGCGCCCAGACGACCGGCGGCTGATCGGAATCGGTCGCCCAGTAACACGCGACGTCCCACCCGAGCGTCTCGCAGATCGTCTCGAGGACGCGAGGCACGGCATCCGCCGTCGCGTCCGCGACCGCAAGAATCTCCGTGACCGCGAGCTGGAGCGCCGTGCGCTCCTCGGCCATCCGGCGATCGGTGATCTCCTCGATCACGCAGCCGACGCCCAGGGCCTCACCGCCGCGCGCGAGCACGGGGTAGTAGCTCGCGAGCCAGTGCCTGGGCTCGTCGGGCATGCTCGGCGAGCCCGCCGTGACCTCGAGTGCGATCACCGGCTCGCGCTGTTCGAGCACACGGCGCACCATCGGCTCGAGCACGTGCGCGAGGTGCGGCACGACCTCCGCGAAGGTGCGCCCGACATGGTCCTGCGCCGACCGTTCGTTGATCTCCGCCAGCTTCTCGTTGACCCGCACGTATCGAAGGTCGCGGTCCCAGAAGCCGAGCCCGACCGGAGCCGCGCCGTACAACGCGTCGAGCAGCGCGGTGGTGCGCTGCGCCTCGCGATAGAGCTCGGCGTACTGGTCGGCGGCGGCGCGTTGCTCGTCCGCGCGCGCGACCTCGTCCGTTACCTCGCGGAAGAACGAGATCGCGTACTGCAGCGTGCCGTCCGCATCCCGCACACCGACCGCACGGATCTCCGAGACACGCTCTGGCGTTCCGGGGCCGGCGCGGAAGCGAATGATCATCGTCTCGGGGTCTTCACCGGCAAGCGCACGACGGCCTGGGAGGCGCTCGAGCGGGATCGGGGCACCCTCGATGTCGAAGAGCTGGAAGCGTGCCCGGGCCTCGCCGCGCGGCGCGGCGCGCATCTCGTCCGCCGAGGCGTACCCCGACAAGTGGGCGGCCGCCTCGTTCACGTAGATCAGGTCGCCAGTCGCAGTCATCACGACGATGCCGTCGTGGAGGTTGCGCAGGACCGTCTCGAACAGCTCGCGCGACTCCGCGAGGGCCGACGTCGAGCTCTCGGCGGTCTGACTCAAGCGCTCCCCCGGTCAGCTGGACTGCCCGCTCAGGGTACTCGGGCTCTGGCCCATCGCCTAGATGCTTGAGTGAGAAATTGCATGAGCGGTTTTTCTGATCAGGAGATCGACCGTGCCCGCCGCTACCACCGGCCGCGCTACGTCGCGCTGGTCATCGACCTCGTCGTGTCCGTGGCCGTCCTGGCCGCGCTGACGCAGCTCTCGCTGCCGCTGGTCGCCGCGCCGCTCGTCGTCGCGCTGTTCGTCTCGGCAGCGGGGCTGCCGGTTGCGTGGTGGCGCTATCGCCACGACGTCGCGTGGGGCTTCGCCACCGAATCACCCCGAGCGTGGGCGCTCGATCGAGCGAAGGAGCTGCTGCTCAGCGCGGGGCTTCTGCTGCTTGCCCTCGCCCCGCTCTTCCTGCTCGCGCGCTACTACCCGCGCGGCTGGGTGTGGCCCGCGGCGGCCGGCGCGGCCCTCTTGGTCTTCCTGCTCGGGTTCCTCGCACCGGTCGTGATGGAGCCCGTCTTCAACACCTTCCAGCCGCTCGACGACGCGGCGCTCTCCCAGCGGCTGCACGCGCTGGCCGACCGAGCGGGCGCGCCGGTGCGCGACATCCTGGTCGCCGACGCGAGCCGCCGCACGACGAAGACGAATGCCTACGTCTCGGGGATCGGGAGGACGCGGCGCGTCGTGCTCTGGGACACGCTGCTCGGGACGCCGCAGGACCAGGTGGCCGTGGTGCTCGCCCACGAGCTCGGGCACCGGGTTCGCCGGCACGTCGCCGTGCTGACCGCCCTGGCGATGGCGGGCGCCGCCGGCTTCGTCCTCGTGCTGCACGCCGTGCGCCTGCACCCGGTGCCGCGCGACACCGCCTTCATCTTGCTGCTTGCGCTCGCGGGCCAACTGGCGGTGCTCCCGGCGGCGAGCGCGCTCTCGCGGCGGTTCGAACGGACGGCCGACCGCTTCTCGCTCGAGCTGACGGGTGACCGGCCGGCCTATGAGGCGCTGCACCACGATCTCGCGACCACGAATCTCAGCGATCTCCAGCCTCCGAAATGGCTCTACTACTGGACGTTCAGCCATCCGACACCGCCGGAGCGCCTATCTGACGCTTGACAGATGCCATGAGTGATGTCAGAGTGATGTCACGATGAATCTGACAATCGTGCTCGAGGGAATCCAGGAAGACCTGCAGGGGCTCGCCGGCCTCGGCGACGAACGCTCCGCGGAGATCGCACGCCGCCTCAGCGAGGCGCTCTCGTCGAATCTCCGGCTGAAGCTGTTCGACCTGCTCTCCCAGGTCGCCGTGGAGCTCTCGTCCAAGCTGCCCTCCGGCCACATCGAGGTTCGCCTCGCCGGCCAGGAGCCCGAGCTCGTGTTTGTCGACTCGACCGGCGACTCCGCCGGTGCGACGGCGGGCGAAGAGCTCTCGGCGCGGATCAGCCTGCGCCTCCCGGAGTCGCTCAAGCTCGCGGTCGAAAAGGCCGCGGACCGTGAGGGCGTCTCCGCCAATGCGTGGCTCGTGCGGGCAATCGCGCGAGCGACCGAATCGCGCCCCGTGCACGTCAGCGGCAAGCGCCTGTCGGGCTACGCCCAGAGCTAGAGGCTAGGAGGAAACGTGCACAAAGCATTCGAGATCGACGGGCCGGCCCGGATCGAGGTGCGGCTCGCGTCCGGCGAGATCGTGGTCGACCCGACGCTCGAGGGCCGGATCGAAGTGGAGCTGACTGCGCACGACGACGAATCGCAGCGGCTCGTCGACAACGCGCGGATCGAGCTGAACGACCGGAACCTGGTCGTCGACGTCCCGAACAAGCGCGGCGGGTTCACCTTCTCGATCGGCTTCGGTCGCCAGGGGATCACCTGCCGGATCCGCTGTCCCCGCTCATCCGCGCTGGCCGTCGTCCGGTCGAAATCGGCGGACGTGGTCGTGCGCGGCACCATCGGCGGCCTCAACGTGTCGACGGCGTCGGGTGATGTCGAAGCCGATCGCATCGAGGGCGCGCTCAACGTCAAGAGCGCGAGCGGCGACACCCGTGTGCACGAGGTGCTGGGCAGCACGAGCGTCCAGACCGCCTCCGGCGACATCGACCTGGAGATCGTGCGCGGGCCGGCCAACGTCACGAGCGTGTCGGGCGACGTGAAGATCGGCGAGGCCTACGACGACGTCAGCGCCAACACCGTGAGCGGCGACCAGGAGCACGGCGCCGTGATGATCGGCAAAGTCGCGGCTCATTCGGTCTCGGGCGACGTGACGATTGGGGTCCGCCGCGGCTCGAAGGTCTACCTCGACTGCAACACCGTCAGCGGCGAGACGAGCTCCGAGCTCGAGCTCACGACTGACGCCCCCGCCGGCGACGGCCCGCTCGTGGAAATCAGGGCCAAGACCGTCTCGGGCGACATCAGAATCACGCGGGCTGCCGCCCCCGTACCCAGCAACGGATCTTCGAATACCGCGCAGGAGGTGCACGCATGAACCGTCTTTCGTGGGACACGACGGCGCCCCGGCGTCCGAACGGCAAGCGGACGGCGAACCAGCCGCGGCCCGAGGACCTCGGTCTCGTCGAGTCGGAAGCAGATCTGATTCGCGTCGCGTGGGACAAGCCCCACCGCATCAGCCCGTTCTAGAACGCTGCAGCAGAACGCAGCCGGTCGAAGGCCCGCTCGAGCGGGCCTTCTGCCGTCAGTCGAGCGGGAGCGTGAGGCTCTCGAGGTCGCTCGGGTACGAGGTGAGAAGCTCGATGCCGTCTTCGACGACGACCACGGTGTCCGAGTGGCGGAACCCGCCCAGCTCGTCGTCATACAGCCCGGGCTCGATGGTGAAGACCATGCCGGTCTCAATCGGCGTGTGGTCGCCGATGTCGAGGAACGGCGCCTCGTGGTTGCGCAGGCCGATCGCGTGGCCCGTGTGCTGCCGCCAGTACGGGAGCAGGTCGTTGTCCTCGAAGTACCGCATCACCGCGCCGTCCACGTCTGCACACGTCACCCCGGGGCGGAGGGCGTCGAACGCGACCCTCTGCGACGCCACCACGTGGTCGAAGAGCCGCCGCATCTCGTCGGTCGGCGTGCCGATGACCATCGCGCGCTCGAGCTCCGCGTTGTATCCCCACACGGGCGCGCCCGTCTCCGTGACGAGCATGTCGCCGGGACTGAACTCGATGTTGTGCGCGATCGCATGCGCCCACGCGCTTCGGCGCCCGATCTGGCCGCGATAGCCCGCCTTCACTCCGTCGTTCGATCCAAGCTGCCCGCCGAAAGAATCCCCGAGCGCCTCGAGCATCGCGAGCGTCGATTCGTGCCCGGCGCGGAGGCTCGCCTCTGCTTCGGTCACACCGGGCCGCGTGTACTCCTGAAGCAGCCGGTGCGCATGCGCGCACCAGCGACCGCTCTCGCGAATGAGCGCGATCTCGTTGGCGCTCTTGCGCACCATCATCCGTTCGATCACATCCGCAACCGAATGAACGGACGCACCTGTGACCTCGCTCAGCGGCGGCCCCTGGTACCCGAGGATCCCGGGATAGCCGTCCTGGTCGGCCGCGACCTTGCCTGTCAGACCGAGGTCCGCCAGCGCCCGCGCAAGGATCGTCATCGGATGCTCGAGCCCTGGGTACTCGGGGTACGACTCGATCCGGTCGAAGTCGGTCTCTGCGCGCGTGTGCGCGACCTCGAACTCGGGAACGAAGATCGCCGCGTCGCCGCCTGCGCTCTGGGCGAAGACGACCGGGCGCTCATTCGAGAGGAACCAGAAGCCGGTGAAGTACTGGATGTACGACGGGTCGAACAGCACATAACCGCTCGCGTCGAGCCGCTTGACCTGCTCGAGCAGCCGCTCGCGCCGCTCCTCGAGCTCCGCGGCAGGTATCCCGGCGACGGACATCGAGCGCGATCCTAGTCGCGTCAGTGTCGGTTGCGAAGTACGAAGACCGCGTTCCTCGCCCGCTCGCGCGAAGCGTTCCACGAGAGCCAATCGGCGCGACCGACCCGCCGCTCGGACAACTGCGCGAGCAGCGCAGCACGAACGACCGGATCATTCGCCGTCGAGGCGCGTGCGACGAGCGTCGGCACCGCGTCGTCGCTCAGCTTCTGGAGGTGCGTGAGGTCGGCCTGCGCCCTCATCGGGAGAGCACTCTGACGGCTCGCTGTAAGCGAACTGTTAGCCAGACGGAATGGGCCGTGAAGGGATCGAACCTTCGACCTTGGGATTAAGAGTCCCCTGCTCTACCAGCTGAGCTAACGGCCCGTGGAACGCCGCGTATCGTAGCGTCCTTATGCGGCGCATCCTCTCCGTCGTGGGAAACCGGCCCCAGTTCATCAAGTCGGCGCCCCTTTCGGTGGCGCTGCGGGACGCAGGGATCGAGGAAACCGTCCTCCACTCCGGCCAGCATTGGGATCCGGCGATGTCGCAGGTGTTCTTCAACGAGCTGTCGATCCCCGAGCCCGCCTACCGCCTCGACCTCCGTACGTCGGACATCGACGCGCTCACCGGGCCGATCGGAGCGGTCATCGCCCGCGAGCGACCCGATTGGGTGCTCGTCTACGGCGACACGAACACGACCGCGGCCGGCGCGCGCGCAGCCGGCGACATACCGGTCGCGCACGTCGAGGCCGGCCTACGCAGCTTCGACAACTCGATGCCGGAGGAGCGGAACCGGATCGAGGTCGACGGGCTCTCCGCGCTCCTGCTCGCGCCGGATACCCGCTCCAGCGAGCAGCTTGCAAGCGAAGGTCTCCGGGGGCGCATCGAGGTCGTCGGGGACGTGATGGCCGACGCGACGCGGCTCTTCGTGCCGATCGCACGGCGCCGCGAGGTCCCGTTCGCCGCGCCGTATACCGCCGTGACCGTGCACCGTCAGGCGAACACGGAGCCGGAACGGCTGCGCGCGATCGTCGCCGCCCTCGGCGAGAGCGGGCGCGCCTTCGTCTTCCCGGTGCACCCGCGCACGCGCCACGTCCTCGACGAGCATGCGATCGGGTTGCCGGGCAATGTCCAGGCGGTCGAGCCGCTCGGCTACCTCGAGATGCTGGCGCTGCTCGCCGCCGCCGACGCGGTTGTGACCGACTCAGGGGGAGTGCAGAAGGAGGCCTACTGGCTGGGTGTGCCGTGCGTCACGGTCCGGCCGAACACCGAGTGGGTCGACACGGTTGCCGCGGGGGCCAACAGCCTCGTCGAACCGGCCGGGCTCACTGCCGCGCTGGAGCACGCGCGGTACCCGGACAACCCGCCCCAGCTCTACGGTGACGGCCACGCTGCTGAAAAGGTGGCAGCGGCCCTGTACTCTTGAGCGTCCGTGCCCGAGGAGAGCCTCTACGACGTTGCCATCATCGGCGCGGGGTACGTGGGAGTCCCCCTCGCCGCCACCTTCGCTGAGGCTGACAACCGCGTGCTGCTGCTCGACGTGCAGAAGCCTGTCGTCGACGCGCTGAACCGCGGCGAGAGCCACATCGAAGACGTCACCTCGGAGCGCCTGACCGCGCTCACCGAAAAGGGTCTTGTCGTCGCGACGAACGACTACGAGCAGGTCAAGCAGGCGCACGCGATCCTGATCGCGCTCCCGACGCCACTCTCCCGCCAGCGGGAACCTGACCTGTCCTACATCGAGCGCGCCGGGCGCAGCCTTGCGCCGGTGCTCCAGCGCGGGCAGGTCGTGATCCTCGAGTCCACGACGTGGCCGGGCACGACGCGCGAGATCCTGCAGCCGATCCTGGAAGAAGGCTCGGGGCTCAAGGCCGGCGAGGACTTCCACCTGGCGATGTCACCGGAGCGGGTCGACCCCGGCCGCGAGGACTGGACAACCAAGACGACGCCGAAGGTCGTCGGTGGGATCAACCCGGCCAGCACCAAGGCCGCGGCCGACGTCTACCGCGCGGCGATCGACACGGTGCACGAGGTGTCGACGCCCGAGGCCGCCGAGCTGACGAAGCTGCTCGAGAACATCTATCGCGCCGTCAACATCGCGCTCGTCAACGAGCTCGCACAACTGTGCGACCGCATGGAGATCGACGTCTGGGAAGTGATCGAAGCCGCCGGCACGAAACCGTTCGGGTTCGCGTCGTTCAAGCCTGGGCCTGGCCTCGGCGGGCACTGCATCCCGATCGACCCCTTCTACCTCACGTGGAAGGCGCGCGAGTTCGACTTCTCGACGCGCTTCATCGAGCTGGCAGGCGAGGTCAACAACAACATGCCGTACTTCTGCCGCTCGCTGATCTCGCAGGCGCTGAACCACGGCGCGAGCAAGTCGGTCAGCGGCTCGAAGATCCTGATCATCGGCGTCTCGTACAAGCCGGACATCGGCGACATGCGCGAGACCCCCGCGGAGAAGCTGATCCATCTGCTGCGCAACGCGGGCGCCGACATCGCCTACCACGACCCGCACGTGCCGAGCTTCGACGGCATGACCTCGGTCGCGCTCGAGCCCGAGAACTACGACTGCGTCGCGATCGTGACCAACCACTCCGGGATCGACTACGGCGACGTCGTGCGCCGCGGCGACGTGATCGTCGACTTCCGCAACGCCACAAAGGGCCACGAGGTCGACGGCAAGGTCTGGAAACTTTGACGAAGGTCGCGGTTGCGGGCCTCGGTTACTGGGGCCCGAACCTCGTCCGCAACTTCGACGAACTGGGCCAGCTCGAGTGGCTCGTCGACCTCGATCCCCAGCTGCGCGAGCGCTTTGCCGCGCGCTATCCCAACGCCACGGTCACCGCCGACCTCGACGAAGTCCTCGCCGACGAGTCCGTCGACGCGGTCGTCGTGGCGACACCGGTGCCGACGCATTACGCGCTCGCGAAGCGCGTGCTCGAAGCCGGCAAGCATGTGATGGTCGAGAAGCCGCCGGCAATGCGCAGCGCCGAGATGGACGAGCTCGTGGCGCTCGCAGCCGAGCGTGACCTCGTGCTGATGCCGGGCCACCTCCTCCTCTACCACCCCGGCGTGTTGAAGCTGAAGGAGCTGATCGACGCGGGTGAGCTCGGCGAAGTCCTCTGCGTGTACGGCAACCGCCAGAACCTCGGCATCGTGCGTACCAACGAGAACGCACTGTGGTCGCTCGGCGTGCACGACCTCTCGGTGATCCTCTACCTGCTCGACGAGGACCCGGAGGTGGCCACCGCCCATGGACGCGACTTCCTCACGCCCGGCGTCGAGGACGTCGTCTTCTGCTACCTCCGCTTCCCGAGCGGGAAGATCGCGCACATGCACCTTTCCTGGCTCGACCCGCACAAGATGCGGCGCATGACCGTCGTCGGGCGCGAGAAGATGGTCGTGTTCGACGACATGGAGCTCGAGCGCAAGGTGACGGTGTACGAGAAGTCACCGTGGAAGCGCGCCGAGACGTACGGCGAATGGCAAACGCGGTCGGGCGACATCTACATCCCGAAGATCTCCACCGCCGAACCCCTCCGTCTCGAGTGCACGTACTTCCTCGAGCTGATCGATGGACAGCACGACCGGGCCAAGGTTGCGCTCGACGGCGCCCGCGTCGTGCGCGCGCTCGAGATGCTGACCAACTCGCTGAACGGCACTACCACGCCGAATGGCTGAAATTCACCCCAGCGCGATCGTCTACGAAGGCACCGTGCTCGGCGCGGGCGTGCGGGTGCTCGAGAACGCCGTGGTCGGGAAGCAACCCTCGCTCGGCGCGTCCTCGACCGCCAAGCGCGAGCCGCTTCCGCCGGTGACGATCGGGGACGGCACCGTGGTCTCGACAGGCGCGATCGTCTTCGCCGGCTCGTCGATCGGCGCGAACTGCATCGTCGGCGACCAGTCCTGTATCCGCGAGCGCGTCGTGATGGCGGACGACTGCATCCTCGGCCGCGGCTCGCTGATCGAGAACGACACGACCGTCGGTGCCGGGACGCGTATCCAGGCGGAGGCGTACATCACGGCGTACTCGACACTCGAGGAAGACGTGTTCATCGCCCCGTGCGTCGTCACGACCAACGACAACTTCATGGGCCGCACCGAGCGGCGGAAGTCCTTGATGAAAGGCCCGACGATCCGCCGCGGCGCGCGCGTCGGCGGCGGCGCGATCCTCTGCCCCGGAGTCGAGGTCGGCGAAGAGGCCTTCGTCGGCGCGGGCGCGGTCGTGACGAAGGACGTGCCTGCGCGAAAGCTCGTCGTCGGCTCCCCGGCGCGCGTGCTGCGCGACGTGGCCGCCGACGAGCTGCGCGCTAACGGCGGCTGAGGCCGAGCTTGTACTGCACGGGGTCTCGGACGGCCGCCACGAGCTTCGCCTCGAGGTAGTACAAGCCGGACGCGGCGGCGCGATACGACAGGCGCGCCTGGCCGCCGACGCGCTTCGACTGGGCCAGCCGCGTGTCCGAGGGAGCGCGCCCAGGGGTCGCCTCGACGTGCTTGGTGCCGGGCGCCCACACCGTGAGCCGCACCGCGGCGGGCGTGCCCGGCGTGAGCCGCGCGAATAGTTGCGTGCCCTTCTTCAGATGGACGCGGTAAACATCGGTGTTGTCGTCCCAGTAGTCAAGCGATGCGTCGATCGTCCTCGGTAGTGGCGGCAGCGCGTGCGACCACGGCCCTGCGTCGTCGTTCGGTTCGTAGTGGTCGGGCGCCGGGAGCGGCGTCTCGCTGAGCATCGTCAGTGCGCTCTGCACGTCGAGGGTGCCCCACCCGGTGTAGAGGTCGCGTCCGACCGGACATTTGGCGCAGCCGGACGAGGCGTTCGAGTCGTCGGCGCTCCGCTCGAGCAGCCACGCGACCTGCTCGGGCTTGAGCTCCGGGTCCTGGCCGAGCAGGAGGGCGGCTGCGGCGCTTACCTGCGGCGCTGCGAAG
This sequence comes from Gaiellaceae bacterium, assembly GCA_036270155.1. Lineage (GTDB taxonomy): Bacteria > Actinomycetota > Thermoleophilia > Gaiellales > Gaiellaceae > PALSA-600. The sequence continues at coordinate 10,390 of DATBDB010000226.1, forward strand.
GATGTGCCGATCCCCTGGCGGAACTCCTCCGGCCCGCAGTCGGAGTACGGGCGGTCCAGGCACTCGGCGGTCTGGTCGGTGAGCTGCCGCGGAATCGTCGAGAAGATTGCAGCGCCGGGAGCGGCCAGGTCGTTGTAGACCGCGTCGCGGTTCGAGTAATCGGGCACCGTTCCGTCCTGACGGACCGCGCTGACTCCGATCACGTGCGGGAGCGCGGACGGGTAGTGCGCGAACTTCCAGGGTGTCGCTGGCGACTGCGGTCCGTTGCCGACGGCCGCGACCACGACGACGCCCTTGGAGTACGCGTATTCAATGGCCGCCTGCTCGAGCGGCGAGTACGTGTCGAGCTGCGGGTTCAACGGGTCGCGCACCCCGCCGAGGCTGAGGTTGATCACCCGCGCGCCGTTAGCGACCGCCCACCGGATCGCGGCAACCTCTCCTTCGAGCGAGACCGTCCCGTCGGCGCCGACCACCTTCGCGATCATCAACTGCGCGTTGAAGGCCATACCGGCGATCCCCTCGTTGTTCGACGGGTTCGCGGCGATCAGCCCGGCGATGAAGGTTCCGTGCCCCTGCTGGTCCGTGTACGGCGAACCGCCGACGAAAGAACGCGCTTCGACAACGCGGCCGATCAGGTCGGGATGCGAGCCGTCGATGCCGGTGTCGATCACCGCGACCTTGATCGAGAAGAGCTGCGGCACAGTCGGCCAGTACGACCACGCCTTGTCGTGCTCGAGGTACCACTGCTTGGCGGCGAGCGGCTCCGTATTGTCGAACGCGAACGCCGGAGCCGCGAGGATCGCGGCGGCGAGGGTTACGACGAGCAGCAGCCTCAGCAACAGGCCGTCTTCGACAGGCCAGGCGCAAGCCCATGGCCCGGCGTGACGCGGACGCGGTACGCGCCGGTGGTCTCAGGGCTCGGCGCGCTGAGGCTGAACGCGCCGGAGCCGTCGGTTGTCGAGCTCGCGACCGTCTGCCATGCGGTCAGTCCGTTGGCGCTCCATTGCAACTCGGTGGGTGCATACGCAGCCACGGGCTTCGTCGTTCCCGTTGCCGCGCCCCGTTGAACCGTCGCGTCCACGCGGGCCGCGACGGCGATTTTCGCGAGGCCGGCGCGCACATTTCCCCAGGCGAGGCGGTACTGCGTGGCGATTTGCGGGTGGACGATCGTCGAGAACACGCCGTTCGCGTCGACGAGCAATTCCCCCGCCGGCGCCCAGTCGAGCCCGTAGGCTCTCGCCTCGAGGGAGACCGTGTCGACCCCACGCGCCCGCCCGGTCAAGGTGAGCGCGCCCCCGTACGTCATCGTCTTCGACTTGGGCAGCAACTGGAGCAGAGCGGGCGTGAACCACGTCGAGCGCAGGTCGAGCGCGCCCCGGACCTGATTCCCGTTCATGGTCACCTGCGACTCGTCATCCGACACCACGGTCAGCGACTTGACGCGGCCGGATGGTCCAGTCGTCGTCAGAAGGTCCGCGATCGGCGCGGCGAGCTTGAACTGCTTGGCGACGACCGTCGCGTCGAACAGCACCGGCCCCCAGTCGTGGTAGGGCGACGCCGTGTCGTAGGGGTCGGCCACGGGGACGAGGTACGGCACGTTCAGGCCGGTTGACTCGAACGCCGACGCGGTGCGCCCGCCCGACGTCGAGAAGAAGAGTGTGTTCGCGACCTTGCCTTTGTAGAGGACGACCTGGCCCTTCGTCGCGTCGACGGCTGCACTCGTGGCGGCGTTCTCGACCTTGACGCCGCCGAAGACCTGGCTGCGCGTGTCGCCGTACAGATCGAAGGGACGACCGGTCGTCAGGTTGGCGAGTGCGTACGAGCGCGCCGCGACGGCTTGCGCCTTGAGCGCTTCGGGCGACCATGACGACGGCATCTCGGCCGGCACGACGCCCTTGAGATACGACTCGAGCCCGACGGTGTCGATCACCTGCAAGAGCTTCCCGTCGCTCGACACGCTGAACTTCCCACGGTATGGAACCTTGTCGACGATCAACGGTTGCTTGCCGACGAAGATGAACGGCGGCTGCAGCTCGGGATGGTCGGCGAGCGCGAGCGCAGCCGTGAGGACGAGCACGCCCGGGTCGAGCGCAACCTTCGTGCCGTTCGCGTCGACGACACTCCACGTGGCAGTCGACTCGATCGTCGTCTTCTTCGCGGACGCGAGCAGCACGCGCACCGTCGAGACCTTGGTGGAGCCGAGCGTCGTGCCGGAGTAGTAATGGGCGAGGATGCGGTCGAACGTCCACCCGTGCTTCGCATAGCCGTACGCGCCCCACTGGCTCATGCCGAGGCCGTGGCCCCAGCCGTGCCCGTTGACCACGACGACGGATGAAGCCGGGCTCGTCGTCATCAGCGAGGTGGACGTGGCCGCTGAGGAGGTCGTGGACGGCGGCGGGACGGGCGTGGCCGCAAGGAGCGTGGAGGCCAGGGCACCCAGGATCAGCAGGCAGGCCGCGGCAAGGCCAGTTGCGTAGCGACCCACGCGAATTACCGTAGCCGAGGTCTCCGGGCCCTCCAGACAAGCTTTACTGAACGTTTCCATAGCGCGCTTCTCGGCAACGCTTTCGTTGCCCGTCCTGGCATGCCTGCCCCTGTCGACACCTCGTTGCCGCCCCGCTACCGGGACGCGCGGCTCATCGCCCACGGCGGGATGGGCGAGATCTACCTGGCCACGGACGAGGTTCTCGGCCGCGAGGTGGCGATCAAGGTGCTCGCCAAGCGGTATGCCCTCGACGAGGGCCTGCGCGAGCGGTTCAAGCGCGAAGCGCTCGCCGCGGCGCGGCTTTCGGGCAATCACAGCATCGTCACGATCTTTGACGTCGGCGAGCACGACGGTCGACCGATCATCGTCATGGAGTACCTCGCCGGGGGCTCGCTGGAGAAGCGGATCGACGCGAAGAGGCTTGACACGGCCCAGGTGCTCGACTGGCTCGACGAGGCCGCCGCCGCGCTCGACGCCGCGCATGCGGCGGGGATCGTCCACCGCGACGTGAAGCCGGGGAACCTTCTGCTCGACGACCGCGACCACGTGAAGGTCGCCGACTTCGGGATCGCGAGCGCGGCCGGGATGGACTCGTTCACGCAGACGGGGACGATCCTCGGCACGGCCGGCTACCTCTCGCCCGAGCAGGCGCGGGGCGAGCGTGCGACGGCGGCAAGCGACCGGTACGCGCTCGCCGTCGTGGCGTGGGAGCTCCTGACCGGCCGGCGGCCGTTTCAGTCCAAGACGCCGACCGTCGAGGCGCTCGCGCATGTGAACGCACCCGTTCCGTCGGTCCGCACCGCGAACCCGGCACTGCCTGCATCGTTCGACGGAGTCTTTCAACGCGCCCTCGCGAAGGACCCGGCGATGCGGTACGCCCACGCATCCGAATTCGTCGCGGAACTACGCGGTGCGCTGCACGACGACGAAGGTGACACGCAGTTGATCGCGACTGAGTGGACCAAGCCGGCTCCGCGGCCGGCGACGCCGGCGCGTGGGCGCCGCTGGTGGCTGCCCGCGCTGCTCGTGGCCGCGCTGATCGCGGGCGGAGTGCTCGCTGCAGTCCTCGTATCAGGCGGCTCGAAGCAGCAGGCTCAACCCCGCACGGTGATCAGGACGGTCACCGGTCCGGGCCAAACGGTGCGCGAGACCGTCACGGCGCCGACCACATCCGCCACTCCGCCGCCAAGCGGTTCGAGCGGCTCGCAGCTGAACCTCGCGGGCTACCAGAAGATGCAGGCCGGTGACTATGCCGGCGCGCTGCCGCTCCTCGAGCAAGCGGTGCAGAAGCTGAATGGCGCGGGGACGCTCGACGAGGCCTACGCGAGCTACAACCTGGCGTATACGCGCTTCGCGCGCGGAGATTGCACGGATGTGCTCGCGCTGCTCGACCGCGCACAGTCGATCGAAGGCAAGCGCTCGGCGATCGACGACCTTCGCCATCGCGCGAAGAAGGCATGTAAGAGGTAGCGGCGCTACGAAAGACGGGCGGCGTACTGCTGCTCGTAGTACCGCTTGTAGTCGCCCGACTTGATCGGCTCCCACCACTCGCGGTTCTCGCGGTACCACTCGACCGTCTCCTCGAGACCGCCGGCGTCGAACGAGTGCTTCGGTGTCCAGCCGAGGCCGCGCAGCTTCGTCGAGTCGACGGAGTAGCGGCGGTCGTGGCCGGGGCGGTCTTCGACGTGGCGGACGAGGTCCGGGCTCGCGCCCGTCAGGTCGAGGATGCGCCGCACGACGTCCATGTTCTGCCGCTCCTGGCCGCCGACGTTGTAGACCTCGCCCGCGTTGCCCTTGCGCAGCGCGACCTCGATGGCCGCGCAGTGATCCTCGACGTGCAGCCACTCGCGGCTCTGGCGCCCGTCGCCGTACACCGGCAGGTGCACACGGTCGAAGGCGTTCGTGATGAAGAGCGGCAGGAATTTCTCCGGGTACTGGCGCGCGCCGTAGGTGTTCGCGCCGCGCGTGACGAGGGCGTCGGTGCCGTACGTGCGCACGTACGCGAGCACCTGCATGTCGCCGCCCGACTTCGACGCGGAGTACGGGCTCGACGGGCGAAGCGGAGCGTCCTCGGTGCACGGGTCCGCGTCGGGCGGAATGTCGCCGTAGACCTCGTCGGTCGAGACCTGCAGGTGGCGGATCTTCTGGTGCCGCGCGTAGTCGAGCAGCACCTGCGTTCCGAGGATGTCGGTGAGGATGAACTCGGCCGGCCCCATGATCGAGCGGTCGACGTGTGTCTCCGCGGCGAAGTTGACGATCGCGTCGACGCCGTCGGCCGCCCGTGCGACAGCGTCGGGATCGGCGATATCCCCCTGGAAGAAGTCGTGCTCGACCCCCTCGAGGTTGGCGCGATTCCCCGCGTAGGTCAGCTTGTCGAGCACCGCGACCTGCTCGCCCTGCTCGGCCAGCCGCCGCACGAACTGCGACCCGATGAAGCCGGCGCCGCCGGTGACGAGAACACGCATCGCGCGGAAGCCTAACCGGCGTTCGTCAGCTGTCCGTAAAGGACATGTCCCGGGGACAGTCCTTAGGACATGTCCAAACGGGCCAGGCAGGCCTTCAGGCCCTCGCGCCAGTGGGGCAGTTCCGGGGCGCCCTTCTCGCTCCGCAGAACCGAATACGCCGGGCGCGGGGCTCGCGCGCCGAACTCCTCGGTCGTGATGCGACGGACGCGCGTGCCCAGGCCGGCCTCCTCGAAGATCGCCTCTGCGAAGTCGGCCCACGTGCAGTCTCCGCCCGCCGCGACGTGGTAGACGCCGTACGGGAGGCGGATGACCTGCTTCGTCGCCTCGGCGAGATGGCCGACGTACGTCGGCGAGCCGCGCTGGTCGTCGACAACCGAGACCTCGTCGCGCTCGGCGCCGAGGCGAAGCATCGTGCGGACGAAGTTGTGCCCCGTCGCGCCGAACAGCCACGATGTGCGCACGATCCAGGCGAGGTCGCCGGCCGCCGCTTCGCCGTGCAGCTTCGTGCGCCCGTACGCCCCGAGCGGCGACGGCGAATCGGACTCGACGTACGGCGTGCGCTTCGCCCCGTCGAAGACGTAGTCGGTCGACCACGCAACGAGGGGCGCGCCGAGCTCGGCGACGTTCAGCGTGCCGCCGACGTTCACGGCCGCGGCGCTCTGCGGATCGTCTTCCGCGCCGTCGACGTTCGTCCACGCGGCCGCGTGCAGCACGAGATTCGGGTCGAGCCCTTCCGGCAGCGGGAACGTGACGTCCCAGTCCGCGCGGGTGAGCGCGCGCGCCTCGGGGAACACCTCCGCGAGCGCGTGGCCGAGCTGGCCACCCGCACCGGTGATGATCATGTCGCGTCGCGGGCGGAGAGAATCGGCGTCTGCGTGCTCCAGAGGTGCGCGACGCGCGGATCGTTCCACGGCACGCCGTGCTCATCCGGACTGTCAGGGTCGTACTCCTCCGTCACGAAGTAGCAGAACAGACAATCCGTGAGCGCTTCGTAGCCGTGCGCCTTCGTTCCCGGCACGTAGAGCGCAACGGGATTGTCCTCGCCGATGTCCTCCGTGAATGTCTCGCCGGTCTCGCGATCGAGCACCACGACCCGGACCATCCCCTGCAGGCACACGAAAAGGTCGTCCTGCCCGCGCTCGTGGTAATGCAGTGCACGGATCACGCCCGCGCGCGACGATGCGAGGTTGGCCTGGCGCACCGGCTTCGGCAATGCGCTCGCGCGCATCAACTCCATGAACCATCCGCGCTCGTCGTCGTGCCGACGAAGTGGGATCCGCGTCACCAAATGAGGCTCACTTGTTCGCGCCCGTCTGCTCGATGCGGCGGCCGATGTCAGCGAGGTCGCCCCAGTGCTTGCCGCCGTCGTGCCACCAACCTTCGACCCGGTGCACTGCAAGGTCGCCGCGCTGCGCATACACGCGGTTGACGTCGGTGATCTCGAGCTCACCGCGATTCGACGGCGACAGCCCTTCGATGATCTCGAAGACGTCCGGCGGATAGCAATAGAGCCCGACAACCGCGTCGTTCGACGGCGGCGCGTCGTACCGCGTGTCGACGACGCCCGCCTTCTCGACGATGTCGGTGACGTTCAGGTCGCCGTCGTAGACGACGACGCCGAAGTTTTCCGGATCGGGCACTTCCTTCACGAAGACCATCGCGCCGTCGTTCCACTCCTTGATCGCGTCCGACTGCGCGCTCTCGAAGATGTTGTCGCCCAGGCAGACCACGAGCTGATCGCCCGCGGCGAACTCGCGCGCCATCCCGACGACCTGCGCGATCCCGCCGGCCTCGACCTGCACCTTGTACGAGAGATCGAGATCGAACAGCTGCTCACCGCCCGAGCGCGACCCGACCCGGCCGTTCCCCAGCAGGTCGATGAACTGACCTGCGTGGTGCTGCCCGGTCACGATCAGCACCTCGCGCACGCCCGCGCGCTGGAGCAACTGCAGCGGGTAGTAGACCATCGGCCACTGGCCGACCGGCAACAGGTGCTTGTTCGTGACGCGCGTCAGCTCCTCGAGGCGCGTGGCGTTGCCGCCGGCGGCGATCAGTCCTTTCACGCGGGCGATCCTACGGCAGCGGCGTCCTCACCGTGACCGCGCGCAGCAACGACCCCGAGGATCCCGGCGATCACGCCGATGGCAGCGACGCACATCCACATCGTGGCGTCGCCGTAGGCGCTGCGCACCTGGAGGCCGAGGAACGGCGTCAGCGCCCAGCCCACCGACCAGGTGCTGCCGAACGCGCCCATGTAGGCGCCGCGAATGTCCGCTGGTGCGAGCGCCGCGACGACGGCCTGCGACGTCGGCACCCAGAGCATCTCGCCGATCACGAAGAGCAGGATCACGAGCGCGATCACCGGCGCCGAACCGTTCGCATTCAGGAGCAGGAACGGCACGCCCATCAGCGGCATCGCGACCCCGAGCTTCACCCACGGGGGGATCGACGCGGTCCACCGGGTGAGCCGCAACTGGAACACGGTGACGAAGAGCGGATTGACGACCATCAACACGCCCCACATCGCCGGCGCGAGGTGGTGCGTCGTCGTGACCGAGATCGGCAGCAAGGTCTCGGTCGCAACGTAGGTCATCGTCGCGAAGACGGACGAAAGCATGAAGAGCAGGAAGGGCGAGTCGCGGACGATCACGCCGAACGATCCGCGCTGCGGTGGCCCCTCCGGCGCGTACGCGCCGCTGCGTGGAATGAACCGCCAGGCGATCAGGAAGCCGCCGAATGAGAGCACGAGGGTGCCGAGCCAGAGGTGGTTCCAGTGACCGCCGATCAGGAGAAGCCCGCCGATCGGCGGCCCGATCGTGACACCGAGGTTCGCGGCGACGCGAACCGACGCGTACGCGGACTCGTGCCGCTCGGGGGCGACGAGGTCGGCGACCATCGCCTGGTCGGCCGCCCCGCCGAGGGCGCCGAACGCAGGCAACAAGGCAAGCAGGGCGAGCCCCGCCTGCACGTGGTGGCCGACCGCGAGCAGCGCGAGCGGCACGGCGGCCTGGAATCCCCACCCGGCGAGGATCAGCGGGCGGCGCCCGATCCGGTCCGACCAGTGCCCGGCGGCGTAGCCGATCAGCAGTGAGAGCCCGGCCCCGACCAGGTAGGTGAACGCGAGCTTCGTCTGGGAGGCGTGGAGCTCCTTGATCGCCCAGATGCCCATGAATGGGTACAGCGCCGAGCCGGCAATCGAGCCGGCGAGGCTGACGGCGAGCACCGGCCGCAACGCGCGATCGACGTCACCGCCCCAGACGAGATGGAAGAGGCGGGCGAACACGTTCATGCGAGGCGTAGACGAGTGACGAGCCAGAACGACGCTTCGACAGCGGGGCCGATCAGCGCTGCGAAGGCCAACGTGCCGATGCCCACAGCTCCTCCGAGCAGGAAGCCGACGAGGAGCACGGAGATCTCGAGCAGCGCGCGCGTCGCGCCGATCCGGATGCCGGTGCGATGCGACCCGACGAGCATCAGCGAGTCGCGCGGCCCCGCGCCGAGGTTCGCGCCGATGTAGAAGGCCGAGCCCACGCCGAAGCACACGAGGCCGAGAACAAGCAATGCGATGCGCGGGCCGAGCGGCCAGTGTCCAAGCGACTGCACCGCATGCAGAGGTTGGAGCAGGATGATGAAGAGGCCGATCAGAACCGCATTCGACACCGTCCCGATCCACACCCGCGCGCCGAGCGACCAGGCGACGAGGAGCACGATCACCCCAACCACCTCGTTCGCCCCACCGAACGACAGCAGTGTGTGCTGCGCGATCCCCTGGTGGAGGACGTCCCAGGGCGGAAGGCCGAGGCGCGCTTCGAGAAACGAGAGGATGCCGAGGGCGCACAGGAACAGGCCGGAGACGAGCCAGAGCGCCCGCGCGACTGGACCGCCGCGCAAGGCGGGTGGAGACTTCACCCTGGGACGTTAGTGAACGGGAAGCAGGAGCACGATGGCTCCGAGAAAACCCGCTGCTGCTGCGAGATACCTCATGACCGAAAGGATCCACCGTGTGCATTGGCCTTTCGTGTCGCCCGCGTACGGAATTCGTTAGCTTCGTCACATGCGGCTGGGCCGCCGTTCCTGGCCGTTCTGCGGCCGATGACTCAACCGTCGTAGTGCGGGTAGTACCGTTCGCGGCAAATGGCACGCCGTGACGTCGACAAACTGCAGGAGGAAATCGAGGAACTGTTCGCGGACCTCTGGCAGGTTCCGCGCTTCTCGGGGATCCGCCACGGCTTTCGCCCGAACGTCGATTGCTTCCACACCGACGACCCCCACGCGCTGACGGTCATGGTCGAGCTCCCGGGCGTCGAACCGCGCTCGGTGCAGATCGTCGCGGCCGAGCGCGTCCTGGTGATCACCGGCGAGCGGAAGCGCCCGAAGATCCCGGGCCGCGTCTATCAGCAGATGGAGATCGAGAGCGGTCCGTTCCAACGGCAGGTCCGCCTCGTCGAGGACATCGATCCCGCGCGGGCCCTGGCGACCTTCGACAACGGCGTCCTCACGATCGAGCTGCCGGTTGTCGAGCGGCCGCACACCGGGCGCATCGTGATCACGGTGGAGCGCGCGCCATGAGCCGTGGGCTCGGCGAAGGCGACAACGAATGAGCGACATCACCTTCGATCCTCCTGAGCCGGAAGACCATCAGCTCGAGTTCCCAGCCGCGCTGCCGGTTTTGCCGCTGAAGGAGACGGTCGTCTTTCCACAGTCGATGTCACCGCTCGCGATCGGCCAGGAACGGTCGGTGCGCTTGATCGACGACGTCGTCGCCGGCGATCGTCTCCTCGCGCTGATCACAACGAAGGACGCTGCGATCGAAGCTCCGACCTGGGAAGACATCTTCGAGGTCGGCACTGTCGCGCTCGTCCACAAGATGATCAAGGTGCCCGACGGGACCCTGCGCATCCTCGTCCAGGGCCTCGAGCGCATCAAGCTCGAGCATCGCCTCGACACCGACCCGTACTTGCTCGGCGAGTTCAGCGCGCTGCCGGACGTGCTGATCGAGACGCCGGAGGTCGAGGCGCTCACGCGCAACGTCCAGGGGCTCTTCGCGCGGATCATCGGGCTCGCGCCGTACCTGCCCGAAGAGCTGCAACTCGCGGCCGCGAATGTCGACGACCCAAGCGCGCTCTGTCACCTCGTCGCTTCGACATTGCGCACGATCAAGACCGAGGAGCGTCAGGAGATCCTCGAAGAGGTCAACGTCGAGCTGCGACTGCGCCTCGTTTCGCAGATCTTGAACCGTGAGCTCGAGGTGTTCGAGCTCGGCTCGAAGATCCAGTCGCAGGTGCAGTCCGAGATGGAAAAGGGGCAGCGCGAGTACTTCCTGCGCCAGCAGCTGAAGGCGATCCAGCAGGAGCTCGGCGACGATGACCCCGAGCAGGCCGAGGTGAACGAGCTTCGTGAGCAACTCAACGCGCTCGAACTGCCGGAAGACGTGCGGAAGGCCGCCGATCGCGAGCTCGGCCGGCTCGAAAAGCTGCCGCAGGCCGCCGCGGAGTACGGCGTGATCCGCACCTATCTCGAGTGGATCCTCACGCTCCCCTGGCGCAAGTTCACCGAGGACAACCTCGACCTCGACCACGCGCGCAACGTGCTCGACACCGATCACTTCGACCTCGAGAAGGTGAAGGACCGGATCATCGAATACCTGGCCGTTGCAAAGCTGCGCAACGAGATCTCCGGCCAGATCCTCTGCTTCGTCGGCCCGCCGGGCGTCGGCAAGACCTCGCTCGGGCATTCGATCGCGAATGCGCTCGGGCGGAAGTTCGTGCGGTTGTCGGTCGGCGGCGTGCGCGACGAGTCGGAGATTCGCGGTCACCGGCGCACCTACATCGGTTCAATGCCGGGCTCGATCATCCGCTCCCTGCGCGACGCGGAGTCCTCGAACCCGCTGATGCTGATCGACGAGATCGACAAGATGGGCGCCGACTGGCGCGGCGATCCCGCGAGCGCGATGCTCGAGGTGCTCGACCCCGAACAGAACCACACGTTCCGCGACCACTATCTCGACCTGCCGTTCGACCTGTCGAAGGTGCTGTTCATCTGCACCGCGAACACGCTCGACACGATCCCGGGCGCGCTGCTCGACCGCATGGACGTGATCTCGCTCTCGGGCTACACCGAAGACGAGAAGCTCGGTATCGCGAAGAAGTACCTGCTGCCGAAGCAGCTCGGCCAGCACGGTCTGACGCGCTCGCAGCTGACGCTCTCCGACAAGGTGCTGCGCACGATCATCCGCGAATACACGCGTGAGGCAGGCGTGCGCAACCTCGAACGCCGGATTGCGGATGTGTGCCGCAAAGCCGCGACGCAGATTGCCAAGGGAAGGGCGCAGAAGCCGCGCGTCGACGAGGTGCGGCTTCGTGAGTGGCTCGGACCGCGCCGCTTCTCGGGGGAGGTGCGCAAGCGCGTCTCCGTCCCAGGCGTCGCGACCGGGCTCGCGTACACGACCGTCGGCGGTGACGTGCTCTTCATCGAGGCGACCGCCTACTCGGGCAAGGGGCGCCTGACGATCACGGGTCAACTCGGCGAAGTGATGCAGGAGTCGGCGCAGGCGGCGCTCTCATGGGTGCGCTCGCACACGGAGGAAATGGGCCTCGAGGATGACTGGTTCTCGACCCACGACGTGCACATCCACGTGCCGGCCGGCGCCGTGCCGAAGGACGGCCCGTCGGCCGGTGTGACGATGGCGACCGCCATTGCCTCGCTCGTGCGCAACGAGCCCGTCGCGGCCGACGTCGGCATGACGGGTGAGATCACGCTCACCGGACAGGTGCTGCCGATCGGTGGCCTGCGCGAAAAGTCGCTCGCTGCGCAGCGCGCGGGGCTGAAGCGCGTGATCTTCCCGCGCGAGAACGAGCCTGACCTCGACGATCTTCCGCCCGAGACGCGCAAGGCGCTCGAGTTCATTCCCGTCGACCGCATCCAGGAAGTGTTCGAGGCCGCGTTCACCGGCAAGCGCCGCACACGCCCGCGGAGCGCTCAGAGCATCGAGCGGCAGGCGGCCGCAAGAGGCCTGATGTGACATTGGGTGCTTGCGGGGATGGCTCAGATCAAGCAGGTCGTTCGGGTCGGGCGCAGGGCATAGCGGTGTCTACGTTCAAGCCCGACCCGGGCGAGATGCGCCGTGTCTGAGCCACCATCCGCGAGTGCCCGAATGTCACGTCAGGCCTCTAACGTCGAGCGAAGCTCGTAACGAGCTGCGAGCAGAAGCCGGTGTCGTCCGGCGACGTGCGGCGGCAGAGCAGCAGGAACTCGCGCTTCCCGCTGAGCACGAACGCGTACTCGTCGGTCACGGCGCCCGTCGTCACGTCATAGGCATGCGAGGGCACACCGTCCGCGGTGACCGTCCGTCCGCCGCTCAGCTTCCCGCCGGTCTGGTGTGCGATGTCCTGCATCCGTGAGCGCAGCTCGGTCGCGACCCGGCCGAAGAGCTTCTCGTCGTAGGTCTTCTGCAACGGGAAGGTCGCGACCTGCACCAGCTCAGCACTACGGGGATCCGATCCTTGGATCGCTGTGACCCGGTTCTTCGCGCGCTCGACCTTCCAGCCGGCGGGCGCCTGGAAGGTGAAGCCCGCTCCGGCGACCGTCTTCCAGTGACTTTGGCTCGTAGCCGCGGTCGACCCCCCACACGCTGGTAGACCTACCGCTGCGAGAATCACCGCGGCAGGCAGGAACAACTGTTTGCATCGGAGGTTCCGGGGTATCAGGCGCGCGGTAACGAGGCGAAAGGATTCAACGAGCATGGCCAAAACGAGAGACAAGGTCTACGACGCAGCAGATCACGTCAAACCCTACGTTGAGCGGGCGATGTCGGACGAAAAGCTCCGCGATGACGTGATGAGTGCGTTCTCGACCGCGAAGGAGCTCTACAGCGAGCTGATCGGCGGACGCGGTGCGGTCACCCTGGCCACGCGCGTCGCGACCGATGAGGAGATCCGCGACAAGCTGAAGGACGCGGTCGAGGATCTTCGCAACGCAGCCGACCGGCTGCAGGGCCGCAAGTCGCACAGCGGGCGCAACACGACCCTGCTCGTGGCAGGCATCGCGCTCGGCATCCTCTTCAACCCGGTCACCGGCCCCGAGACCCGCAAGTGGGTCAAGGAGATGATCGGCGGCGGCGACGACGAGTTCGGCGGGGACTACTCGTCGAACAACGGCGGCAAGAACTAACGAGCCTCCGAGCTACCCGCGTCCGAGATCTTTGCTCGGCGCGGGCTGCGTCGGCACAAGGGTCTGCATCAGCGCTGACGGCTTCAGTGGCGTCAGCGCGCGCTGAAGTGAGGCCGGGTCGAGGCCGTCGGCGGTCGAGATGTCGCTCATCCCGAGCAGGATCGCGCCGGGCTCCGGTGCGGCCGGCCCGCCGGGGATCGCCGGCGCCCACCCGGCTGCGACCGGGAACGGCAGGTCCTTCTGGTGGCGCCAGGCATCGAGGTACGGCGTCGGATCAACCGCGCCGTCGTAGCCGAGATAGAGGAACGACACGGGGTGCACCTCGAAATGCAGGTGGTACGGCGTGCCTTCGGCGTCGCCCGTCCTCCCCATGAAGCCGACCACCTCACCGGCCTTGACGCGCGCGCCGTTCACCGCGGCGGTCGAGAACGCGGAAAGGTGTGCGTAATAGAACTGGTTGCCTTGTCCGTCCAGCAGCCACAAGCGGTTGCCACCGACCTTGTTCCACCCGACGGAGAAGACCGTTCCGTCGGTGACGGCGACGAGCGGCTGCCCAAGCTGGCCGAAGATGTCGTCGCCGTGGTGGAACGAGACGTCCGAGCGGGCGGCGCCGAAGGTATCGATGTACGAGGACGGGCCGTAGACGGGGAAGACGTAGTGGCCGGCGGTCAGCTTCGGGTGCACCTTCAGCGGGCCGCCCGAAGTCTTTGAGCTTCCGGGGTGGGCGCGGTCCTTGGGCGCGTCGCCGGTCGCGACGTCGGGCGTCGTCGTCACCGGCAGGATGTCGGTCGAGGTCGTCGTCGTTGCCGGCGCCGCCGGCGGCGCCGTCTGCGCTGCGGCGTCCGCGTAGCCGACCTGAATCTCGCTGTTCGCCGGCAGTCCGCCGTGGTCGGCCGTCAGGTGCACGTCGATCTCCGTGACGAAGCTGCGGTAGCCCTTCGCGCCGTCCGGCGCGCTCTGATCGACCGCAACGCTTCCGACCGTCAGCTGGCCCCAGTTGCCGAGCGTCACCTTGGTCGTCGTCCCCGCCGTCAACGACACTGGCTGGCCGTTCACCTTCAGGTTGTTCACACCGCTGCCGTTCACGTTCCCCCCGGCGCCCGAGTAGCCGGTTCCCGCCGACGCCCGCGCAGTCACCCCGTCCGCGGTGATCTCGCCCTGGAAGAGCGAGAGCGCGGTCACGACGCTCTCGGCGCGCGCAGAGGCATAGGCCTTGACGTCGGTGGCGGCGCTTGCGGTAGACGAATCGGCAGCGACGACCGAGCCGTCGGCGGGATAGGCGAACTTCTCGATCGCGGGCGCGCCGTTCGGCGGCGAGACGACCGACGTGGTGGCGGTGCCACTCTGGTTCGGTACCGAGACCTTGATGCCCCACGCCGTCGCGGCGGCGCCCGGCGTGCGCGCAGGGCCCTCCGCACCGGCGGGGCCGATGACGAGGAACGTGACGAGGAAAAGCAGGGCGAGACGACGGCGCACCGTCAGGCCATTCTGACAGGCCCGCCAGCGGTGCTCACGCGCGACGACCTAGCCGAGTTGCTTGCGGGCGAACTCGCGGAAGCGCTCACGAGCCTCGTCGTCAGGGCCGATTCGCTCGTCATCCGCGTAGCGCGGATCGGCGGCAACCTCTTCGGCGACCGCGCGCAACTCGTTCACGACGGCTTGCTCGTGCCGTGGGTCCCGCAGCAGCGTCTCGATCCACGTCTCCGTGCCGTCGTACTCAGGCACATCGTGCTCGACGAGCAGCTGGCCCAGCAGGATCCCGACTCGGATGTACGCGAACGTGCGGAACGCGAGGATCTTGTGCGGGGACGAGACGAGCTCGTCGATCTCGGGATGCATCGCCTGCAGGGCACCGACGATCGAGCCGATCGGCTCGTCGACCAGCGGGATCCAGAGATCTTCCTGCTCACCCATTCCCGGAAGTGTCCACGATCTTCGGCGAATCCGCCAGAACGAGGTGTCTAGGGTGTGAGGGGTGGACGCACTCGCGCGGATTGCGGCGGAACCGGCCGAAGCGGCGCTCTTCCTCGACATCGACGGCGTCCTGGCGCCCATCGTCGAGCGCCCCGAGGACGCCCGGGTGCCGAGCGAGACCCGCAAGGAGCTCAGACGGCTCGGCAAGCGGTACGCGCTCGTCGCCTGCGTTACCGGCCGCCCGAGCGAGGTCGCACGCGAGATCGTCGGCGTCGACGGCCTGACCTACGTCGGCGAGCACGGCCTCGAGCTCGATCCCGAGGCCCGGCGCTGGGCCGGGCCGATCCACAGCTTCGCGATCGAAGTCCCGTGGTCCGACGTCGAGGTGAAGCCGCTGAGCGTCGCCTTCCACTACCGCACAGCGCCCGACGCAGAGGAGGCGCGCGAGCAGCTCACGGCGGTCGCCGCCGGCGCCCTCGACCTCGGCTTCCGTGCGCGGTGGGGTCGGATGGTGCTCGAAGTGCTGCCGCCCGTCGACGCGTCGAAGGGAACCGCAGTGCGCCACCTGCTCGAGACGACCGGCCTGCGCCGCGCGCTCTACGCAGGCGACGATACGACCGACCTCGACGGCTTCACCGCCCTGGATGGTCTCGAGACGGCGGTGCGCGTGGCGGTCGTGTCGGCCGAAGGGCCGACCGAGCTGGGCGAGCGGGCCGACGTGATCGTGGGCTCGCCCGAGGTCTTTCGCGACCTCTTACGGCAGCTGTAGGTCGGAGGGGGCCAGCGTCGTCGTGTAGATCTCTTCACCGCGCGTGAGGAGATCGCGGCTGTCGGTCCAAATCGGATGCGCAACGCCGCCGGCGACGGCGAGGCCTTCGTAGTCGCCGTACTGAAACGAGAACGCCGGGTAGCGCGTCTCGTCCGACGGGACGGAAGCCACCGGGCGCGGCACGGCCCATGTCTCGCCGCCGTCGACGGACGCCGTGCAGCTGTAGCGCGCAGTACGACGCGTCTTGTCGGTCGCCGTGTCGTAGAAGCACACCCACACACGGCCGGCCTCGTCCACCGCGGACGCCGGCAAGAACTCGTCGCGCTTCGTATCGAGTGGATGCACGGTATGCACGGGGCCGAGCGACACAAGCGAGGAGTCGAACGCGCGAATCACGACGTCCTGTGCGCGCCTCGAGGCGTCCGGGACGTCAAAGGTCAGATACACGCGCTCGGGCGCACCCTCGCGGGAGTCGACGAGCACGGTCGGGTTGGCGGTGATGCATCGCTTCAATTGCGCCGGAACGGCGAACGCTCCTGCCTGGCCGCAGACACCCCCCGACAGACCCGCCGCCTCGTTGACCACAACGTCGGCGCCGAAGGTGTCGCCGCCGTCGGTCGAACGGTCGATGAGCAAGAAGCGCGTCACCGTCATCCACGAGACGAAGACGGTCCCGCTCGCGTCGATCGCGATCGACGAGAACGACGCCACGTCGCTCGCCGAGTCCGGAACGACCGCCGGGCGCGACCACGTCGCGCCGCCGTCGTCGCTGTGGCTGAGCACGATCACGGCTTTGCCCGGCGTCCGCTTGCCTCCGGGCGTGATCCGCGTCCACGCGACGTACACCCGTCCGAGGTGCGGGCTCGCTGGGCTGCGATCGACAGCGATCGACGGCTTGTCGTCAAACCGGGCGGAGCGAACCGGATAGACCTGCGCCACCGTCCAGGGGCTCGCGGCGTCTGCCCGCGACGCGACCTCGAGGCGCGCGAGGTCGAACTCGCGGTCCTTGTTCACGAACGAGTCGAGGGAGATACAGGCCGATGCAAGGAACGCGAGGTACTGACGCCCACTCGCGTCGATCGCCGGCGCCGGGTCACCGGCGTTGCAGCGCTTCTTCCCACCGTACGGCGTGGGTATCGGGCCGGGGCCGGACGCCCAGGTCGCACCGCCGTCAGCCGATGCGTAGGTGCGCATCAGGTTCCCGAGTGAGGCGAACGACCGGAGGTCGATCGAGTTTGAGGCGGCGAGCAGCACGCCGGGCTGCGCGGGATCCGCGGCGACCGCAACCTCGGCTTGCGCGCCGCGCACGTGCGAGACGTTCACCTCGTCGAACGACGATCCCGCCGCGCCTGCAGACAGGGCGAGGATGGCGACAACTGGCACCGTCACGAGCAGGCCGCGCACGGACCACACATTAGGCCTTGACCCGAGGATTCGGTGTCTTTAAAGGCCGAGGCGCTCGCGCAGCTGCCGCGACTGGCGCCGGGCGACGTCGAGCTCCGTGTGCTCGGCGTCGGCGAGTTGCAGGCAGAAGCGGTCGGGCGCCGCACGACGCACACCCGCGACCTTGGCGAGGTTCACGAGGTACGAGCGATGGATACGCGTGAACCGCGCGGCGGGCAGGCGCTCCTCGAGCTCACCGAGGGATGCTGTGCAGAGATACGACCGGTCGTAGGTGTGCACGCGGCTGTAGTCGCCGTCCGCCTGGACGTAGTGCACCTGGTCGTAGTCGAGCAGCTCGGTCAACGCGCCGGCAACCACCGGGATCTTCTCGACGGGCAGCACGTTCTCGAACGAGCGCTCCTGGAGCCGTTCGATCACGCGGACGAGCCGATCCGGGTCGACCGGCTTGAGCAGGTAGTCGAATGCCTCGACCGCGAACGCGTCGATGGCATACCGCTCGTGTGCGGTGACGAAGACGATCGCGGGTGGATCGGTGCGTTCACGGACGAGCGGTGCGGCCTCGAGCCCGGTCAGCCCCGGCATCTCGACATCGAGGAACACGACGTCGTGGGTCAGCTCGCGCGAGAGGTCCAGCGCCTCCGCGGCACTGGCTGCCTCGCCGACGACCTCTACTTCGGGATGCGACCCGAGGAGGTAGCGGAGCTCCGAGCGCGCAGGCGTCTCGTCGTCCACGAGCAACGCCCTGAGCCTCATTGCCACGCTCCGTCAAGCCTACGCTTCATCCCAGTGGGACCTCCAGTCGCACGACGGTGCCGAACGGGAACGAGCGCAGCTTCACGCCCTCGCCATAGTGCGCCGTCAGCCTGAGGTTCACGTTGGCCAGCCCGATGCCCGTGCCCTCGCCTACGCCTTGCTCCAGCACGCGGTCGATCGCGTCACGGGCGATGCCGCGCCCGTCGTCACGTACCGTCACCCGCAGCCGGCCGCGGCGCACACGCGCGCGAACGAGCAAGTGCAGTGGGCGGTCCGTCTTGCCGTGCTTGATCGCGTTCTCGACGATCGGCTGCACGAGCAGCGGTGGCAACCGCACGTCGAGCGCGTCGTGGTCCGCGTCGATCGTCACCTCCAGCTGCGCGCCGAACCGCGCCTGCTCGAGCTCCAGGTAGCTCCGCACGTGACGGAGCTCCTCTTCGAGCGTGATGAACTCGCCGGGGCGAGCGAGCCTGCTGCGCAGGTGATCAGCGAAGGCGAGCACGAGCTTGCGCGCACGCTCCGGCTCGGTGCGGATGAACGCGGCGATCGTGTTCAGCGCGTTGAACACGAAGTGCGGCTCCATCTGCGCCTGCAGTGCCGTTGTCGTCGCGGAGTGGAGCTCGGAGAGCTGCAGCTGCGCGGACAGCTGCGTGCCGAGCGCGTTCAGGGTCTCGACCGCCGTCTCGTCGAGCGGCGACCCGGCGGTCGCGTAGGCGACGATTGCACCCGCCGCCCCGTCCGTCAGCTGCAGCGGCACGACAGCCGCGGCGCCGAGCGGGCACGCCGGGTGGTTGCACTCGGTGCGGATGCCGAGCGGCGCAAGCAGTGGCCCTCCGCGCGTGATCGCCTCGTACACGGGGCGCATCGGCGTGTCGCCAGCGCCGTGGTGGTCGGCTCCGGCGCCGACGAACGCGAGCACCTCGTGCGTGTCCGTGACGGCGACGGCGCCGTAACCGAGCTTCTCGAACAGCTCGTAGGCGACCGTGCGCGCGGCGCTCTGCGTCAGGCCGCGCCGAAGCTCCGGCAGCGTCGCCTCGAGCAGTTCGAGCGCGGGCGCCTGACGCCTTGGCCTGCGGACGCGGGGCATCAAGACCTCCGGTCGTCAGCGTTCGAGCACATCGAGCACACCGGGGATCGATGTCACGCGCGGCCCGTCCCACGCGTCGAGACCCCACAGCGGATCCTCGCCCTCACGGTGGATGAGGATCGCCTCCATGCCGACGCGGCGCGCGCCTTCGAGCTCATCGTTCGCACCGTCGCCCACGAATACGGCTTCATGCGGCTCGACGCCGAGCGCCTCGCAGCACGCGAGATAGATGCGCGGGTCGGGCTTCGAGAGGCCGACGCGCGACGAGAAGATCTCCGCGTCGAACAGCCCGGCGAACTCGGACTCGGGCCAGAGCACCTCGATGTCCTCGCTGCAGACAGTGATCAGTCCGACGAGGTAGCCGTCCTCGCGCAACCGGCGGAGCGTCTCGACCGCGCCCGCCCGCGGCACGAGTGAGCGGCGGTGGTAGCGGAGCCGGAGCGCGCAGATGTCCTCGATCAGCTCCTGCGGCACCTCCGCTTCGGCGAGCGCGGTGCGGATCGGCGCGATGTACCTGCGGTTCGAACCGTCCCAACGCTCGGCGAACCCGTTGCCGACAAGCTCGTCCACTTCTTCGAGCATCCGTGCGGCCGCCTCGCGGTCCCAGTCGATCAGCGTCTCCCAGAGATCGAAGATCACTGCTCTCGCTCTTGACGTCACGGCGCGCACGTGCGCAGCACCTCCCACGAGCGGCGAATGTCGTCCTCGGTCGTCTGCTCGTTGCCGATCGCGAGTCTGATGATTGTCTGGCCGCGCAGGGTGGACGACGCGACGAACAGCTCGCCGGTTGCCGTTGCAGCACGCGCGATCGCGTCATTGTCGGCCTCGGTGTGGCGGAAGCACACCGTCGAGAACGGATGCGGCGCGACGACTTCCCATCCCGGCTCGGCCTCGACGAGCTCAGCGAACAACTGTGCAAGCCGCACGTGCTCGCGGATCAACGCGCGCAATCCTTCGGCGCCGTACCAGCGCAGCACGAACCACAGCTTCAGGGAACGGAAGCGGCGACCGAGCGCGGGCCCGAAGTCACGCAGGTCGATCGCGCCTTGCGTTGCGGGCAAGTACTCGCGCGTCTGCGCAAACGCCGCGTGCAGCGCCTCCGGCCTGCGCGTCCAGAACGTCGAGCAGTCCATCGGCGTCAAGAGCCACTTGTGCGGGTTGACGACGACCGAGTCCGCACGCTCGACGCCCTCGAGCGACCAGCGCAGCTCCGGGCACACCCACGCTGACCCTGCGTAGGCCGCGTCGACGTGCAGCCACACGCCTGCTTCTTCGCACCGCCGCGCCAGCTCCGGCACGGGGTCGACGGACGTGGTGCCGGTGGTGCCGACCGTCGCGACGACAGCGGTCGCATCGTCGAGCGAGAAATCTGCGCGCATGCGAAACGTGTCGTCGACCGCGACTTTCCGGAACTCGAGGCCGACGAGGTGCGCGGCCTTCTCGACGCTGACGTTCGCCTGCTCCGATGCATAGACGACGCCGCCCGGCTTGAGTGTGCGCGCCGCGGCGAGTGCGGCCACCGTCGCGGTGGACGCCGTGTCCTCGATGTGGCCGTGCCACTCGCGCGGCAGGCCGAGCAGCTGAGCAAGCCAGTCCAGCACCGTCACCTCGAGCTCGGTCGCCGCCGGCGACGCGAGCCACGTCATGTTGTTGACGTTCAGCGCCGCGATCAGCAGCTCGGCGAGGATGCCCGGGTCCGACCCGGTGTTGGCGAACCACGCAAAGAAACGCGGATGGTTCCAGTGCGTGATCCCCGGAAGGATCACCTCGTCGAGATCGCGCAGCATCGCCTCAAACGTCTCACCCTGCTCGGGCGCCGACTCCGGCAGGCGCGCGCGGATCGCACCGGGCTCGATCTGCGCGGCGACGGGCAGCTCGCCTACGCGGCGCCGATACCCGTCGACCCACTCGGCTGCGAGGTCGAGATCGTCGCGGAACGTCATCGCTTCTTCCTCAGCTTCTCGATCTGCTTCCACGTGCGCGTGTTCAGGACATCCTCCTTCGTAAGCCACGCGCGACGCGCCTGGCCGACACCGAGCTCGACGAAGTCGAGCGCGCCGATCTCGTGGCCGTCGGAATCGATCACGAGCTTCAAGCCTGCCTCGCGGGCTGCGCGGGCGTGCACGTCGGTCAGATCGAGCCGGTCGGGCTGCGAGTTGATCTCCAGGAACGTCCCCGTCTCGAGCGCCTTCTCGATCACCCGTTCGACGTCGACGGGCGACGGGGGGCGCTTGCTGATCTTGCGGTTCGTCACGTGGCCGATCACATCGACGTACGGGCTCTCCATCGCGGCGATCACGCGCTCGGTGGGATTGTGGTCGAAGCGCGAGTGCACGGACGCGACCACCCAGTCGCGCGTTGCGAGCTCTTTTTCAGACACGTCAAGCGTTCCGTCGGGGCGGACGTTCACCTCGATGCCCTTAAGGATGCGGAAGGGCGCGACAAGCTCGTTGAGCGCGTCGATCTGCTCCGACTGCTGCTGGAGGAGCTCACCGCGCAACCGTTGCGAGTGGTCGCAAATCGCGTAGTACGCGTACCCGCGCGCGATCGCCGCCGCGACCATGTCCTCGAGCGAGTCCTTCCCGTCGGACCACGTCGTGTGGGTGTGCAGGTCGCCGCGGATGTCGCCCAGCTCGACGAGCGCCGGCAGCTCTCCCTTGCGGGCCGCGGCCAGCTCGCCGCCGTTCTCCCGCAGCTCGGGCGGGATCCAGTCGTACCCGAGGAAGCGGTACACCTCCTCCTCGGTCGCGAAGCTGTGCTCCTCCCCTGACTCCACGTGCGTGACCGAGTACTCGGAGACCGAGAAGCCGCGACGCACCGCGTCCTCACGCAACGCGACGTTGTGGTGCTTCGACCCGGTGAAGTGCTGCAGCAGGTTGCCGTAGCTCTCGGGCGGAACGACGCGCAAATCGAACCGCAGCCCGTCGTGCGAGACCACGGTCGCCTTCGTCGAGCCCTTCGCTGCAACATCGACGACCCAGCTCAGCGAGCAGAAGTAGTCGACGAGCGCGTGGGCATCGGTGGCGGTCGCGATGATGTCGAGGTCGCGCACGGTCTCGCGCATCCGTCGTGCTGAGCCCGCGATCGAGACCTCCACCGAGGCCGGATGCTCGCTCAGCACCTGAACGACCGCGCGCAACTTCGGGAGCGTCGTTCCGAGCAACGACCGGCGCGGCCCCTCCGTGGCCTTCGGCTTCGCGAGCGCAGCTGCGATCTTCTCCTCGGTGCCAGGCCCGATGCCGGCGCGACCACGCAGCTGCTGCGCTTCCGCGGCCGCCTTCAGGTCGACCGCCGTCGTGATCCCGAGCTCCTGCCAGATCCGCCGGGCGGTCTTCGGCCCGAGGCCGGGGAGCCGCATGAAGGTCGCGACCTCGGCCGGCACCTCCGCCTTGCGCTTCGTGAGCGCATGGATCTCGCCGTCGTCGACGACCTCCACGATCTTCGCCTCGATCGTCTTCCCGATGTCCTGCAGCTGCTTCGCCTTGCCGTCGAGCGCGAGCTGCGCGACGGAGGTCGGGGTCTCCCGGATGCGGGCTGCGGCCTTGCGATAGGCGGAGATCCTGAAGCCGTCAGCGCCCTCGAGCTCCATCAGGTCCCCGAGCAGCTCGAACTGCTCCGCGAGCTGTTCATTCCGCGGGAGCTCGGCCATCACAGCGATCATAGGCGCGCCGATGCGCGCGACCGTCTGTCTGCCGACCTACAACGAGCGCGAGAACCTGCCGCGCATGATCGAGGCCCTGCGCGGCGTGCTGCGCGAGGGCGACCGCGTGCTCGTGATCGACGACAACTCCCCGGACGGGACCGGCCCGATCGCCGATGCGTTGGCCGCAGAGCACCCGTTCGTCGACGTGCTCCACCGGCAGGAGAAAGAAGGGCTCGGCCGCGCCTACGTCGCCGGGTTCCACCGCGCGCTCGCCGACGGCGCGGAGCTCGTGCTCGAGATGGACTGCGACTTCTCGCATGACCCTGCCGACGTGTCGCGGCTGATCGAGGGTGCGGAGAACGGCGCCGACCTCGTGCTCGGCTCGCGATACGTGCCCGGCGGGAGCACGAGGAACTGGGGGCTCCCGCGCCGGCTGATCTCACGCGGCGGCTCCCTGTACACGGCCCTCTTCCTCCACATGGGCGTCAAGGACCCGACGGGCGGCTTCAAATGCTTCCGTCGTGGCGTCCTGGAGTGCCTGGACCTCGACGCGATCACGCCGCGAGGGTATGCGTTCCAGATCGAGATGACCTACCGGGTCAAGCAGGCCGGCTTCAGGGTCGTCGAGATCCCGATCACGTTCGTCGACCGCGAGGTCGGTCTGTCGAAGATGAGCAGGTCGGTCGTCCTCGAGGCGATCTGGCGCGTTCCGCTCCTGAGACTCGGTCGCTGATGCGGTCCGTGACCGACGAGACGTTCGAGCACGACGTCCTGCGGGCCGGCAAGGCGGTCGTCGTCGACTTCTGGGCGCCGTGGTGCGGCCCCTGCAAGGCGATCGAACCGGCGCTCGACGAGCTCGCGGGGACGACGGAGAACGTCGAGTTCGTGAAGCTCGACATCGACGAGAACCCACGCACGGCGAACACCTACGGTGTCCTCTCGCTTCCCACGGTGATGCTGTTCGAGGGCGGCGAGCTGCGCGAGACCGTCTACGGCGCGCGGCCGAAGAAGCACTTCGAGAAGACGTTTTCGCCCTACTTCTAGCGCCGCTACCCTGGCGCCGTGTTGCGGCTGCCTACCTCGCATCGCAAGCGTATGCGCCTCCTCCGGGGCTCGATCGCAGGCGCTGTCCTGCTGACCGTGGTGCTCCTGCTCGTCTTCGCCCGCAACACCGGCCACTCGACTGCAACACCGATCAACGAGCACGAGCAGCCGAAGGTCTACCACCCGCCAAAGACCGTCAAGGCGACCGCCGCGCAGAAGGCAGCCGCGGTCTCGACGCTGTCGCGCTTCGTCCGCAGCGCGGTGATCCGGCGTGACCTCGCATCCAGCTGGCCCCTCGCGACGGCGCACATGAAGGAGGGCACGTCGCACGCGGACTGGCTGAGTGGCAACCTGCCCGTTGTCACGTATCCCGCGTCCGCGTTCCGTGCGGCGGGCTACACGCTCAAGTACCAGTACAAGGGAATCCTCGGTTACGACGTCCTCGTGCTCCCAAAGGAGACGAAAGCGGCGCAGCGGGCGGGCCAGCAGGTGTACGCGTGCGAGCTGCACGACGTGCACGGCAGCTGGCTCGTCGACCAGTGCTATCCACGCAAGACGCTCTAGGTCGCTTCGTCCGCGAAGTGCTCCCAGCCGGATAGTGCATAAGGCTCGCCGCCGCGGAGCATCACGACGCCTTCGCCGGCTTCGACACGACCGATCGCGGCGAGCCCTTGCGCCTCGCCGACCGCTGCGAGCAGCTCGAAGTCCTCGCCGAAGCCGATGTCTTCGATCGTCGCACCGGCGGCGAGCGGCACGGCGTCGAGATCGATCACGCAGCGAACGCCGGAACGGCGCGCGATGTGCGCCGCGTCGACGGCAATGCCGTCCGAAAGGTCCATCAACGCGTGCGCCGTCGCGGCGAGCAGCCGGCCTTCCTCGAGCCGCAGCGGCGGCGGTGCGTATCGCTGTTCGCGGAACGCGGCGCCCGCCCCGCCGAGCGGCCCCGTGACGACGAGCATGTCTCCTGGGCGGGCGCCCGCACGACCTGGGACGCGCGCGCTGTGGCCGAGTGCGGTGACGGAGATCAGCACCGCGTCGGCCGAGGTCGTATCGCCGCCGACGACGGGAACGCCCGACTCCGCGATCCCTTCGTAGAAGGCGAGCACGTCGCCGGTCAGCGTCGACCCCGGCACGGCCAGCGTGACGAGCAGCGCCTGCGGCGTCGCTCCGGAGGCGGCGAGGTCGCTGAGGTTGACCGCGGCCGCCCGGAAGCCGAGCGCACGCCAGTCGATCCAGTCCAGCCTGAAGTGGACGTTCTCGACGAGCGCGTCCTGCGTCGCGACGAGGCTCTCCCCGGCCGGCGCCCCGCGGATCAGCGCTGCGTCGTGCTCGACGCCTGCGACCAGGCCGCGGCGCTCGAGCTCCGCAAGGAGCTTCAGCTCACCGGTCTCCGACAGATACGTCATCTGAATGCAGCGTCGACGGCCCTCCTGAGACCGGGATCGGTGGCGGCGCGGATCACTGCGACGCCGGCTGCGCCCGCGAGGATGCAGTCGCCGGCGTTCGATGCGTCGATGCCGCCGATCGCGACGACCGGGACGCCGACGGCGGCGCAGATCTCGCGCAGCCCCTCGAGCCCGATCGCGGGCTCGGCGTCGCGCTTCGACGGCGTGTCCCAGACCGGCCCGACGCCGAGGTAGTCGGCGTCGGCCTCGAGCGCCTGCTCGAGGGTCGATGCCGAACGACCCACGATCAACCCGGCCGCGCGTGC
>DATBDB010000227.1:0-9158 GCA_036270155.1 Gaiellaceae bacterium
AGCCGCATTCCCGTGAGATCGCGTCTCCTCTACCGGACACACGATCTCGATGTCCGAAGGAGTTGAGACAAGTTGACTGATTTTCGTTCCCTCGGGGTTTCCGAGGCCGTGAGCAATGGCCTGGCCGTCCGCGGCATCGAAGCTCCGTTCCAGATCCAGGCGCTGGTGATCCCCGAGGCGCTGAACGGCGGCGACATCCTCGCCAAGAGCCCGACGGGCTCCGGCAAGACGCTCGCTTTCGCGATCCCGATCGTCGAACGGCTGAACACCGATGACCGCCCAGCGGCGCTGGTGCTCGTCCCGACCCGCGAGCTCTGCTCGCAGGTAACGGAGGAGTTCGGCCTGATCGCTGGCGACCGCGTCAAGGTTGCATCCGTCTACGGCGGCGTCCCGTTGAAGGCGCAGGCGGACGAGGCGAAGAAGGCGCATGTGATCGTCGCCACGCCGGGCCGCTTGCAGGATCTCGTCGACCGCAAGCTGATCTCCCTTTCGTCGGTCAAGGTCCTCGTGCTCGACGAAGCCGACCGGATGCTCGACATGGGCTTCAAGCCGCAGGTCGATCGTCTGTTGCGCGCGCTGAGCGACGACCGCCAGACGATGTTCTTCTCGGCGACGCTCGACGGCGAGGTCGGCGAGCTCGCCCGCCGGTACACCCATTTCCCCGCCCGGTTCGAGGGCGAGCTTCCGTCCGACCGCCGGAGCGGCGAGATCGACCATCGCTTCGTCGCGGTCACGCCCGAGAACAAGGTCTCGACGCTGATCGACCTGCTGAAGCACGAGGAGACCGGCCTCGCGCTCGTCTTCGTTCGCACGAAGGCCGGCGCGGACCGCCTCGTCGAGAAGCTGCTTCGTCACGACGTCGACGCGGCTGCGATCCACGGCGACAAGGGGCAGGCGCAGCGTGAGAAGGCGCTGGAGCGTTTCGACAACGGCAAGGTGAAGACGCTCGTGGCCACCGATGTCGCCGCCCGCGGGCTCGACGTGGACGATATTACGCACGTGATCAACTTCGATCCGCCGGAGGAGCCCGACGTCTATACGCACCGTGTCGGCCGCACGGGCCGCGCAGGTCGCGGCGGCGTCGGTATCACGCTCGTCCTGCCGGACCAGCAGGCCGACGTCTCGCGTGTCGCCCGTCTGCAGGGTCACGTGGAGAAGTTCCAGGAGACCGGCATGCAAGTTGCGAAGCCACGCGTCGTCTATACGTCGCGTCGTCGCGGCGGCCGCTCGAAGTGGTAGAGGGCGAGCGGCTCACCGCGAAGCAGGCCGACGCGCTGCGCGAGGAGCTCGAGCAGCTCGAAGGCCCGCGCCGCGTCGAGGTGATCGCCGCGATCAAGACCGCGCGCGAGTTCGGCGACCTCTCGGAGAACTTCGAGTACCACGCGGCGAAGAACGAGCAGGGCCTGCTCGAGGCGCGCATCCGCACGCTGCGGGCGCGGCTTGAAGGCGCGGAGATCGTCGCCGATGCCGGCACCGACAAGGTCGGCGTTGGTTCGGTCGTCGACATCGAGGGCGACAGCGGCCAAAAGATGACGGTCGAGGTGAGCGCTGTCGGCGGTGCCGGCACCGTCTCGCCGACCTCACCGCTCGGCGCGGCGCTGATCGACAAGAGGCTCGGCGAGACCGTTGAGGTCCAGGCACCCAAGGGCGCCTGGACCGCGACGATCAAGAAGATCAGCTAGTTGGAGGCTTGCACGGTCGCTTCGGCGCGCGCGGCGGCGCTCGGCGCACCGACCGCGTCGAGCCAGCTCGCCACCGACTCGGCGACTTCTTCCCAGCCCTGGCCTGCCATCAGCAGGTGCGGCCGGTCGAACTCGATGTAGTCGGTCCGCGCAGGCCCCGCCTTGTATTTCTTGTAGATCGTCCGGGACAGCGCCGCCGGGACAGTCAGGTCCTTCGAGCCGCCGGTGATCAACAGCGGCGCACGCGACGGGTTCTTGAAGTCGACCGTCGCTTCCGATCCCCGCTTGAAGTTCGCGGTTCCCGCCTGGAACAGGATGCGACCCGTCTCGGGCACGGCGTAGCGCTCGTACGCCTTCTTCGCATCCTCCGGCGACCAGTCGGTGACGAAGCCCCGCGTGAACTGCTTCAGCGACAGCTCGATGATCCCGTTCCACTTGGACGGATGCAGGAGCACGGGTGACGCCGAGACGAGGGCCGCCGGTGGCAGGTTGAAAATCCCCTTCGGAGGGCCGGGATCCATCGCGACGCCGGCGGCGCCCAGTCCGCGGTCGAGCAGGATCTGCGTGAACAGGCCTCCGAACGAGTGACCGATGATGAACGGCGGCTCGGGCAATTGCCGGATGAACGCGTCGTGGTGATCGACGATCTCCTTGATGCCCATGCCGGCCAGCTTGCTCGGGTCACGGCGCTGCGCCTCGACCCCGTCGGCCTTGCGCGGCCACTCCGGCAGGAACACCTCATGGCCCCTGGCCCTGAAGAACTGCTCGAAGTTCTCCCAGCTGCGCGGCGTGAGCCACGCGCCGTGGATGAGAACGATCGGCTTGGCCATATCTCCCCCTTCCGTTGGTCCTCTGAGCCTATGCCCCGGGCGCAGGGTGGGGAAGCGGCCTGCGTGCAACACTTTGCCCGTGGCGACGCGCCCCAAGCAGCGCAACCTCGGCCGGCTGAGCGAGATCGCCCAGGTTGCGGTTCGGCACGGCTTCGGCTACGCGATCGATGGGCGCAAGGCCGGCGACCCCGAGACGGGACAGACAGCACGTGGCCGGCACCTGCGCGAGATGCTCGACGAGCTCGGGCCGACGTTCGTCAAGTTCGGCCAGCTGCTCTCGACTCGACCCGACATCGTGCCGCCGGACATCATCGCGGAGCTCCGGAGCCTGCAGGACGACGTGCGACCGTTCCCGTTCGCCGACGTCGAGAAGACGATCCGCGAAGAGCTCGGCCAGCCGATCGAGCGGCTGTTCATCGAGTTCGACGAGAAGCCGCTCGCTGCGGCGTCGATCGGGCAGGTGCATCGCGCGACGCTCCCGAACGGCCGTCTCGTCGCCGTCAAGGTGCAGCGGCCGAACGCGCCGCGCCAGATCGAGGCCGACCTCGCGCTGATGTACCAGGCGGCGAAGCTGGCGAAGGAACGCATCCGCGCGCTCGACTTCATCGACACGAACGAGATCGTCGACGAGTTCGCGCGCTCGATCCGGCACGAGCTGGATTACCGCCTCGAAGCGCGCAACGCCGACGGCTTCCACAAGAACTTCGCGGGCCACCCGCACGTTGCGGTGCCGCGCGTCTACTGGACGTACACGCGATCGAGGGTGCTCACGCTCGAGTACCTCGACGGCGTGCAGCTCGCCGACCTCGAGCTCGACCAGTGGTCACTCGACCAGCGTCGCCGGCTCGCGTACCTGATCGCCGAGACCTGGATGACGATGATCTTCCGCCAGGGCTTCTTCCATGCCGATCCGCACCCGGCGAACATCCTCGTGCTCTCGCCCGAGCGGATCGGGCTCGTCGACTTCGGTCTCACCGGCAAGCTCACCGATGACGACATGTCGAAGCTGACGCGGCTCTTCATCGACGCTGCGTCGGAGAACATCGAGGCGCTGCCGAAGCGGCTCTCCGATCTCGGCGTGCGCTATCCGAAGGAGCGCGAGGAGCAGTTCGTCTCCGAGTTGCGCGAGCTGTACTACCGCTACTACGGCGCGAGCATCCAGGAGATCGATCCGATCCAGGTGATCCGCGAGGCGTTCGGGCTGATCTACACGATGAACCTGCGGCTGCCGACGCGGTTCGTGATGCTCGACAAGGCGATCGCGACACTTGGTTCCGTGGGCGTCGAGCTCTATCCCGACTTCAACGTCTTCGAGATCGCGAAGCCGTACGCGCGCGATCTGATGATCGACCGCTTCACACCGCGGCGCATTGCGTCACGCGCGCGGCGTGAGGGGTGGAAGCTGACGCAGATGGCGGCCGACCTGCCGTACCAGGTGCACGAGACGCTCGAGCAGGTGCGCGACGGGCAGATCGAGGTCGGCTTTGTCCACAAGGGCCTCGACGAGTTCATGGCGAAGCTCGACGTGCTCTTCAACAGGCTCGTGATCGCGCTGGTCGTAACGGGCGGCCTGATCGGCTCGAGCCTGATCGGGATCTTCGCGAAGACGGGACCGCACGTGCTCGGGCTGCACATCGTGTCGGTGCTCGGGTTCGGCCTCTCGACGGTGCTCGGCGTGTGGTTGCTCTGGGGCGTACTGCGCTCCGGCCGGCTGTAGACCTACCCGTCGTCGGCGAGGGCGAGCAGTTTCTCGACGGTGCGCCAGTTGCGCGTGGTGCTCTTGTCGCCGAGCGCCTTGGTCGCGAGCAGCTTGGCGAGCGGTGAGTCGCGGATGCCGCCCGGCATCCACAGGTAGATCTCGCGTCCACGAACCTGGAACGTCTCCGGCGCGAAGTCGGCCGGATCGAGATCGGTCGACGCCTTGGCGGCGCAGAAGACGACCAGGTGCTTCGCCGGATCGGTCGCAATGTCGCGGAGGGGGTTCGCCTGGACGATGTCGGCGAGCTCAGCGCGCGAGCGGAGCACGACAGCCACCTCGAAGCCGAAGGCCTTCGCGATCGCCGTCTCGAGGTGCTTCTCGGACCGGCGCGGTCCGCTGAAGACGGCGTTGCCGCTGTTGACGTACGTGCGCACGTCGCGGTAGCCGAGCTCCTCGAGCAGGCCTCGCAACCGAGCCATTTCGACCCGTTTGTTCCCGCCGACGTTGACGCCGCGGAGGAGGGCAATCTGGTGGGGCACGGGACGGATTCTGCAGATGCAGCATCCGCTTAACAAAGGATCTGCTTAAATAAGGGAATGGAAACCGCACTGCGTGCCCTGAGCGACCCCGGCCGGCGTCGGATCCTGACCCTTGTCCGAGACGAGGAGCACTCGGCCGGAGAGATCGCCGCCGAGTTCACGGTCAGCTGGCCGGCTGTCTCGCAGCACCTGCGCGTGCTCAAGGAAGCGGGCCTCGTGACCGAACGCCGCGAGGGGACGCGGCGGCTCTACCGCGCCAGGCCCGAGGGCCTCGACGACGTGCGCGCGTTCCTCGACGAATTCTGGGACAACAAACTCGAACGCTTGAAGCGGGAGGTCGAACGTGGCTGAGCTGTTGAAGAATGAGCTGTCGAAGGATGAGCTGGTAAAGGAGATCTGGATCGACGCGGCGCCGGAGAAGGTGTTCCCGTACCTCGTCGAGCCCGAGCTGCTGACGACGTGGATCGGGGAGGAGTCGTGGAACGATCCGCGGCCCGGCGGCGTCTTCCGCCTGAAGTTCAACAGCGAGAACGTCGCGCTCGGCGAATTCGTCGAGATCGATCCGCCGCGGCGCGTGGTCTACACCTGGGGCAGCGAGGAACGTGAGTCCCTGCCGGTGGGCTCGACGACGGTCGCGTTCGACCTCGAGCCGGAGAATGGTGGCACGCGCGTGCGCCTGCGGCACAGCGACCTGCCGACCGAGGGCGAGGTTGAGCAGCACACCAAGGGCTGGGATCACTTCCTGCCGCTGCTCGCGCAGGTGGCTGCGTGACCGCGGAGCGAGCATTCGCGCGCGTCGTCGCGGTGATGGCGGTCGAACCAGGAGTGACGGTCGGGAGGGCGTTCCACAATCCGGGCCTGAAGATCGGGACGAAGCTGTTCGCGATGCTCCATCGCGACGGGCTCGTCGTGAAGCTGCCCGAGGCGCGCTGCCGCGAGCTGCTTGCGAGTGGTGCGGTGGGACCGTTCGACCGTGGCCAGGGAACACCGATGCGCGAGTGGGTGACGGTCACCGAGCCCGATACGCGCGAGTGGGTGTCGTACGCACAAGAAGCACTGGTATTTGGAAGGGAGATCGCCGCATGAACTGGCCGAACGAATCGGAGGAATACCGCAGCGCGCGTGACGAGCTGCTGCAGGCGGAGATCGCGCTGCGGAGGCAGGAGGAAGCGGTGGCGGCGCAGCGCCGTGCACTCCCGCTGGGCGGCGAGGTACCGGAGGACTACGTCTTCGACGGTGTCGACGGGCCGGTCCGCATGTCGGAGCTGTTCGGCGACAAGGACACGCTTTACCTCTACAGCTTCATGTACCGGCCGGGTGAGCAAGGCCTGGCGCTCGAGGGGCCGTGCCCGTCATGCACCTCGATCATCGACGCGGTCGACGGCACTGCGCGCCATCTCACGCAGGCGATCTCATTCGCCGTGATCGCGAAGGTGCCCATCGAGCGCTTCCGCGCGTGGGGTGATGAACGCGGCTGGCGGTTCACGCGCCTCCTCTCGTCCGCGAACAACACGTACAACCGCGACTACTTCGCCGAGGGCGAGAACGAAGCGCAGCGGCCCGTTGCCTCGGTGTTCACGAAACGCGACGGCGCAGTCCATCACTTCTGGAGCTCCGAGCTGATGTCCGCTCCGACCGAGCCCGGCCTGCACCCGCGGCACGTCGACTACCAGTGGCCGTTCTGGACGATGCAGGACCGCACGCCGGGCGGCCGCGCCGACTGGGAACCGAAGCTCGAGTACTGACATGGTCTGGATGCCCTTGCTCATGCTCCCGTCGGCGCTCTGGTACCGGCGAAGTCCCACATTCGCTGCTCCGTACCTCGCGGTGTGGCTTGTCCTCGCGCTGCTCGCCTTGCGCGTCCCGTGGATGTCCTTCGGCGCGTACGCGACGCTCGCGGGTGGGCTGTACGAGCTGACGCCTATGAAGCGGCGCTTCCTCGAGCGCTGCCGGGCGAACCATGGACTGCGCCACGGGCTCGACTGCGCCGGCAGTTCGGCGGGCCTGATGGTCGCGTTCTTCGGGCTCGGGCTGATGAGCGTCTGGTGGATGGCGGCCGTCGCCGCCGTTGTGTTCGCGCAGAAGGTGGCGCCGTTCGGGCAGCGGCTCGTCGTTTCGGCGGGACTCGCGCTGACTGCGCTGGGGTTGATCGTTATCGCGTAGCCGGTGTCGCTACAGCTGCCGCTCCGGTGCCGTGAGCGCGCCGGGCTCTGCATCGCCTGTGTTGACCGTTCCCTGCGGCTCGATCAGGAGGATCTCCGCGCCCTCGTCGGCCCGCGGGCAGTGCTCGACCCCGCGCGGGACGACGTAGAGCTCGCCCGGCCCGAGGACGACGTCGCGGTCGCGCAGCTGAATCGTCAGCTGGCCTTTCACGACGAGGAAGAAGTCGTCGGTGTCGGGATGCGTGTGCCAGACGAACTCACCCTTGGTTTTTGCGACCATCAGCTTGTAGTCGTTCATCGTTCCGACGATGCGTGGCTGAAAAGGCTCGTCGAAGGACGCGAGCGCGTCGGCGAGATTGACCTTGTCGTCCATGGCTCGAGCCTATCGACGTGGCCGTCTCGGCCGACTGAGGATCGATTGACGCAGAATCGTGCAAATGGACGACTGGCCGCCGCCTTTACGCGCATTTAGCGTCGCGTCATGTCCGCAGCACTGCTCCTAGCCGACGCCGAGCCAGAGACGCGCGGGTTCCTCGAGCGCCACCTACCGAGTGACGGTTTCGAGCTCGTGCCGGCGCACGGCCGCTTCGACCTCGTGCTCGCGGGCGACATCGCCGGCGTCGACCGCTGGCTTCCGCGCGCGCCGGTGATCGTTCTCGGCCACGAGGAGGCTGACAGCGTCGACTGCATCCATGCGTTCCGTCGAGGGTGTGACGATTATCTGACGCGGCCGTTCGAGTACCAGGAGCTCGTCGAGCGAATCCGCGCGGTGCTCCGCCGTGCAGCACCGCGCACCGTTGAGGTCGTCGACGCGCCGCCGGTGCGCATCGACACCCGCACGCGCGACGTGCGAGTCAACGGCCGGCGCATGCAGCTCGCCCAGAAGGAGTACGAGCTGCTCCTCTGCCTCGCCCGCGAGCCCGAGCGCGTGTTCACGAAGGCGGAGTTGCTGCACGACGTCTGGAATTTCCGGACGATCGGCCGAACCCGCACGTTGGATTCGCACGCGTCGCGCCTGCGTCGCAAGCTGCGCGAGGCGGGCTCACCGGCGGCGCTGATCGAGAACGTCTGGGGCGTGGGGTACCGGCTCGTGGGGGAGCTGCCAATGGAGTAACGACCGCCACGGCTTACCAACCCCTTACGCTGCAGAGGCTTGCGGCGCAGAGCGAACGGGGAGATGAGGGTCAGGTGTCCGTGCTGGTGCGCTCCGCGCGCCGTTGCAGATGGACCGCCTTGAGGAGGTTCATCGAAATGCGCAAGGCTCTGCTTTTTCTCGTTGCGGGCGCGTTGCTCGTCGCAGGCGCCGCCACGGCGAAGACCGTGACGGTCACCATCACCAAGGCGGGCTACAACCCGACCGCGACCACGGTTGCCCAGGGTGACGTGGTGCAATTCACGAACAGCGACAGCGTCGCTCACCAGGTCGTCTTCAAGTCGACGGCGGGCGTGACCTGCGCCCCGAATCCCGTCGTGCTGGCGGCCGGCCAGTCCGGGACATGCACGTTCCAGACGGCGGGGTCGTACTCGTACTCCGACCCGACCGCGAACGGCAAGAGCTTCAAGGGATCCGTCAAGGTGGCGGCAGCTGCCGAGGCATTGACGCTCGCAGCAACACCGGGTGGGGTCACGTTCGGCCCCTCGTCGACGTTGTCCGGCATCCTCTCGACACACAAAATGGGTGAGAAGATCTCCGTTATTGCCCAGCAGTGCGGTTCGTCGGCGTCGGCTCAGGCGCTCACGGTCGACACGACCGCGAATGGCGCGTATTCGGCTGTCGTGAAGCCGCTGATGAACACCGTCTACACGGTCAAGCTCCGGAACACCTCGAGCAGCCAAGTGACTGTCACCGTGCGACCGTCGCTGCGTCTCGTCAAGATCGCCGCGCACCGGTACTCGCTCCGCGTGACGGCGGCGCAGAGCTTCGCCGGCAAGTACGCAGGCTTCCAGCGCTTCAACGGATCGCGCTGGGTCGCGGTGAAGGTCGTCGCACTCCACACCGGCTCGGCGGCTGTCACGCCCTCGGTCGTGACGACGGCGACGTTCCGCTCGACGCTCAAGGCCAAGGTCCGCGTCCGCGCTGTTCTCGGCCGGGCCCAGGTCGGCAGCTGCTACCTGGCCGGTACGTCGAACACGATCCTCAGCTAGCGCGAGGGTCGACCGGCGTCGGCGTGGCCGGGGACGATCTGTCCCGGCCACGCCCATGTCGCGTGCATCAGCACGAAGCGGTGGAGTAGCCTCGGCACATG
>DATBDB010000228.1:0-6781 GCA_036270155.1 Gaiellaceae bacterium
TCCTGCTGGGCGAGCACCTGACGCGCTGGGAGGTGGTCGGCGGGGCGCTGATCCTCTCGGCGGTCGTGCTCGAGCGATCCCGCCGGCCGGCTGTCGAGCCTCCGGGAGACTGACATTCGTTAACCTGGTTAACGGTGCCCCTGCGCGAGCGACTCCAGAGCCGGCCTCCCGGCTACAACCTGACGATCGGCCGGATCCTTGCGATCTACGCCGGGCTGATGGTGACACTCGCTCTCGCCGCGCTCGACCAGACGATCGTCGCCACAGCCCTCCCGAGGATCGTCAACGACCTGGGCGGGATCACGCAGTACTCGTGGGTGTTCACCGCCTACATGCTCACCTCGACGGTGACAGTGCCGTTGTACGGGAAGCTCGGCGACGTCTACGGGCGAAAGAACCTCTTCCTCTTCGCAATCGTCGTCTTCCTGCTCGGGTCGGCGCTCTCCGGCGCGGCGACCGACATGACGCAGCTGATCGTCTTCCGCGCGATCCAGGGGATCGGCGCCGGCGGTCTCTTCCCGCTCTCGCTCGCGGTGATCGGGAACATCGTCCCGCCGCGCGACCGCGGACGATGGCAGGGACTGATCGGCGCGGTGTTCGCGGCGTCATCGATCCTCGGCCCGGCGGTCGGCGGGTTCATCGTCGACAACGCGAGCTGGCGGTGGGTTTTCCTCGTCAACCTGCCGATCGGCGGGATCGCGCTCGTCGTGATCTCGATCACGATGCCGCGCCGCACGCCGCAAACGGCGCATCCGATCGACTGGCTCGGCGCCGGGCTGCTCGCGGCAGGCGTCGGCGCGCTGCTGATGGGGCTCGTCTGGGGTGGCGCGGACTACCCGTGGACGAGCGTCCACGTCGTCGGCGCGCTCGTGCTCGCCGCGGTGTTCCTCGTCGCGTTTGCGTTCGTCGAGCGCCGGGCGCGCGAGCCGATCCTGCCGTTCGAGATCTTGCGCAACCCGATCGTCGCGGGAAGCATCGCCTGCATGGCGCTCGTCGGGATGGCGATGTTCGGGACGATCTCGTACGTCCCGCTGTTCGTGCA
This sequence comes from Gaiellaceae bacterium, assembly GCA_036270155.1. Lineage (GTDB taxonomy): Bacteria > Actinomycetota > Thermoleophilia > Gaiellales > Gaiellaceae > PALSA-600. The sequence goes on from DATBDB010000228.1 coordinate 1,043, forward strand.
GGGCGTGATCGGCACGTCGGCCACGTCATCCGGCGTCGTGCTGACGCCCCTCATGCTCGGCGCTGTGACCACGTCGCTGCTCACGGGGCAGCTCGTCTCGCGCACCGGGCGCTACCGGTGGAACGCGGTCCTCGGGCCGGTGGTGCTCGCGATCGGGATGTTCCTGCTGTGGCGGATGGACGTGCACACGACGAACGCCCAGGCGGCGCGCAACATGGTGATCGCCGGCATCGGGATCGGCTCGATGATGCAAGTGTTCGTCCTGTCGGTGCAGAACGCCGTGCCGCGGCGCCACATCGGCTCGGCGACGGCCCTGACGCAGTTCTCGAGGCAGATGGGCGCGACGATCGGCGTCACCGTGATGGGAGCGATCGTCAACCACGGCCTGCCCTCCGGGCTCGGCGGGAGCCAGGGGATCGGGATCCACCGCCTGCCTCCGACCGCACGGCAGGCGCTTGCCGACGCACTTCGCCCGGCGTTCCTCGTGGCGGCCTGCGTCGCCTCGTGCGTCTGGCTGATCGCGGTGATCTGGGTGAAGGAGCAGCCGCTCCGGCGGAGTCTCGACGAGATCTCGGTGATCGAGGCTGATGCCGGAGCTCCGGGATAGCGGGATAGACTGACAGTCGTGACCGACGACTTCATGCCCCTCGACGGCTGGGATCACGTCGAGCTTTGGGTCGGGAACGCCAAGCAAGCCGCCTATTACTACGAGCACGCGTTCGGCTTCCGCCGCACCGCGTACGCCGGCCCTGAGACGGGTGTGCGTGATCGCGCGAGCTACGTCGTCGAGCAGAACGACATCCGGCTCGTGCTCACGAGTGCGTTGCATCCCGGTCACGAGATCGGCGAGCACGCGAACAAGCACGGCGATGGCGTAAAGGACATCGCGCTACGCGTGCCGGATGCGCGTCATGCCTACGAAGAAGCGGTCAAGCGCGGCGCGCGCGGCGTGCGCGAGCCCGAGGTCGTCGAGGACGACTTCGGCCAGGTCGAGCTGGCGACGATCGCGACGTACGGTGACGTGGTGCACACGTTCGTCGGCCGCAACGGCTATGAAGGCGCCTATCTCCCCGGCTATGTCGCGAAGGAGTCTGCAGCCGTGACCGGCGACGGGCCTGGGCTGCTCGCGATCGATCACATCGTCGGGAATGTCGAGCTCGGCCACATGAACGAGTGGGTCTCGTTCTACGAGCAGGTCTTCGGGATGACCGAGATGATCCACTTCAGCGACGACGACATCTCGACCGAGTACTCCGCGCTGATGTCGAAGGTGATGACGGACGGCAACGGGAAGGTCAAGTTCCCGATCAACGAGCCGGCCGAAGGTAAGCGCAAGAGTCAGATCGACGAGTACCTGGACTTCAACCACGGCCCGGGGGCGCAGCATGTCGCGCTGCAGTCGTCGAACATCGTGCGCGCAGTCGAGACGCTGCAGCGCCGCGGCGTGGTCTTCCTCTCGACGCCGGACACCTACTACGAGGAGACGCCCGACCGTGTCGGTGAGATCGCCGAGAGTTGGGACGACCTGAAGCGGCTGCGCATCCTCGCCGACCGCGACGACGACGGCTATCTGCTGCAGATCTTCACGCAGACCGCGCAGGACCGGCCGACGCTCTTCTTCGAAGTGATCGAGCGCCACGGTGCGCGTGGTTTCGGCGACGGCAACTTCAAGGCCCTCTTCGAAGCGATCGAGCGCGAGCAAGCGCTCCGCGGCAACCTTTAGTCGAGTCCCCGGGTACCTTGCGGGCGTGAGCCCGCAGCGCCGTTCAGCACTCGTCTCCGTCGCCGCGGCCGCGGTGCTCGTCGTCCTCAAGCTGAGCGTCGGTCTCGCGACGAACAGCCTCGGTCTCATCTCGGAGGCCGCGCACTCGGGCACCGACCTGGTCGCTGCGCTGCTCACGTACTTCGCGGTGCGCGTCGCTTCGCGCCCGGCCGACGTTCAGCACCAGTTCGGTCACGGCAAGGCGGAGCACCTTTCGGCGCTCGCGGAAGCGGGGTTCCTCTCGCTCGTCAGCATCTTCATCTCCGTGCGCGCCATCGAGCGCTTGACCGGCGTGACCAGCGGCGCGGTCAAACCGCACTGGTATGCATTCGCCGTGCTCGGCGTCGTGATCGTGATCGACGTTGGCCGCACGGTCGTTTCGTGGCGCACCTCGCGTCGCTATCAGAGCGCGGCGCTGGCCTCGAACGCGCTGCACTTCGCCAGCGACTTCCTCGGCTCGGTTGCGGTCCTCATCGGGCTGGTGTTCGCGCACTACGGCTATCTGAACGCCGACCCGATCGCGGCGCTCTTCGTCGGCGCGCTCGTCCTGCTCGCGGCGACGCGGCTGATGAAGGTGAACGTCGACGTCCTGATGGACCGCGCCCCCGCCGAGGCGGAGGCAGCTGCGCTCGCGGCGATCAACCGGCTCACGCCCGAGGTCGAGCTGAGGCGGCTGCGCATGCGCCAGGCGGGCGGCCGGCAGTTCGCCGACGTCGTGATCGGCGTCCCGCCCGGCGCCGCTGTGGGACAGGGGCACGCCGCCGCCGATGCCGTCGAGGCTGCGGTGGAGAGCGCGCTGCCGAACGCGGACGTGGTTGTTCATGTCGAGCCGATCGAGAACGCCGACCTGCGCGAGCGCGCGCACGCAGCTGCCGTCGGAGTCCCCATCGTCCGCGAGGTTCACAACCTCGCGCTGGTCGATGTCGACGGCCGCAAGGAGCTGTCGCTGCACGTGAAGTTGCCGGGCGACCTTTCGCTCGAGGACGCGCACGAGATCGCCGAACAGCTCGAGTCGGCGATCTGCGCCGCGGTGCCGGAGATCGCCGGCGTGCAGACGCACCTCGAGCCGCTCGCGGAGACCCGGGAGGCACGCGAAGTGCAGGCTGCCGACGAAGCTGCGGTACGCCGCATCGTCAAAGAGGCGACGGGCGCCGAGCCGCGCTCACTGCGCTTCTTGCGCACGGACGGCGGCTTGGTGGCGTTCCTGACGCTGGGCCTGGACGGCACGAGCCGTCTCGACGACGCGCACGCGCGCGCAAGCGAGATCGAGGAACGCATCCGCGCCGTCAGGCCGGAGATCGCCGACGTGATCGTCCATACGGAGCCCTGATAGCGCAGCTACAAGATCCATCGCGGCAGTGACGGCAGCTACACGCTGACCGCACGCGACCGCGGAACGTTCACCACCGTTGCCGGGCAGAGCCCCGAGGCGTGTGACACGTCGAACACCAAGCGTGGTGCGACAGTCACTGCCGGGATCCAGGGCCGCGTCGCCGGCTTCATCTCCGGCAAGGTGATCGGCGGCACGTTCAACCCGAATGCCACGTGCGCCGCATCATGCGACCGTGCCGCGTTCCTGAACGCGTTCTTCGGTCCGAGCGCGACACTGTCGTGCTCGATCCCGCAGTCGTGCAAGTACTTCTACCTCTACACGGCCCGGGATGATTCGCTGAAATACCACGTCTCGATCGACGCCGGCCGCGCAAAGTCGACCGGCCCGCTCAAGACGACGGATCGCGGCGACATCGCGACCGCCTAACGGCACCCCGTCGACGATGAAGGGCCCGCCACGGCGGGCCCTTCATCTAAGTTGCGCCGCGTGAAGCTCTGCATGTTCACCCCGAAGGAGCTCGCGCTCGAGCGCGGGTGGCCCGGGCGCATCGAAGGGGATCGGGTGATCCAGCTCGCGGCGCAGACGCTGCAGGCGTTTTTCACCGGCGGCGGCACCGCGCGCGAGCACGCCGAGTACGCCCTCGCCGACGTCGTGCTGCGGCCGCCGGTGCTGCACCCGCCCTCGGTGCGTGACTTCATGGCGTTCGAGGAGCACGTCGCCACCGCGCGGAAGCAGCGCGGCTCCGAGGTGCCGAAGGAGTGGTACGAGATCCCCGTCTTCTACTTCTCCAACCCGACCGCGATCTTCGGTCCGGACATGCCGGTGCCGTACCCCGAAGGCACGGAGGAGCTCGACTTCGAGCTCGAGTGCGCGGCGATCATCGGCGCCGAAGGGAAAATCGGCGGCTTCACCGTGCTCAACGACTGGTCGGCCCGCGACCTGCAGCGCGCCGAGATGCGTGTCGGGCTCGGACCGGCGAAGGGCAAGGATTTCGCGACGTCGATCGGCCCGATCGTCGTCACGCCGGACGAGTTCGACGGCAGCGAGGGTGAGATGATCGCGCGCGTGAACGGCGAGGAGCGCTCGCGCGGCAATCTGCGCGACATGTATCACGGCTGGGACGCGCTGCGCGCGCAGGCGGGGCGCAACACGACGTTGCGGCCCGGCGAGATCATCGGCTCGGGCACGGTCGGCAACGGCTGCATCCTCGAGCACGGAGACGGCCGCTGGCTGCAGCGCGGCGACGTCGTCGAGCTCGAGATTCAAGGCATCGGCGTGCTGCGGAGCAGCATTGTTTGAACGGCGTGTAACGTGATCGGCCCCGACGACGTCCGCGCTGCCGCGCGCGTGCTCGACGGAGTCGCTCACCGGACGCCATTCATCATGTCGCGCACCCTCGGCGAGCACGTCGTGCTCAAGCCCGAGAACCTGCAGCGCGGCGGTGCGTTCAAGTTCCGCGGCGCCTACAACAAGATCTCGTCGCTGCCGAAGGGGACGCCGGTTTTCGCGTACTCGTCCGGAAACCATGCCCAGGCCGTCGCGCTCTCGTCGCGCTTGCTCGGCTCACCCGCGACCATCCTCATGCCCGAGGACGCGCCCCAGTCGAAGCTCGACGCAACGCGCGGCTACGGAGCGGAGGTTGTGCTCTACGACAGGTACACCGGCGACCGCGAGGCAATCGCCGACGAGCTCGCAGCCGAGCGCGGCGCCGAGCTCGTCCGCCCGTACGACGATCCGCTGATCATGGCCGGCGCGGGCACTGCGGCCCTCGAGCTGCTCGAGGACGCGGGCATCGTCGAGACACTCGTCGTCCCGGTCGGCGGCGGCGGGCTGATCGCCGGCTCCGCGACGATCGCGAAGGACTTCGGCGTGAAACGCGTCGTCGGCGTCGAGCCCGAGGCGGGAGACGACTGGAAGCAGTCGTTCGCAGCCGGCGAGATCATCGCGATCGACGTGCCGCGAACGATCGCCGACGGGCTCCAGACGCATGCGCCCGGCGACCTGACGTGGGAGGTCGCTTCGCGGCTCGTCGACGAGATCGTGACCGTGACCGATCAGCAGATGGTCGAGGCGATGCGTTTCGCGTTCGAGCGGCTGAAGCTCGTCGTCGAGCCGAGCGGCGCCGTCGGGATCGCCGCGGTGCTGAACGGGCTCGTCGAAGCCCCGTCGATCGGGATCGTGATCTCCGGCGGGAATGTCAGCTCAGCTCGGTTCGCTGAGCTCGTCGCGTGACGCGCGGACGTTCTGCGCCACGCGCGCCCGCTCGTAGCTGAGGCGGAAGAGCTCGATCGCCTCGACGACGTCCTCTTCGCCGCGGATCTGCTTCGACACCCAGCCGGTTTCCGGCAGCACGTGGTGCGGCTGGGCGCGCCCGGTCTCCACCAGCATGTCGCGGATCCCCTTGTGGAACGGCAGATCGGCCCACCGGTTGCCGTGCAGGTGGCCGATCTCGCGGCGGCCGAGCCGGAACTCGGTGCCGCCGAAGCGATGCTGGTGCGTCGTGACCCCTTCCCACGAGCCCACCTCGTGCTCGATCCGCTCACCGATATTCTCCACGCATGCCGTTTTACCAGCGCCTCGGCGAGTTGCCCAGGAAACGGCACATCGTCGCCCGAGATAACGGCACGCTCCTCACCGAGGAAGT
>DATBDB010000229.1:0-4983 GCA_036270155.1 Gaiellaceae bacterium
GCGATGCCGCACGCGCACCCGACAGATCGCATCGTCGAGCGCGGGACCCTCGTCACGGTCGACTGGGGCGTGCGCGTCGACGGCTACTGCAGCGACTGCACGCGCACCGTCTCGACCGGCGGCCTGCCCGACAGGCTGCGCGAGGCCTACGACGTGTGCCTCGCCGCGGAGAAGCGCGCCTGCGAGAACATCAAGGCCGGGATGACCGGCGTCGAGGCGGACGGCCTCGCGCGCGAGCTGATCACGGACTCCGGCTTCGGCGAGAACTTCGGCCACGGGCTCGGCCACGGCGTCGGGATCGCCGTGCACGAGGCCCCGCGGCTCTCGACCGAGTCCACCGACACGCTCGAGGCCGGCCACATCGTCACGATCGAGCCCGGCATCTATCTCGAGGGCCTCGGCGGCGTGCGCATCGAAGACCTCGCCGTCGTGCGCGAGCACGGCGTCGACCTGCTCACGTCGTTCCCGAAAGAGCTGATCGAAGTCAGGTGACCTTTTCGGACATGGCCAGGGACTGTCCCCGGCCATGTCCATTTCGGACATGTCTAGGGACTGTCCCCAGACATGTCCGAAAAGGCCATGTCCTGTCGGCTACCCTGATCCGCCGATGGCCGAGGTCGTCTCCACCAACCAGTTCCGGAACGGGATGCACATCGAGCTCGATGGGCAGACGTGGCGGATCGTCGAGTTCCAGCACGTCAAGCCGGGCAAGGGTGGCGCGTTCGTGCGGACGAAGCTCAAGTCGCTCGGCAGCGGCTCCGTCGTCGACAAGACGTTCCGCGCCGGCGAGAAGTTCCCGCGCGTGCGCACCGAGCAAAAGAACATGCAGTACCTCTACGACTCCGGCGACGAGGTCGTCTTCATGGACGAGTCGACCTACGAGCAGCTCTCGCTGCCGCACGCGCTGCTCGAGGACGAGCTGCCGTTCATGCAGGCGTCGTCATCCGTCCAGGTGATGTTCGTCGGCGGGAATCCCTCCGGCGTCGACCTGCCCGCCTCCGTGGTGCTCGAGGTGACCGACACCGAGCCCGGTGTCAAAGGCGACACCGTCTCCAACGTGACGAAGCCCGCGACGCTCGAAACGGGCGCGGTGATCCAGGTGCCGTTGTTCGTGAATGTCGGCGACAAGATCAAGCTCGACCCGCGCGAAAAGCGCTACATCCAACGGGCGTAAGGGGCGACGGCTTAGCTAGAAGGCCAGAGCCTGGAGCGGCGACTCGAGCGGCTCTTCACCGTCGGGGATCGCCGAAGGCTCCCAGCGCGGATCACCGCATTTCGGGCACACCGCGGCCCGGATCAGCGTCGGCGCATAGATGGTTCGACACCACATGCAGACGACCCAATCAGGTGTGTCTCGTCTCCCGTCCATGAACAGTAGACCTGCACAGGTGTCGAAAACTTGCGGCGTACCTCGCGGCCGATTCGACCGAATCGAGCCGATTTCCGCACTCAGGGTAATGTCCTGACCCATGCCGCGTCTCGTCGATACGACGATCCGCGTCCTCAGCCAGGAGCCGCTCGCCGGCCTCATGCCGACGGCGGATCTGCTGCACCTCGCGGAGCTCCTCGACGGAGCCGGTTTCGCGTACCTGGAGGTCTCGGGTGGGGGCGTGTTCGACACCGCCGTTCGCCGCGGTGTCGAGAGCCCGTGGGAACGGATCCGCGCCCTCAAGTCGCGGACGAAGACCCCGCTCGCGCTCGCGGTGCGCGGACGCTTCCTCGTCGGCTCGCGGCCCGTCGGCAGTGACTTCGCCCGACGGTTCGTCGCCAGCGCCGCCCAGAGCGGGATCGACGTCTTCCGGCTGCACGATCCGCTGAACGACGTCGACAACCTCCGCGAGGCGGCCGAGGCGATCGTCGCGTCCGGCGCCGAGTTCGAGGCCGGCCTGCTCTACGGCAGCGGTCGCCACGAAGCGCTTGTCGACGCCGCGAAGCGCCTCCCGGAGATGGGCGCCGCGCGCATCCTCTTGAACGACCCGGCCGCCGTCTTGCAGCCACACCGCGCGAGTGAGCTCGTCGGGGAGCTGCGTGACGTCACGGGCTTGCCGGTCGGCCTCTACGCGCAGGGCGCCGGCGGCGGCGCCCTCGCCGCCGCGCTCGAAGCCGCGCGCGCGGGCGCCGATGTGATCGCCGTCGCCTCGTACCCGGTCGCGCTGACCATGCACCGCGTCTCCGCCGAGGCCGCCGCGCAGGCACTCGCCGGGCTGGGTCTCGACACCGGCATCGATCTGGACAAGCTCTGGGACGCCGCCGACCTCGTCGACGAGCACATCGGCGACGAGCCCGTCGCGCCGGTTCCGCCGCGGATCGCCGTGCGTGCCGCACAGCGGAAGATCCCCGTCGGCGTGGTCGCCGCGCTCGACGTCCAGCTGCGCGCGCGCGATGCGGGCGACCGGCTCGACGAGGTGCTCGACGAGCTCGACAAGGTGCGGGCCGAGGTCGGTTCGCCGCCGCTCGCCGCGCCGATCGGGCAGATCGTCGCCTCGCAGGCGCTGTTGAACGTCCTGACCGCGAACCGCTACTCGACGATGGTGGACGAGCTGCGCGACCTTGTCGAGGGCCGCTTTGGGCGGACGCCTGCTTCGGTCGACCCGGCGCTCCAGCGCGCCGTCGAGCTCTTCGAGAACGGCCAGACCGAGACCGACCCCGTCGACCTCGACCGGCTCCGCGACGAGGCCGGCGGCCTCGCCTCGTCGGAGGAGGAACTGTTGCTGCTCGCGCTCTTCGGCGAGGAGGCCGAGCCGCTGCTCAAGTCGATCCGCGAGCGCGCCGGCGGCGACGAGTCCCTCGGTGCGAGCGGCGTCGACCGCGAGCGCGCCGAGCGCATCCGCGAGGTCGTGCGGATCGTCCAGGAGACCGGGGTCGGCGAGATCACGATCGAGGAGGAAGGGACGCGTGTCAGCGTCCGCCGCACCGCCGAGCCGACGTATCTCCCGGCTCCCGCAGCGCCCACCGTCGAAGGCGACCTGCCGCCGGTCGCGCCGCGCGACAACGGCCTGACGCGCGTCGAGAGCCCGATGGTCGGCACGTTCTATCGCGCGCCTGCGCCGGGCTCTGCAGCGTTCGTCCAGGAAGGTGACGCTGTCGGCGCCGGAGCCACGCTCTGCATCCTCGAGGCGATGAAGCTGATGAACGAGGTCAAGTCGGAGATCGAAGGGATCGTCCGCAAGATTCACGTCGGCAACGGGGAGGCCGTCGAGTACGGCCAGCTCCTCTTCGAGCTCGAGCCGATCAACGGCCGCCCGCTCGACGCCGTCTGATGTTCACCAGAGTTCTCGTCGCGAACCGGGGTGAGATCGCCGTCCGGGTGATTCGCGCGCTGCACGAGCTCGACGTCGAGGCCGTGGCGATCTACTCGACCGCCGACAAGGACGCGCTGCACGTGCAAATGGCGGACCACGCGGTGCACATCGGCCCGCCTTCGGCGACCGAGAGCTACCTGCGCATCCCAAGTGTGATCGCTGCCGCAAACACCACCGGCTGCGAAGCGGTGCATCCGGGCTACGGCTTCCTCGCCGAGAACCCCGCGTTCGTCGAGGCGTGCGTCGACAACGACCTGGTGTTCGTCGGCCCGCCTGCAGATGTGATGGCGATCATGGGCGACAAGATCTCCGCGAAGCAGGCGATGCGCGCGGCCAATGTGCCGACCGTGCCCGGCACCGAGGGCGCGACGACGGCCGAGGCGGCACGTGCCGCGGCGGAGGAGATCGGCTTCCCGGTCCTACTCAAGGCGACGGCAGGGGGCGGCGGCAAGGGCATGCGCCTCGTGCACGCGGCGGCAGAGCTCGACGACGCGTTCAGCATGGCCGCAAACGAAGCGGATGCGGCCTTCGGCGACTCGACGATGTACGTCGAGAAGGCGCTTGTGCCCGCGCGCCACGTCGAGATCCAGGTGATCTGTGACAACCACGGCAACGTGCTGACGCTCGGCGAGCGCGAGTGCTCGATCCAGCGGCGCCACCAGAAGCTGATCGAGGAGTCGCCGTCGGCCGCGCTTTCGCCCGATGCGCGTGAGGCGATGGAGGCGGCCGCGGAGCGCGCGTGCCGTGCTGTCGGCTATCGCAACGCGGGCACCTTCGAGTTTCTCCTCGGCCCCGACGGCAGCTTCTACTTCATCGAGCTGAACGCACGGCTGCAGGTCGAGCATCCGGTGACGGAGATGTGCACCGGCATCGACATCGTGCGCGAGCAGTTGCTCGTTGCGGCGGGCGAGTCGCTGTCGGTGACCGGACGCGCGCCGCGCCGCGGCCACTCGATCGAGATCCGCCTCAACGCCGAAGACCCCGAGCACGACTTCAGGCCGTCGCCGGGGCTCGTTTCGCTGTTCAAGCCTGCGGAAGGACCGGGCGTGCGCGTCGACACCTTCATCGAGTCCGGCACGGTGATCCCGCCCTTCTACGACTCGATGATCGCGAAGCTCGTCGTCTGGGACAACGACCGCGCCGCCGCAATCGCGCGGGCCGAGCGCGCGTTGCGGGAGACCACCGTCGTCGGCGTTCCGACGACCCGCGACCTGGCGCTCGAGGTGCTCGGGAGCGAGCCGTTCCGCAGCGGCGATTACTCGACGTCGACGCTCGACGCGCTGCGGGCGATCGACGAGCGCAGGCTCGACGGAGCGGGAGTGCAAGGGTGACCCTCTCGAGGCGCAAGGCGCGCAGGCAGGCGTTGTTCCTGCTCTACCAGTGGGACCTCTCCGGCCAGACGATCGGCTCGCAGTATGCGGGCGAGATCGACCCGTGGGCCCGCGGTGTCGCCGAGTCCGTCGCCGAGCGCGCCGAGGAGCTCGACGCGCGCATCACGGGCGCGTCCGAAGGGTGGACGGCCGACCGCCTCGGCACAGTTGAGCGCAGCGCCCTGCGCGTCGCGGTGCACGAGCTGCAGACGGGCGAGGTGCCGGCGGAGGTCGCGATCAACGAGGCGGTCGCGTTCACGAAGCGGTATGCATCCGAAGACGGCGCACGGCTCGTCAACGGCATTCTCGGA